>CAZGXW010000072.1:0-10414 GCA_964529975.1 uncultured Fimbriimonadaceae bacterium
GCCTACGTCGACTACAAGTTGAAGCACGAGTGCCAGGAGGTCGAGATCCGACCCCATCCGTACGAGTTCTTCTTGTACAACGACATCTGAGACACCGTACTGGGCGCGGCCGGGCACTGGCCGCGCCCACCGCTTGTTCTAGCCGCACGAGGGGTTCCACTATCCCCAAGCAATGAGAGGACTGCCTTGGAACCAAGGCAGCATCGTCTTTCCAGAAGCGTGCGCGACTGTTAGACCAACTTCCTGATCGCTAGAAAGACACGTCGATCTTCTCTTCTGTTCGCGTCTCTGCGCTCTTGTAGAGCGCGTCGAACACCGCGTTGAGGATGAGGCCCTGCTCGCCGGGGACTGGCGATGGCCCTCCCGACTGGATCGCCTTGACGAAGGCGACAATCTCCTCCGTGTGCGGCGCCTTCACGTCCGGGACGTTGACGGGCGTCATATTGAACAGTTGGCCGTGGTGCTCTGAGTAGATCTCGACGCCCTTGAAGGTCTGGTCGAAGTAGATCTTCGCGCCTGCCTTGGTGCCGAACAACTGGGTCCCGTACGGGTTGCCGTCGAGGTTCGACATGAACGACGACTCGAGGACGACCACCGCGTCGTTCTCAAACCGAATGAACCCTACGGCCATGTCTTCGACGGTGAACTTGGTGCGGTCGTAATCGCCCCACATGTTGTACAAGTCCGGGTTCTTTCCGAGCGTGTCCCAAGTCATGCCGCTCGCACTGACAGGCTTGGGATATCCCATGAGCGTGAGGGTGAAGTCGAGGATGTGGACGCCGATGTCGATCAAGGGCCCGCCGCCTTGCTGCTCCTTATCGATGAACACGCCCCAAGCGGGCACGCCACGACGCCGAAGAGCCTGGGCGCGCGCATAGTAGATGTCGCCCATGCCTCCGTCCGCAATGAACTTGCGCATGAACTGCCCTGCGCCTGTGAACCGTTGCTGCAGCGCGACCTGCAGGATCTTTCCGCTCTCCCGTGCTGCTCGACACATTGCACGCGCCTCATCGGCGTTCATGGCCAGTGGCTTCTCGCACAAGACGTGCTTCCCTGCTGCGAGCGCATCGATCGTGGGCTGCTTGTGAAGTTTGTTCGGCGTCGTGATTGAGACGGCATCGACTTCGGGATCTGCCAAAACGTCGGCGTAACTCGTGGTGACCTTCGGGATTCCGTGCTCCGAGGCGACCTTCTTTGCAGTGTCCTCGTTCGCGTCGCACGCCCAGACGATCTCGCAGTCGTCTGGGAGCGACTTGTAGCCGGGAATGTGGCACGCCTGGGCGATGCCGCCCGTTCCGATGAGTCCGACCTTAAGGCTCTTCACTGTCTGGTTCTCCGGGCGCGGATTCTACCGCCGACTTTCGAGCGTTCTTCACGGAGAGCAATGTGCCGCCAACGATCATCACGCCCATCACCGCCCAGAACAGCAAGTGGGGCATCTCAGGCACATAGAGCCCTGTTTGCTTTCCATAACTGGTCAGCGTGAAGTTGTGCATCGACATCATGCCAAGTTTGATCGCCACCCATCCGATCAGCCCGTACGCCAGATGCTCGAGCATCGGGTACTTGTCGAGCAGTCGAATGAACGCCCCGGCAGCAAATCTGAGCAGCACGACCCCAAAGATCGCGCCGGAGTACACCACCCAGATCTTCTCCGGTCGAGGCTCGATCGCCACCGCAGCGACCACGCTATCGACCGCAAAGGCGATGTCGGTGAGTTCGACGGCGACGACCGTGGCCCAGAACCCCTTCCCCTTCAGCGTCTTGACGTCGGTATGGCCCTCAGCGGCCTCTTTGCGCACCTTCTGGAAGTGCTTGAGGGTGATCCAGGCGAGGTAGAGGGCACCGACCAGTTGGAGCCACCAAAGTTGGATAATCAGGGTCGCCAACAGGATCGCGACAAACCTGAAGACGAACGCGCCACCAAGGCCGTAGAGAAGCGCCTTCTTCTGCTGCTCCGGGGGAAGGTGCCTGACCATGATGGCCAGGACCAAGGCGTTGTCCGCGCTGAGCAGCCCTTCCAGGAGGATGAGCAGGACGATCGCCTTCAGATCGCCAAGCCCAAACACCTGTTCAACCATCGTCTTGACCCGTCAAGGCCCATTTTGACATAGGGCCGGAGCGTGGCCCAGGAGCCCGAAACAGCCCATAATTCCCATAAGAGGATGGCTACCTACGTTTACGAGTGCTCCAAGTGCGCCAAAGTCTTCGAAGCCGAGCAGCGCATGACTGACGCCCCGCTCAAGAACTGCGAATGTGGCGGAAAGGGCACGCTCAACCGGCTCATCCAGCCCACAGCGGTCATGTTCAAGGGCGGTGGGTTCCACGTCAACGACTACGCCCCTAAGGCTGGGTGCGGCGACGATTGTGCCTGTGCCCCTGCCGAAAAGGCGGACTAACCGCCCTGCGGTTCCGCTGCTTGGATCTTGTCCCAGTCCTCTTTGCTGGACGGCACCATCACGTGCCCGTCGATGATGTGCCTTTTGACTTCCTCAAGCCTGGCGATCTTGTCCGCGCCGATAAGGTCACGCGTGTGGGTTAGATCCGAATACCCGACCCCGTCGCTCTTCAGGTCGTACACCGTTGATCCTGCGGTGAAGTTCCCGTTCTTCAAGTCCGAGATCGTCTGGAACACCGAGACGTCGACGCGCTTGATCATGCTGGTCAGCACCGATCCCGGCTCGACGCTGTCTTGGTCGCTGTCGACGCCGATCGCGAACTTGCCTTGGTCCTTGGCCGCCCGAATGACCCCAAGGCCGGCCCTTCCCGCCGCATGGTAGATGATGTCCGCGCCCTTGCTGTAAATCACGCCAGCGCTTGACTTCGCGGTGTCGATGTTGTCCCAGTCACCGGTGTAGAGCGGCGTGACGAGTTCGACTGCAGGATTGGCCAGTTTAGCGCCTGCCAGGTATCCGTACTCAAACTTCTTGATGAGTGGGATGTTCATCCCACCGATGAAGCCGATCTTGTTCGTCTTGGTCATGAGCCCGGCCAGGTAGCCGACTAGGAAACTGCCCTCCTCCTCTTTGAAAAGTAGCGACCGGACGTTTGGCAAGTCGACCGGGGCGTCTACGATCGCAAACTTGGTGTTGGGAAACTCCTTGGCGACAGTCTCCAAGGCCTTCTGCATGTTGATGCCGACCGCGATGACCAGGTCGTTGCCCAAGTCCGCCATTTCACGCAAGTTGGACTCGTAGTCCTTGACCTCCTTGCTTTCGATCTGGACGGCCTCGACGCCGAGTTCGGCCTTCGCCTTTTCGATCCCACGGGCGGCAGAGTCGTTGAAGGACTTGTCCCCCAGTCCGCCCTTGTCGTAGACAATGGCCACCTTCAACTTGGCCGGAGCCCCGGGCTCGGCGGTCGAGTTGGCCTTTGGCGAGCAGCCCAAAACGGCCAGGGCGAGGCCAGCGACGAGTCCTAGGCGGAGCCAATCCTTCATGCCCGGGTTTTACCCGCGCAGGTACAATAGGGGGCCTGAGCCGGGGGTTCCCCTGGCATCCCAAGAGGTCCGACCAGCCTTGATCAGTTGCAACCTAACCAAGCCCGAAAGCACGTTCGACCAGGTTCGCAAGACCTATGAGAACCTCAAGCCGATCGACGTGGCCCTGATCGCGACCGCGATCGTCGAGGCTGGGCACTTCGCAAAAGTCCAGTACGACGGCAAGACCTTCGAATGGCCTGCCGACCAGGAGAAACTGGCCAAGGCGCTCGTCGGCGACGTGCAGGCTGCCAGCGACTCGGACGGCGACAGCGGGACTAAGGGCAAGAAGCTCTCTAAGGCCAAGCAAAAGCTCGTCGAAGAAACGATTCTCAGGCTCTCTGTGCCTATCATTGCCAACCAGGACGCCGGCGAGGCCCTGCTCGGCAAGCGCAAGGACCTCAAGACACTGTTGGGCGACATCCTCAAGGAGGGCGTGGAGTACCTCTACACGCCGCCAGACATCCGATGGCGCTGGTCGCTCGAGCGAGTGAACTGGTCGACCGTGAGCGGCGGCGATCTGCCGCACCACGTCCTGTTCACGCCCGAGTTTGCGGACAACTGCATCGGCGTCGAACTCGGCCCTGGTGGCAAGCGCAAGAAGACCAAGAAGGGCGGCTAGCCCGGGCGCCGCTTAAAGCAGCCCTTTCACGGTCGTGACCACGTTCGCGACCGTGAACCCGAACTCTTCAAACAGACGCTCTGCGGGCGCTGATGCCCCAAAGTGGTCGATCCCGACGTGCGCCTGTGCGTACTTGGCCCAGCCCAGCGTCGTTCCTGCTTCCACGCTCACAGTCGGCAAAGACCTTGGGAGCACACTCTCGCGATAGGCCGCGTCCTGCTGCTCGAACAGGAACCATGAAGGCATGCTGACGACCCTCGTGGGAACTCCTTCGGAATCAAGCGCGTCCGCAGCTTGGAGCGCCAGTCCCACTTCGCTGCCCGTCGCCACGATCGCTGCCTTGGCCGGTTCACTAGGCTCCTTGAGGACATAAGCGCCCTTTGTGGCAGGATGGTCCGCGCTTGGGGCAGGCGAGACGGCCGGAACGTCCTGCCTTGTGAGCAAGATTGCCGAGGGCGTCCCTGTCGACTCGAGGGCGATCCGCCAACAGACGGCCGTCTCGTTTCCATCCGCTGGGCGCATCACGTTGTAGTTCGGGATCATCCGCAAAGACATCGTTTGCTCTATGGGCTGGTGCGTCGGACCGTCCTCGCCGAGCCCTATCGAGTCGTGCGAGAACAGTTCGATGGACGGACACTCCATAAGTGCGGACAGCCTCAGCGACGGTCGGCAGTAATCGCTGAAGATCAAGAACGTGCCGCCGAATGCCTTCACGCCGCCGTGGAGAGTCATTCCGTTTACAGCCGCGGCCATCGCGTGCTCACGCACGCCATAACTCACGTTCCTGCCGCCCGGCGTCTTGACCTGGAGTTCGCCTCCGTCCTTGATGACCGTCTTGACGCTTCCCGCGAGGTCGGCGCAGCCCGCGATGAGCACGGGCAACTTGGTCGCGATCTCGTTCAAAACCTTGTGGCTGGCGTTGCGCGTTGCGATAGCCTTGTCAAACGTGGGGAGGGTTCCCTGCCAGTCATAGGGGAACTCGCCCCTGGCGACGGCACGAAACTCGTCGGCGATGCGAGGAAACTCCTGGGCGTACTTCGCGATCCGAGCCTCCCAGGCATTCTCGTGACTTCGGCCGTCCTCGACGGCGCGTCGACAGTGTTCCAGCGCCTCCTGCGGCACGTAGAAGTCGTCTTGGGGGATGCGCAGGCTGCTCTTGGTCAACTTGACCTCCTCGACGCCAAGGGCTGCTCCGTGCGACGACTCTGATCCAGCCTTGTTCGGGCTCCCAAAGCCGATCGTGGTTCGCGCGATGATCAGGCTAGGGGCAAGGTCTTCCCGCTTGGCATTGTTGAGGGCCTCGTCGACCTTTTCCATGTCCATGCCGTCGATCGACTGCACGTGCCACCCAAGGGATTTGAACTTCGACGCCGTATCTTCGGTGAAGGCAAGGTCGGTCGAGCCGTCGATCGTAATCTTGTTCGAGTCGTAGAGAACGATCAACTTGCCCAGTTTCTGGTGGCCTGCTAGAGAACAGGCTTCTTGAGCCACGCCCTCCATCAGGTCGCCGTCGGACGCAAGGACGTACGTGAAGTGGTCCACTAACTTGTGGCCAGGCTTGTTGAAGCGCGATGCCAAGAACCTCTCAGCGAGAGCCATTCCGACCGCCGTCGAAATCCCTTGCCCCAGAGGGCCGGTGGCCATCTCGACGCCAGGAGTCAGGTGGTTCTCGGGATGTCCGGGGGTGCGGCTTCCCCACTGCCGAAAGTTGCGGAGGTCACTGAGGTCGAGGCCGTAGCCGTAGAGGTACAGCAGCGAATAGATCAGCATGCTGCCATGGCCGGCGGAAAGGACGAACCGGTCTCTGTCGAACCAAGTCGGGTTTCCTGGGCTGTGCTTGAGGTGCCTGTCCCACAGGACGAACGCCATAGGAGCACAACCGAGGGGCATTCCCGGGTGACCGGAATTGGCCTTCTGCACGGCGTCGATAGCCAGGCCTCGGATCGTGTTCACGCACAGGAGGTCGGTCGATGCGCCGGACGAAACCACCCCCGAATCCTACCCGTCTGACCTTCAGGGCCAGGTACCCTTGAACCCACATGCTGACCTCGATCGCATGTCTCCTCTCGCTAGCGTTTTCCCCAACCGGAGCCGCGGCGTGGTCTGTCAACCCCAACAACGCTCTGTTGTGGTCTGGCGTACCCTACATGCCGATCGGTGCCAGGGTCGATGGGTCGCCCGAGTCCATCAAGCAAGCCGTCGACGCTGGCATCGAAGACCTGATCGTCGAACTGCCCGCCAATGGCGCAGGCTGGGACGAGGCGCTTGCAGTCCTGAACACCTCGAACGTTCGGTGGTTCCTCGCCGTGTCGTCGGCTGCACCGGCCGCGCTGGGAACGGTCGTCGAGCCCCAAGGTTTCCGCATCGACATCGAGGGCAAGGCAGAGATCGACGCCAAGTTTCAGGCCGCTGAACAGACGCTCGCCGTCATCGCCGACAAACGCACTTCTGCGGTCCGGTCGTATCGCGCCTATCTGACCCCTGGCGGTCAGTTCAAGCAGACGCTCGACACACAAGTCCTGACTCCCCACGTAGCGCTCTTTTATCCCGTCGTACGCGACCTTCAGACCCCCGATTTCTGGGAAGGTTTCGACGGCCACCGCGACACTCTGCTGAACTCACTCAAGACCAAGACGCTTGGCGCGGGGTTCCGCGGGATCATCGATCCCATGGGGTCGGTCGCCCAGTTCCCAACACCGGACATCATGTTCGTTCCGCGCTCACCGATCTTCGCGATCGAGATGCAACAGTTCCTTCAAGAGAAGTACGGCGCGGTCGAAACCTGCATCCGGGCCTGGAGCATCGGCGCGCACGATATCACGACCTGGGAGCAGTTGGCGCGATTGGTGCCGCTGTGGTCAGACACCAAGGGTGTGCCCAGCCTGTGGGACCCAGTCCGCGACCGCATCTACCCGAGCGACCGCGAGCGATCGACGGCATGGGGAGACGTGCGCTCGGTCTTGCGAACCACAGCAACTAGGCGGTACACGCGACTCGTCCAAGCAATCAGGCAGATCGTCGATGTCCCCGTCATCCAAACGTGGGGCGGATGGACCGGCCCTTATGACAGCGCCCAGACGGGAGTAGCCGGAGTTGGAACTGCTTTCCAGGCTTCGAACATAAGCGATGTGATCGAGTCCGTCAGCAGACCGTCCAGCACGGTCCTGCAAAGCGCGCATGGCCAGGTCTTGATGGTCACAGGCCTGGAGATCGCAAAGGACGCCCGCCTCGATCTCGAAACGGCCTATCTGGATTTGAAGTCCATGGGTGTCAGGGGATGGTTCTTCCGAACGAACGATCCAGCGAAACTGGGTGAGGTCGCGGGGCTGGCCAAACGACACAGAGGCGACACTGGAGACGCGGGCTGGAAGCCCAAGCCCTTGTTCTATCCCGAGGGCGCACGGAACCCCGCCATGCCGGTCAAGCTGTTCGGAGGCACCTGGATGCTGCCGTCCCCAGCCGCAGGTAACCGGCTGGAACTCGGCTCGACCCTGAAAGGCTACTTCTACAGCGGTGCTCCGCGGCCCTATACGGTCATTTGGGCGACCGGACAACCCGTCGAGACAAAACTCTTCATGGGCGATCCCAAGTCCGTCAAGGTCGAGGCACTTGACGGGAGCGAGGTCCGCATCCGCGTCCGCAAAGACTCGATCGAACTCACGATCACCGAGACGCCGCTCATCTTCAGCGGCATCCAGGACGTGCCCGTGCCGGAGATCTCCTATGAAGAGAACGTCCTGATGATGACCGCGCTGTTCGCAAACTTCAGTCTGATGGTCGATCCCGGTGGAGACCAGGAGTTCCTATTTGCGCAGAACACAAGCGCGTTCAAGCGGAACCCGATCGGCGGGTACACGGCCCTCATCAAGCAGTTCAACACCCTCTTGCCCAAGGCCGCCCCGTATATGTGGATCGAGGCCGAGCGCTCACCCGAGTCGAACTTCGGCGAGCCAAGGTACGTGCCAGGGGCATCCAACAGCGACTGTCTCGTCCTTGAGTCGAAACTCTCGACGAGCAAAGGCTACTTCGCAAGGTTTCCGCTACGACCGCGACAAGTGACCGAACACGAGTTCTGGATCGCTGCCGACATCCCGCCCGCCCTTCGCGACAGCGTCGCGCTCGTCGTTGGAGGGACGGTCCTCAAGATCACCGAGCCTCCGGTCAGTTTCTACGGCATGGGACTCGCTTGGTACAAACTCGGCAGAGCGACGATGAGCGCGCAAACAGAAGTCAGGCTGCTCGTCTCCCGCGAGGTGAGTTCGCCGATCAAGGTCGATGTGCTCGTCGCCAGCCCCACTCCGTTCAGCCCGGACGGCTCGCGCATGCCCACGAACTTCATCGGTCCTGGCTAGCCGTCTCGGAACGGGTTCTTCCGTTTCTTGCGCTCGATCACCCAGAGCCGCTGTTGCTCCTTGTAGAGCGCTTCAGGGAGGTCGATCAGCCCGTAGTTGCAGGTTTTGCGCCCCGTTCGCACGGCCCAGGCCGCGTCCCCGTATGAGTAGTGCCACCACTCGTCACGGCAGTTGCTGAACCCGACTCCCAGCATGGTCTCGACCAAGAGCATGCGGTTCTTCTGTGCCTCGGGAGTCAGCCCAAACACGTAGGTCGGTCCGCTGGCAAACCGCGTGAACGGCGAAGTCACGTCATACGGCTTGTTGTCCTTGTCGACAAGGTAGACGTCCACAGCCGCGCCCGTGCAATGTCCAGGCGGCGCTTTCTGGTCGACAGGCGCCACCCATCGGTTCAGCGTGCGGCGGAGCGTGCGATAGTCGAGCCCTGGCTTGACCTCGAGAAGGCTCTTGGTCATGAACTCGTAGATCAGCCGTTGTCTCTCTAGAGGGCGCCAACCCTCGGTCAGCGACAGATAGAACCCGCGCGGGAGCCATGCTGCCGCCTCCTTCATCATTTGCGCGACCGATTCACGCACGTAGGGGATCGTCGCCTCGCGAAAGATCTTCACCTTTGGGGCAATCTTGCGGAGATCGACAAGCCGCTCTCCATTGTCGCGCTCCTTGACGCGGTTGAGCGCGGCGATGGGTTCAGGCCTGCCTTTGCTCCGGTCCCACTTCATTGGCCGAGGAGGATGTACAGCAGGGCGAGGACGGTCAGCGAGTAGAGGATATCTTTCTTGCCCGTGCGTTTGGCCTCGACCATCACTTTGTCGCCGGGATTGAGCACGGGATCCTTCACCGTCCCTCGTGCCAACGCCTCGAAGTCATAGGTCACCGACTTTTCTTCGCCCTTTCGCGTCAGTCTCACAGACTTGGTGTTTGCGTCGGGTCGAAGTCCGCCGCCTGCCGTCACGGCCCTCGTCAGCGTCATCCCTGGCACGAACTCGATGAACCCGCCCTTGGCCACGGCACCCGAAACCTGCACGTATTGCCGCTCCTCCTTCATGGAGACGATGATCCTGTCGCCCTCTTGCACCGGGGCATCGACGCCAGGTTTGCTGAGATCGAGGGTTTGTGCGGGCCGGCCCTCTCTCTCGAGCCGAACGTTTGAAACCACGGCCAGGCTCGCAAAGCCGCCCGCCTTTTCGATCGCGCTGCGCACCGTCATTCCTCGCTCCCAAGTCACGCCGCCAGGACGATCGACTCCACCGAGCAAGATTACAAGCCCAGGCGCGCGCTTGGGCAAGAACGTCACGGTGTCGCCGGGCGCGAGCAGCGGGTTGTTCGCGTTCGTCGCCGGGTCGAAGCGTGTGAAGTCAACGAGCAAGGTGCGCGCACCGCGCACCTCTACCCGCGTGAGGTCGGCCTCCTCCGTCGGCTGCGCCTTGCGTACGATGTCGGATAGTCTCAGTCCCTCCTTGAATGGCTCTTGACCCGTGACCTTGACCAGGCCCTTGAATGTCACCGGCGCGATCGTGGTGTTCACGATCTTCACGCGCACCGTCGCTTGGCGCAGGATGCGTTCGCTGATCAACCGGTCGGCGATCGTTCGCGCCGCCTCGGCTTCGGTCAAGCCTTCGACCTTCACTGCGCCGAGGAAGTCGATCAGCACCATGCCCTGTGCGCTTACCGCGTACTCCTTGTTGAGGGTCGGCTCTTCCTCGCAGGTCAGCCTGACGCGGTCGCCCGCCTTGATCTTCGTCGCGTCCTGGGCGAACACGACCGCCGCAAGGAGCGACACAACGAGCAACACAAAACGCCTGAGCATTCGACAGAAACCCTCTATAGGGACAGACGCTCCGGCCCGTTTGATCGTGTCTCGTTTGAACTCAGTCCCAGCGCTGAAAGAGAATGGTGCCACAGGCCGGACTTGAACCGGCGACCCTCGCATTTTCAGTGCGATGCTCTACCAACTGAGCTACC
>CAZGXW010000073.1:0-10382 GCA_964529975.1 uncultured Fimbriimonadaceae bacterium
CAAGGAACTCGCGCTCGAACTAGAGACGCAGGGCTACGGCCCGCTCGAGGCGGAGTTGGCAAAAGCGTGATGGTGGCGCAGAAGTACGACTCTGAACTGGGATTGCTGGTCGAGGCCGCCGAGAGGCGTGCCGTCGACGGGCCGGAGTGGCTGCGGGCCTTGCGCGCACGCGGGCTTGCCGTGCACCGAGAACTCGGGATTCCCACTCCGAAGAACGAGGAGTGGAAGTACACGCCGTTGCGACCGCTCGGCTCGTACACGTTTGCACCATCTGAGCCTGGGCCCGCGGTCTTCGGGTTCGAACTTCCGTTCGTGTGCGAGGGCACTCGCGTTGTCTTGGTCAACGGACGTCTGGACCGCAATCTGCTCTCGATCGCGACGACGAAAGGGCTGACGGTGAAGTCGCTACGCGACGCGATCGTCGAGAACGAGACGTTGGTCTCCGCGCATCTGGGCAAGGTCGCTCAGACGGACAGGCATACGTTCGCGTCTCTTTCAACCGCGTTGTTCGAGGACGGTCTGTTCATCCACCTTGCCGCCGGATGCGCTGTCGAGAAGCCGATCGAGATCGTCCACGTGACGAGCGGCGACGGGGTGTGCGTCGCGCCTCGATTGTTGATCGTGGCGGAAGAGGGATCGACGGCAAAGATCGTCGAGACGCATTTGACGGACGGTGCAGGCACGAACCTGGCGCTTCCGGTCGCCGAGGTGGTGACGGGTCGCGGCGCGAACGTAGAGCACGTGCGCGTGCAGGACGAGAGCGAGTCGACGTACTCGTTCGCCCTGTGGGCGATTTCGCAGTCGGACGATTCAGAGTATCGCTCGTACTCGGTTTCCTTTGGCGGGGCGATCGCTCGACTAGACCAGGAGTTCTGGCTGGGCGGGCAGCACATCGTGACGCGCCTCGACGGAGTTGTGGTGGCGCGCGGCAAGCAGTTGCTCGACAACCACACGCGGCTGGACCATGCGCTTCCTCACTGCAACTCGTTCGAGGTCTACAAGCAGATCGTGGACGACGAGGCGACGGTGGTGTTCAACGGAAAGATCTTCGTTCACCAGGACGCACAGAAGACCGACGCTGTGCAGAACAATGCGGCACTGCTCTTGTCGCCGCGCGCGACGATCGATTCTAAGCCGCAGTTGGAGATCTTCGCAGACGACGTGAAGTGCACACACGGGGCGACCGTGGGCCAACTGGAGGACACACCGTTGTTCTATCTGCGGTCGCGCGGGATCCCTCGCGCATCGGCGGAGGGGATCCTGGTGTACGCGTTCGCGGCCGAGGTGCTAGAACTGATCACGATGCGTCCGTTGGTGGAGCGGTTGGAAGCGCGGTTGTTCGAGAAGTTGGGCGGATAGAACGTACACGAATTCCCGTTCAAAACGGGAATTCGTGTCGGTTTGGCGTCAGCCGCCGCCTTGTTGCTTCTTGAGTTCTTCGAGTTTGCGCTGGTATTCCTGTTCGAGTTCTTTCTTCTTGCGCTCGTACTCGGACATCTGCGCCTTCTTGTCGGCCATCCTCTTTTCGTAGGCCGCGCGCTCTTCGGCTGACATGCGCGCTTTCTTCTCCGCCATCGCCTTCTCATACTCGGCCTGTTGGCGTCGCTTCTCGGCCATCTTCTGTTCGTGCGCCGCTTGCTGTTCGGCGGACATCTGTTTCTTCTTCTGCTCGTAGTACTGTTGCTCTTGCTGCTGTTTGTAGGCTTTCTGTTTGTCGTACTCGGCCTGGTGTTGTTTCTTCCAAGCCATCTTCTGGTCGTGGTACGCCTTCTCCTTTGCGGCCATGTCGGCCTTCATGCGCTCGTAGGACTGGTAGTCGCCCTGCTGTTTGAGCGACTTCATCTTTTCGTAGTCGGCTTGCATCTGCCGCTTGAGGGCCATCTTCTGTTCATAGGCGGCCTGTTGCTCGGCGGACATCTGCTTCTTTTGCTTGTCGAAGGTGAACGCTTGCTTCTCTTTGAGCTGGGCCTGCTTCTGCTCTGGGGTCATGTACTGCTTGGGCGGGTTCTTCTCCTGCTTGGAGGCCTGGTTGTTGTAGACCGCCGCGCCGCCGGAGGTGACGCCAAGGATGACGAGGGAGGGTATGAGGAGCTTCATGGTTTTCTCCTGTCTAGGGATATTGTACGGCGGGAGGGCAGGGGGAAGTTCGGGTTTGTAGGGGTTTGTTCGGCGTTCTTTGGAGACCTACGAAAAGGGCTTGAGTAGGGTGTACCCCCACCCTAAACCTTTGCGCGGGTTGGAATTTGGCTATCCAGATTCCAACGCGGCAAATCCCAAGGGGGAGGGAACTCGAATGCGGAGGAGGAACAGAGGGAGATGACCGCCCTGGAGGTCCGCCCTCTATAGACCTCGCTCCTGCTCCCGCTCCTTGCTTCCGTCTCCCTTTGCCATACTTGGCACATGGGTTTCTTCAAGGAGTTCAGGGAGTTCGCGGTCAAGGGGAACGTGGTGGACATGGCCGTGGGCATCATCATTGGCGGGGCGTTCGGCACGATCGCCAAATCGATGGTCGACGACCTGATCATGCCTCCGATCGGCATGCTTCTGGGGAACGTGGACTTTAGCCAGATGTACGTCGTGCTGAAGGACGGGGGCACCGCCGGGCCGTACTCGACGTTGGCAGCCGCGAAGGAGGCCGGAGCCGTGACATTGAACTACGGGCTCTTTGTGAACAATGTGCTGAGCTTCCTGATCGTGGCGATGGCGGTGTTCTTCATGATCCGTGCAATGAACCGGCTGAAGCGGGCGGAGGAGCCAGCGGCAGCACCGACCACTAAGCCCTGTCCGAGTTGCACGATGGACATCCCGATCGGGGCGCGGCGGTGTCCGCACTGCACGAGCGAGGTCGCGGCGTAAGGCCGGGGGCTTGACACGGGCCTATGAAGAAGTAGATACTTGTCTACTTCTTGAGGACTCCTATGGGACAGACTTTGCAGACCTTTCTCGCCAGTGCCACGACCAAAGCGATGGAGAACCTGATCGCGGCGGTGGAGCGGATTCCCGAAGACAAGCGGACGTGGTCACCGGGCGGTTCGGCGCGCAGCGCGCTCGACCAAGCGGCCGAGTGCGCGATGTTGAGCGAAGGCTCCCTGCTCGTCAACCGCAAGTGGGACGAGAACTGGTCGTTCGAGGAGTACTTGGCGAAGAAGGCCGCGCTCGTAGAACAGGGTTGGCCTGCCGTCAAATCGCTGCTCGAGACAAACGTGCCCAAGGGCGTCGAGGTGATCAAAGCGCTCCGCGACGAGGAACTGGAGGACACGATCCAGATGCCTTGGGGGCCCTTCACTGTGGCGCAGATCGCGGCCTATCCTTATTGGAACATGAGTTACCACGAAGGGCAGTGCAACCTGATCGCGATGCAACTGGGTGCGATGGAATAACTAGCCAGCGCGCTTTGGCGTGAAACTGGTCCCACAGCCGCATTGTCGGTCTGCGTTGGGGTTGTCGAACTGGAACGCGCCGAGCAGGTTGTTCGTCCAGACCAGGGTCGCACCCGTGAGGAACTTTGCCGACTTCGTGTCGGTCACGACCCGCAGGCCGTCGAAGTCCTTCTCGACGTCGAAGTTCGTAGGCTTCGTGTCGAACTTGATAACGTACTCGAGACCGCTGCACCCGCCGCCTTTGACGCCGAGCCTGACGAATCCGTCTGGCGAACCCTTGCGAGCGAACTGTGACTTGAGTTTATCGAGCGCCTCAGGGGAAATGGAGATCGGGAAATCCATCTCAAACACCGGCGGGCTGGCGCATCTTTGGGTCGTCGTAGAGGCGCACGTTTACGCCTGCGCCAGGCTCGAGAAGGTCGGCAAGCGTGAGTCCTTTGAGCGCTCCGTCGACGGACTCTTGGATGCGGACCCAGAGCGGCAAGAGCGTGCAGTCGTCGGTGTGGACGCACTCGTCGTTCTGGCCCGTGAAGCGGACGCAGAACCTGTCGTGCGTCAATCGCCCTCCGAGGGCGGCGAGCAGGTCAGAGACCAGCACTTGGCTGGCGGGCCTGCTGAGCGTGTAACCGCCTTGTTGTCCGCGGTGGCTGTTGATGAAGCCGGACTTGCGTAGGATCGAAAGAAGTTTGGCGACGTGAGACTGGGTGAGACCCTCGGCCTTGGCGATGGCTGGAATGGTGAGAAAGCCGTTCTCACCCTCTCGGGCCAGGGCGATCAAACACCGGAGGCCGAACTCTTCTTGGGCGCTGAACTTCACTTTGTGTGCCTACGCCAGTTAAGTATACGTCCAGGTCTGGGAGGATTCACAGGAGCCCCAGTTCTAGGCGGATGTGCTCGGGGATACGGTCGATGGAAAAGGGTGGGTCCCACACCAGTTCGAGGTTGACGGACCGGACGCCTGATACCTGCTCGGCCCTGTTTTGGACTTCCAGCGGCAGCGACTCGGCGACCGGACAGGCCGGGGATGTGAGGGTCATCTGGACGGCCACGTTGGCGTCCTCGTCGACCGAGAGGCCGTAGATCAGGCCGAGGTCGTAGACGTTTACGGGGATCTCGGGGTCGTAGACCTGTCGGATCGCCTCGATGACCTCGCTTTCGAGGATCGAGCGTTCGATCGTGTTGAGTTTCTTGGTAGTCGGGACGTCGTCGATGCGTTCAGGCATTATTCTGTAGTCACCTTCTCTCCGTTCGTGACGGCGCTCTTGAGCGCGTGCCATGCGAGCGTCGCGCACTTGACGCGGTTGGGGAACTCTTTGACTCCGCTCAGGCAACCGAGTTCCGGAATGTCGTCGTCACTTCCCTCTTCCGTCATCGATCGGCGGAACTTCTCGGCGAGGGTGAGCGCGTCTTCGACCGACTTACCTTTGACGAGTTGCGTCATCATCGACGCGCTTGCTGTGCTGATGGCGCAGCCTCTGCCGGAGAACTTGAGGTCTTCTATCCTCCCGTCCTTGATCAAGACTTGCAGGCGGATCTGGTCGCCGCAGAGGGGGTTGAACCCTTCGGCCTCGTGCGTGTGCGGGTCCAACTCTCCGAAGTTGCGCGGGCTCTTCCCGTGGTCGAGGATGATTTCTTGGTAGAGGTCGTGCAGGCTCATCCGAAGATCTCCTGGACCTTGTGGACTGCGTCGGTCAGCGCGACCACGTCTTCCTTGGTGTTGTAGCAGGCAAACGACGCTCGCGTCGTTGCGGCGACTCCGAGCCTGTCCATCAGCGGCATGCAGCAGTGGTGGCCCGTGCGAACTGCGACGCCGAACTCGTTGAGGACGGTTCCGATGTCGTGCGGGTGCGCAGCCGCCATCGAGAAGGAGACGATCCCGGCCTTGTCGTGCGACTGGCCATAGATGGTCACTCCTTCGACCTCGGCAAGGCTCTCTTCTGCGATCCGGGCGAGTTCGCGCTCGTGTTTGGCGGCCCTTTCGACGCCGATTCGTGCGAGGAAGTCGATCGCGGCGGCAAACCCCACGGCTCCCCCGACGTTGGGAGTGCCCGCCTCAAATCGTTCAGGCGGATCCGCGAAATTGGTCTTGGCAAAAGTGACGCCTCGCACCATGCCGCCGCCTGTTTGGTAGGGAGGCATTCTGTCCAGGAGGTCGGAACTGCCGTAGAGCGCGCCGATCCCCATTGGCCCGTAGGCTTTGTGCGCCGTCAGCGCGACGAAGTCGGCGTCCCAGTCCCGAACGTTGATCGATTCGTGCGCCAACGCTTGAGCCGCGTCGACGACGATGATCGCTCCGCTGTTGTGGGCCAGACGGGCGACCTCTGCGATAGGATTGACCGTGCCGCTCACGTTGCAGACGGCTTTGACGGCGACTGCCTTGACGCGGCCCTTCTTAAGGCGCCTTTCCAGCCATTCGAGGTCGAGTTCGACGGAGTCCGAGACCGGGATCGGTTCGACCTTCGCGCCCGAACTCTCGGCGATCATCTGCCAGGGCACGATGTTCGAGTGGTGCTCCATCGTGGAGACGAGCACGGTATCGCCTTCGGCGAGGTTCGAGCCGCCCCAACTAAACGCGACGAGGTTGAGGGCCTCCGTACAGCCCTTAGTGAACACGACTTCGGAAGGATGAGCACCGATCCATCGCGCCAGGGTCGCGCGCGCCTCTTCATAGGCCTTTGTTGCCCTTTGGCTGAGTTGGTGGACCCCCCGGTGGACGTTGGCGTTGTCTTGGCTGTAAAAGGCCTCGACGGCGGCAAGCACGCTCCTGGGGCGCTGGGTGGTGGCAGCGTTGTCGAGGTACACGAGGGGCGATCCGGCTATGGTTTGGTGCAGGGCCGGGAACTCAGCCTTCGTAATGGAGACGTCCAGGGTTCCAGCGTCCATGGGATCGTGTTTCTTTACGCTCGCCAGGTTCGATTCTAGCCTGGTTTGGGTCGTGTGCCCAGGAAAATGCACAAATAAGTCATGGTTCCTGCCGATCTTCGACTGGCAAGGGTCCGAACGAGGAGGAATTGGTGGGCCCGACGAGATTCGAACACGTGACCTCACCCTTATCAGGGGTGCGCTCTAACCAGCTGAGCTACGGGCCCGGAAGTGCTGGATGATACCCAGAAGATCGGTCGGTGACGGACTGCGCTCTAGGCACGTAGTCCAGAGTTGGGCGTGACCTCGTTGCGAGGTCAGACGTCCGAAACACGGGCCGGAATAGACAAAGCCAAGCGCAGGTCGCTATACTCACTTGAGTTCGGGCTTTCCTCTGGACCCTTTTTGAGGACAGGTTTTCTTATGGTTCTGTTGAAGCGAGCAATCGTTGGGCTGGCGTCACTCGCTGCGCTTGCCCCTGTCATGGCCGATTTCGACGGCCCCGCACCGATCGCATGGCGATGGGCGGACCGCATCGATCAGCGGCCTTCGGGCACGCCAATCATCCGTGGCGACCGCGTGTATGCGGCGGTCGGCAGCCGGATGTACTGTCTGGACCGCGAGACGGGCAACCAGATCTGGCGCTACCCGTCGGGCGAGCCGCTGGCAGCGAACTTCACGACTGGCGCCGTCTTGGCCGGCAACGTGCTTGTCGCAGCGGCCGACGACAAGGCGATCTACGGCGTGAACGTGACCACGGGCGAGATGGCTTGGCAGTACGTCGCGCCCACGACTGTTTACGCGCGTCCGGTGCTTGCTGGCAACACCGTCGTGTTCGGGCTTTCGAGCAACCAACTGATGGCGATCGACAGCCAGACCGGCAACGCGGCCTGGCCCGAGCCTTATACACCGACTGGGACGATCTACGATTCGATGGCGGCTTGGCAGAACGTGGTGTTCTTCTTTACCAGCGATGGGAACCTGAACGCCCTGGATGCGAGCACGAAGCGTCCGGCTTGGAGGCCGCGGCTGTTCACAAGCGTCAGCCCGTTCAGCGCCGTGACCGTGTATGGGGACGTTGCGTATGTGACGTCGGGCTCTTACGTGACGTCGCTTTCTGCAAGCACGGGCCGCATCCGCTGGGAGCAGATTGTTCCGGGAGTTTTGCGGAACAAGGCTGCTGCATCGGGCGAAGGCGTGGTGGTCACGACGGACGATGGTCGCATGCACACGTTCTCTACAGGCGGGCGACCTGCCTTCCGGACGGGTATCGATCTGGGATCGAGCGCGATCGCCTCGCCGGCCTTCGTCGGCAAACTGATCGCGATCCCGACGGCAAACGGCTCTCTCAACCTTCTTGACCCGTTCTCAGGACAGGTCGTGTGGAACTTCACGGTGCCACCGATGATCCGTGGAACGAAGATCGCCGTGCCTGGCACGGGCGGCACGGGCGGTGGCCCCGGCGGTGCCGGTATTGGTGGGGCTGGCGGAGGAAACGCTCCCGGCGGCGGTGGCGGAGCCCAAGGCGGCGCGACGACCACGATGGAGATCAAGTCGGTCATGGCCGCTGGGCCGGTGACCTACGAGGGCGACACGCTGGTGATGCTCGCAGTGGACGGAAGCATCTTGTCGTTCGACGAACGCTTTGGCGTCGACTTGACGGCGCCTGAGGTGACGATGGGCTTCCCGAACGCGGGCGACCAGGTCTCGGGCCGCGCACCGATGGAACTCGTGTTCATCGTGCGCGACGATGGTTCTGGCGTCAACTACGACAGCGTCAAGGTGACGATCAACGGTCAGGAGTACATCCATGAGGTCGACCGAGAAGGCCGCCTCCGCATCCGCATTCTGCAAGGCGGCAACAACCGGCCCCTCGCGAACGGTCGCGCACAGATCATTGTTTCTGCGGCCGATTGGATGTCGAACACCAATGCTGCGAAGTTCGTGCTGACGATCGACAACACCCTTCCTGCGCTCGGCTTCCCGACCGCGCCTGAAACTGGCAATACGGGCAACACCGGACTTTCCGGTGGCGGCGGCGGACTTTCGGGCGGCGGTGGACGTGGCGGCGGAGGCCGAGGCGGAGGAGGCTAGCCGCTGAGCCCGCTGTTCTGGCAGTACATGCTCGCGGCGGAGATGCCGCTCGAGAAGTCCCGAGAGGTCGTCGCGGCCCTCGGGACTTCTTATTCAGACCCCGTATCCTTCCTCATGGGCTATCGCCATTTGAGCGAGTCCGAGAAGCGAAAGATTGAAAGGGTCGACACGAAGCGGCTTGAGTCGGCCCTCAAGAACGGGGCGCGCCCGGTCGAGCCTGGCGAGTTCGGCGACGATCTCCTCGCAAGCGGTGCACCTCCGGTCGTGCTCTTTGGCTGGGGCGACGTCTCGCTCCTCAAGCAGCCGATGATCGCCATTGTCGGAACGCGCTCTGCGACGCCCTACGGTCGGGCGTGCGCGCAGAAGTTCGCAGAAGCGTTCGCACGCGCCGGGCTCGTCGTCGCGAGCGGCGGCGCGATGGGGATCGACGAGGCGGCGCACACCGGAGCGATGGAGGCCGGCGGCAAGACAGTCGCCGTGTTCGCGAGCGGGATCGACGTCGTCCAGCCGCCGAGGAACGGGCCGCTGTTCGAGAGAATCCGCGCCCAGGGTTGCCTCGTCAGTCCGTTCGCGGTAGGGACGCCCGCGCTCGAGCACCATTTTCACGCGCGCAATCGACTGGTAGCGGCGATGAGCCGGGCCGTGCTCGTGGTCGAGGCGCCTGCCGTCTCAGGATCGCTCGTGACGTGCACGGCCGCAGCAGACCTCGGGCGCGAGGTGTTTGTCGTGCCAGGCACGATCGACCGACCGACGTTTCGCGGGTCGCACAACCTGATCCGCGACGGGGCGACCTTGGTCGACGACCCGGCGCAGGTGCTCGAGTCTCTTGGTTTCGAGGCTTTGGCCCCCTCGATGCGGCCCGAGGGCTCGAACGAAGTCCAGAAGAGCATCCTGGCCGCCCTGACCGTCGACCCACAGGCTCCCGAGAAGATAGTAGGGGCCCTCGGTTTATCTTCCTCGCAAGTTATGAGCGAACTGACGCTGATGGAGATCGACGGGCTCGTCGTGAAGACCGGTACCGGATACGCGATCAAACCATGAACGGGACTTACTTCGCCCTGGGGCCGGACGGTTTTGGGACGTACGACGTCGACTTCTCCGGCAGTTCTCCTTTGTTCGTCCGAAGCGAAGGTGCTGCTGAGCACACTCTTGTGCCCGGGTTCGTCGACATACACATCCACGGCGCGTTTGGCCTCGACTTCATGTCGGCGACTAGGGACGAGATGCTCTCGCTGTGCGACAAGTTGGAAGGTTGCGGATATGAGTCGTTCCTACCGACGACGGTGACGGCGAGCCTTGATGGAGTTCGGTCGGCGCTTTCCAACCTTCCCTCTCACCCCATGGTCGCCGGGTTCCACTTGGAAGGGCCGTTCATCAGCAAGCAACATCCCGGCGCACAGCCTGTCGAGTGGATCGTATCTCCTGAGGACGCATTCGAAGAGTGGAAGACGGTGCTCGACGACGAGCGTTTGAAAGTGGTCACGCTTGCGCCAGAAGTGCCGGGTGCGCTGGACCTCGTGAAGTATTTGTCCTCGCGCGGCGTGGTCGTGAGCATGGGCCACACGGACGCGACTTATGCGCAGGCGTCCGCAGGCTATGCTGCAGGTGTCCAGCACACGACGCACACCTACAACGCCATGCGCGGACTGCACCACCGGGAAGCCGGGACAGTCGGTTTCGCTCTGCTCAACGATGCGGTCCGTTGCGAATTGATCTACGACAGGAGGCACGTTTCTCGCGAAGCCGCAGAGGTGCTTGTGCGGGCTAAGCCAGCCGGTGCGCTCGTTGCCGTGAGCGACTCTTCGATGGCGACCGGGCTGCCCGCAGGCAAGACGATCTCCATGTGGGGGCACGAGTGCGTGACGTCGCTTGGCGAGGTCCGCCTGGCCTCGAACAACGCCCTGGCGGGCAGCGCGATCACTCTGTTGGACGCATTCCGGAACCTGGCAGAGGACTTCGGGGCAGAAACGGCCATCCGGGCCTGCAGCCTCAACCCGAGGCAGGCCTTGCGGATGTGGAGCCCACCCGCGAAGTACCTGGTGATGA
>CAZGXW010000074.1:0-10349 GCA_964529975.1 uncultured Fimbriimonadaceae bacterium
GTTGCGCTCGCCTTCCCGCCCGAGACGAAGACGGACCCGAAGAAGGACCCCCACGCGAGCCACGGCAACGCGGCGGACGTCGGCAAGCTCGCGCGCCTCGATCTCGGCACCCTCGCGGTCCGCGAGTCCCGCGAGGTCGACGAGAACCCCGGCGACGTCGTCCTCACGCACGACAAGAAGCGCGTCCTCGTCACCCACTTCGACATGAAGCGCGCGATGGACGTGGCCGCGCAGGGGAAGGCCAGCCCTTCCACCATGTTCGCGCATCTGGTCGTGTTCGACGCGAAGGACATGAAGCGGCTCGGCTCGCGCGCGATCTGCGTCGCGCCGCACGGAATGACCATCACGAGCGACGACAAGACGGCCTACATCGCGTGCTACGGCTCGGACGAGCTCGCGATCGTCGACCTCTCGAACGACAGCTTCGCCACGTCGCGCATTCCGCTCGGGGCCACGCAGGGGGTGCCGGGCGTCCCCCGCTTCGGCCCGTACTCGGCGACCCTCTCGCCGGACGAGAAGCTCGTCATCGTCGCAGACCTCGAGGGGCAGGACATCCGCGTGCTCGATCGCGAGTCGAAGCGCTTCTTGCCGGACAAGATGGTCCCGCTCGCCGCCAAGGCCTTCATGCCCGACTTCGTCGACGGCCACACGCTGCTCGTGCCCACCCAGTCGCCCGACGGCCTCGCCCGCGTCGACGTGGAGACGGCCAAGGTCGAGCGACGCACCTCGTTCCCGCGCGAGACATGCGGCCTTCCGCACGTCGTCCGCGTCGCGAAGGACAAGCGCGCCTATCTCGTGTGCGAAGGCGACCACCGAGCCCCGGGCACGGTGCTGGAGATCGATCCGGCGTCGCTCGAGGTGAAGAAGAAGTGGACGGTGGGCGCCTACCCCGACGGCCTGGCCTTCGGCGACGAGTAGCCCGCGCGAGACCTCCCCGGTCGCACGCCGCAAGCAAACCCCAGGCGTGTCTTCGGCGCGTCTGCGCGCCGTTCGCCGAAGGCGACCCACGCCGGACAGATCGCGGCGCTTGGGGAGGCTCGCGAAGCGAGGGGCGAAGCCCCTCTAGAAAGACGCGTCCTTGCAGCAGCGCACGCCGACCTGCTTGCCCTCGTAGGTCTCGCCGTGGCCCAGCGTGGCGGCGCGGCAGGTGTTCTTGCCGGGCAGCCACCACGCGCCCTTCATGCTCGAGCGATCAGGCGCCTTTCCCTTGTCGAGGGTCGACCACTCCTCGACGTTCCCGCTCATGTTGTGGACGCCAAACGGGCTGACGCACCTGGGGTAGTCCGCGATCGGAGCGCGGAGATCCCGGAGCCCGCTGCCGGGCTGGCCCAGGTCCATGCGGTCGATGTTGCAGGCCTTGGCGTCGCGCACGAACCCCTCGCCATAGGGATACGGATGCATGTCCGGCCCCTCGCAAGCGAACTGCCATTCGCTCTCGAGACACAACCTGCCGCCGCGCTGCGTGCAGATCTCGCCGGCGGTGGTCCACGACTGGTTCGCGATCGGAAGCGCGTCGCCGGGCTTCACGTACTCCTCGCGGTCGATGCAGAACTTCCCGCTCTTGGTTGAGGCGGGCCGCAGCGGCAAGCCCGTCTTCTTGAAACGCGGTCCCTCCGCGACGATCGACGAGTTCTTGCTCGCCGCCGAGTATGTTTTGAACGAGGGGAACCCCAACGTGATCTTGTGCGAGCGCGGGATCATCCCCCACGACCGGGCGTACACGCGCAACACGCTCGACCTCGCTGCGGTCCCGGTATTGCTGCAGCACACGCACCTGCCTGTGATCGTCGACCCTTCGCACGGCACAGGGGTCGCGCGCTATGTCGCGCCAATGTCGCGCGCTGCGATGGTCGTGGGCGCGCACGGCGTAATGGTCGAGATGCACCCGAACCCGAAGGCCGCGCTCAGCGACGGTTCGCAAGCGCTCAATTCTGACGAGTTCGGCGCACTGATGGCCGACCTCAAGAAACTCGCCGGGTTCGTCGGCGTGAAGATGTAAGCCCTAGTCGGGGATCCACTTAACGTGTGTGTCCATGTACACGACCACGCGACCACCTGGCGCTGGGATGTAGCCCATCACTTCCTCGGTGACGTTCTCGATCTCGGTCGTTTTGCCGCCTTTGAAGACCCACACGAACCCCTCTAGGAGCGCAGGGTCCTTAAGATAGAGCATGAGGTCGCGCGCGGGGTCGAGGTTTGGCGGGAGTTCGTCGTCGTGATCGCCCGCGTACATGATCGCGGCGAGTCCGATCTGCTTGGCGCGACTGATGATCTTGGTGCGCTCGTGCGCTTCCCACGCTTTCCAGTAAGCATCAAGAGAAACCTGGGTCACCTGACGAACGAAGAGCGCACCGTTCGACCGGTACACGATGAGCGAGCCGTCTTCGGACAGGACGGCGCCCTGGGCGTCTTGGGCGACGATGGCTGTTGTCCTCTTGCTTGGTTCAGTGGACTCTAGCCACCAACTGGAGGCGGTATCTGCAGCGTCGCCGCGCTGCAACTCCGTCCTCGTGCGTACCAAAGTCAGTCTATGGCGCGGAGTTTCCGTCCTTGGAGCGATAGGGTCCGTGCTCTCGCGAATCTCGCCCGTCTGAGGGTTGAAAAAGACAAGAACGGCGTTCCCCTTGCCCTCGCTGTCGATCTTCGTGAGTTCAACAACTAGATCCTTCCCATCTCCGGACCACTCGGTCGACCCGACGTTGACGAGATCGCTGCCGAGTTCGACGGACTTCCCGATCGCGCCAGTGGAGCCCCACGTTTGCAGCACGACCGCGCTCTCATCCACTTGCACGCTCGTACCTCGCCGCTTTCTGTGGCCCTCGAGCCTGTAAGAGACCTCAACAACGTACGGCGCGACAGGCGAGGGGCTGAACCTCCAGCGGTTCAAGTACATGTCGTCCGTCGAACGCACGGGCAAGGTGTTTCCTGAACGGGCGTCGATGATCCACGACTTCATCCCATACTGGTAGTACGTGTCGCCGGGGGCTTCCTCGGAGCGGACTAAGGTCGTGGACGTCTGCGAGACAATGACGCTGCTCGAGCCATGCAGCCAGTCAAAAGTAACATAGTCTGAAGCAGTGTCTGGGACCGGGAACGACTTGACGGAGCCCGTCGACCTGTTCCAAACGATCAAGTCTCGCCTGACGATGGGAAGCGAGGTGCGGTCCAGGGACAAGGGGACCAAGGCTCTCTCGCCTCGGAGCGCGATGACGAACTGGCCGTCTGGAGATACGCTGTACGCTCCGGCCAAGGGACCGATCGCGAGCGTCGGCTCGCCGACGAGATACGCCGCCTCGCTCGTGAGTACGGCGTCGGGCAGCGCAGTCGCTTGGGTGACAATCGTAGTGAGTACCGCGACTAGCATGCACGCCTCACTCGTCCGGCACCCACTTCACGTGCCCGTCCATGTAGGTCACGGCACGGCCGCCGGGGCCTTCAATGTAGCCCATCATCGTCTCTGCGGGGTTCTTGATATCCGACAGTTTGCCGCCCGGGAACACCCAGACGAAACCCGAAAGGACCTTTTCGTTCCTGAGGTAAGGCATGAAGTCGCGCGTTGGGTCGATGCCGTCTGGAATGACCTCGTCGTGATCCATTGCATACATGATCGCGGCCAGGCCGACCTGCTTCGCGTTGCTAAGGAGCGCCGACCTCTGCGCGGCTGAGAACATCGACTCGTACTGCTGCAGATTCAGTTCAATGATCTGGCGCACGAACACGACGCCGTTCTGCAAATAGGCGATGTACTTGTCGCCCATAGGGAGAACGGCAAGGTCAGCGTGTTCTGCAACGAAGGCGACGGGCCGCTCGGTCTCGGTCTTCGACCTCAGCCACCATGACTGCGTCGGTCGCTTCGCCGATCCCTCTTCGAGCACGATCGTCTTTCTTTCGAGCGCGACGTCGCTCTTTGAAGGAGGCGGCTCATAACTCGCCATCGCTCCCGTCGTCTCGTACGTCTCTCCTGTCGCCGGATTGAAGTGCAAGACCATGGGCACAGGCCTGCCTCCTGGCTGCCCGTAGACCTGGCACTCCAGGAGGAGTTCGCTTCCGTCGACCGACCAGCCCTTCCTTCCCGAAACGAAGTGGGTCGCGGGAAGTTTGATCAATGGGCCCCACGTTCCGTCGGCGGACAGGGTGCGCAATGAGAATTGAGGCGTCTTCTGCGTCACCGCGTCTGAGCCGACAATCACGGCCTGGGGCACGCTCCTCTCGATCTCTGCGCTGACCTCGACGGCGACGTCGCTGAGCGGAGACGCGACGAACCGCCAACTTCGCGTCAGATAGTCCTTGCTGTCACGGGCCAGGCGCATCGTGCCGTTGGCAGCATCGAGGATGTAGGCCTCGCTCGCGAACCCGACGATATGCTCCTTGCCCTCGGCGTCGCGCACGGGGTAGTTCGAGAACGCGACCTCGACGATCGCCTTGTTCGTCCCGCCGAACCAAGAGAGTTGCGCCGTTTGCGGGTGCGCGTTATTTGGGAGCGGGATCGTGCGTGTACTGCCGGTCGCGCTGTCCCAGATGACGAGTTCCACCCCCTCCGGACCAATGCGAGGCCGCTCGATCGAAATCGGGGCGGTCGAGACGATCATCCTTTGAGCGACCAAATACCGTCCGTTCGGCGAAACGGACATGCTTGAGGCGAAGCTGCCGACGATCATTAGCGGCTCGACGACCACCAGCGCCCTTGTCGGTGTGAGGACCGTGTCGGCGGTCCGGCTCATTTGCGCCCACGCCAGGGTGGCCGGAACGGCGGCGAGAAGAAGCGTAACCCCTCTCATAAGCCCATTCTAACCGAGACGAAGGAACGCAGGGGCAGGGAATCCGTCTATCTCCATAGCATGCTCGCCGCCCTCACTCTTGCCGCGCTCCTCAATCAGGACGCCTATGACCTCAAGTGGGCCCCCAAGAAGGGCGAGGTCCACGTCTACGAACTCTTCATCAAAGACAAGCAGATGGCGATCGAGGCGGCGATCGAGCACACGGTCAGCGCGGTCGGCAAGGACGGCGGCTACGAGGTCAAGAGCAAGTCCCTCGGTGCGTTTCTTCGGTTCGGTGCAGAAGAGATCCGCGACAACCGCCCCAACGAAGCCGTCGGCAAGTTCGACGCGTTCGGTCGACTGCTCGACCTGAAAGAGGGCACGACCGGGCCCGAGAAGTACCGCAGCACGCTTCTAACGCGGTTCGTCGCACCGCCTAAGGCCGTCAAGTCTGGCGACAAGTGGTCGGACGTGCGCGCGAAAGGCAAGTTCGAAGGGCTCGACGTCACGACGACTGAGTACACGCTGAAGGCGGTCAAGGACGGGGTCGCCGAAGTAGCGATCGTGTTCACAGAGAAGGGCGGAGAGTTCCCTCAGTCCGCGACCGGCACTTGGTGGGTGGACGTTCGAAACGGGCTGCCGCACCGGCTCGAGGCCAAGGTCAAGAACTTCGTCGGAAGCGACAACCCGATGACCGACGTCACCGTCGCTCTCAAACTACCGATTTGAGAAGCCACAGGGCGCACTCGAGTTTGCTCATGCGCCCGCTCCTTTGCATCGTGCCGTCTGCGAAGACAAGAGTCAGTTCGTTGTAGTCGCTGTCGAAGGCGATGTCGCTTCGCGAGACGTCGTTGACTGCGATGGCGTACGCCCCCTTCTTCGCGATTTTCTCCTTCGCGACGTCCAGACCTCCGTCTGGTTCTGCTGCAAAGGCGACGACGCGCCCCTTCGTGGCCTTGGCGAGTGCGGCCAGCACGTCCGGGTTCGGTTCGAGTTCGATGCTAGAGAGACCGCCGCTCCGCAGTTTGCCCTTTGTCGGCGCTTTCGGACGGAAGTCGGCGACGGCTGCAACTCCGATCACATAGTCTGCGCCCGCAGCGTTTGGTAGGGCGGCGTCGAGCATCTGTTGTGCCGTGCGCACACGAACGACGTTAGCCCTCGCAGGCAGCGGCGCGTTCTGGGGGCCCGCGACGACGGTCACTTCGGCGCCCAACATCAGCGCGGCGCGCGCGACTGCGCTCCCCATCTTTCCGCTAGATCGGTTTGTGAGAACGCGAACGTCGTCAAGCGGCTCCTCGGTCGGCCCGCTGGTGACGAGCACCTTCTTTCCCGCGAGCAACGTAGAGACAGAAGCAGCAGCGACGGAAGCCGCGACGATCTGTTCGACCGAGGCCAGTTTTCCTTGCCCCTGCTCGCCGCACGCCACTTCCCCTTCGTCGGGCTCGACAACAACGGCTGCGCGCTCGCGCAGGCGCTGGAGCGAGGCGACGGTCGTCTCGTGTGAAAACATTGACGGGTTCATGGCCGGTGCGATCACAAGCGGCCCCTCGTAAGCGAGCGCGAGCGTCGTCAGCATGTCGTCGGCAAGTCCGCTTGCAAGTTTGTTGATCAGGTTCGCCGTGGCAGGTGCGACGACCAGCGCCGATGCCGTGCGCGCCCAGTCGATGTGCGCCATCCGGCCCCGTTCGGGCTCTTCAAAAGTGTCCTGCAAACACGGCTGCCCTGTCAGAGCCTCGAACAACTCCGCCGAGACGAACCGTGCCGCGCCATCGGTCAGACACACCCGCACGACGAAGCCCTCGCGCATCAACGAGCGGGCGACGTCGCAAGCGCGGTACGCCGCTACCGATCCTGAGACGCCCAGAACGATCGTCTTCAACCCACTGCCTCCTGCAACTGCCGGACAGCCGAAGAGACCTCGTCGTTCACGATCTGTAGCTTGTATTGAGAGGCGTGCTCCATCTCGTCGCGCGCGTTGCGGAGCCGCCGCTCGATCACGTCGGGGTCGTCGGTGCCCCGACCGCGGATGCGCCGCTCCAGTTCCTCGAACGAGGGCGGCAACAAGAACACGCTGAGGGCGTCCGGCCGCTGTCGCATAATCTCCGCCATCCCTTGCACGTCGACCTTGAGGACAGGGATGCGTCCGTCTGCCAGCAGGTCTAGCGTCTCCTTCTTCGGAGAGGCGTACATGTGGCCGTGGACGCTCTTGTGCTCCCAGAAATGGCCCTCGTGCTGCAGCATGTGGAACGTCTCCAGGTCCACGAAGTTGTAGTCCAAGCCGTCCACCTCTCCCGGGCGTGGGAGTCGGGTCGTGTACGTCACCACGCGGACCACGCGCGGGTCGGCCTCGATCCACGCGTCCAGGACCGTGTCCTTTCCGACTCCGCTCGGTCCGCTCAGCACGACGATCATCGGTAAAGCAGGTCCATCAGCGCGCTCGCCAATCGCGCAGGGTCGTGGCGGACATAGTCGGTCTCGCTCATGAAGTCGCCAGTCACCGGCTTGTAGCCCATTTGTCGCAGACGGTCGACGTCCGGTTCGACGATGTCCTGGCGGTGACGGTGGTAGCGGTCGGCGGTGTCCGCCGTCGGCGAGACCACGTTGACGAGGACATAGTCGCACACGCGCGCGTCCACGTTCGCCTCGAGCGCAAGGACGTGCTCCGCGGCCGTGAACGCCTCGCTCTCCCCGCGCTGGGTCATCACGTTGCAGACATAGGCCTTTGTGGCGCGCGACTCCTGGATCGTCTTTGCGATCCGGGGCACGAGCAGGTTCGGGATCACCGACGTGAACACCGAGCCTGGCCCGATTACGATCAGGTCGGCGGCGCGAATCGCATCCAAGGCCTCGGGGTGAGGCTCGATCTCCGCAGGATCGAGGAAGATGCGTCGGATCGGCTTTCCGCTCTCGACGATCTTGGTCTCGCCGCACACCTCTGTGTCGTCGACCATCACCGCCCGCAGCCGCACGTTGCTCCGCGTCGAAGGGATCACGCGACCGCGAATGGCCAAGACCTCGCTCGCCATCTGCAACGCAGCGTCGACGTCTCCGGTCTGCTCGTAGAACCCTGCGATCAGGAAGTTCCCGATCGAGTGGCCGCTGAACACGCCGCTCGACTGCTTGAAGCGGTGCTGGAACAGGTCTGTCATGCGCTTTTCCGCGTCCGCCAGCGCGACCAAGCAGTTGCGGATGTCGCCCGGCGGGATGATCCCCATCTCTGAGGTCAACCTTCCGCTCGAGCCGCCGTCGTCCGTCACCGTCACGATCGCTGTGATGTTCGAGGAGTACTGCTTGAGTCCGCGCAGGAGCGTGCTCAGCCCCGTCCCGCCACCCAGGGCGACGATGCGTGGACCGAGCGCCAGCATCTGCTTGCGCGCGTACGCGTCCATCACGCCGTTGCGCGAGTTTGGGTCCACGGCCTCGGCGACGCGCTTGTCGAATCGCTTGATCCCCCAAACGACCACGAACGCGCCTGCCGTGACCAGCAACAGTCCGAGGAAGTGCGTGACCGTGTCCGAGTTCTCGCCAAAGCCCAACCCTTCCAGCCACGTGTACCACGAACCTTGCGCGTCCTCGTACACCGGGCCGAGCAAAGTCCGGAAGATGATGATCAGCCCGAGCAGGAACACGAGCAGGCCCGCGACGGCGGCGGCCACGTAGCGATAGATCCCCGTCGTCGGCGCGAGCAGACGGCGGAACCGGTTGCGCCTAGTCCTTTTTGTCCTCATCTGGGATCAGGATCCCGAGCACACCGTAGACGACGGCAAGCACGACGCTGCCGACCAGCGCGGGAAGAAATCCATCGACGGTGAACCCGAGTTCAAGGCTACCCGCCAGCATCAGCATCGCTGCGTTCACCACCAGCGAGAAGAGGCCGAGGGTAAGGCACGAGATGGGAAGCGTCAAGAACTTGATCACCTTGCCCAGGGTCGCGTTGATCAGGGCCAGGGCCGCCGCGCCGATCAAGACCTTGAACGCGTCTGAGGCCGTCTCGATCGGGATCACGTCGAACCCGGGCATGAACATCCCGGTCACCTTCGCCGCAATGATCAGCGCGATCGCGAAGAACACCCACCTGAGCAAAAGTCGCTTCATCGTCCGCCTCGTCCCTGAGCGCGCCGGTACGCCATACTCAGATTCTACTTTGAAGGCCCAAACGCCCCTCCTCAAGCAGTACTTCCAGACCAAGACTGCCTATCCGGGAGCCCTCATCGCCATGAGGGTGGGGGACTTCTACGAGTTCTACGGAGAGGACGCAGAGACCGCTGCGGCCGCCCTGGAGATCACCCTCACCGGCCGCGAGGACGGCTCCAACGGGCGCATCCCCATGGCCGGGGTGCCCTACCATTCCGTCGAGCGCTACCTCGCCCGCCTCGTGCAGCAGGGCCACAAGGTCGCCCTCTGCGACCAGGTCGAGGACCCCAAACTCGCCAAGGGGCTCGTCAAGCGCGAGGTCACCCGCGTGCTCAGCGCGGGCACGGTCATGGACGACTCCATGCTCGACTCGTCGGCCAACAACTTCCTCGCCGCCGTGTGCATGGTCGATGGGAAGGCCGGGCTCGCCCTTCTCGACCCGACCACAGGCGAGTTCCTCGTCACCGAGGTCGAAGGCGGGCTCGACAAGGTCCTCAGCGAGATCGGGCGCTGGCGGCCCAGCGAACTCCTGTACACGCCAGAAGAGAAGGAGATCGGCGAGAAGGCAGCGCAGGCGCTCGGGCTTGCGAGCACCGAGAACGCGCGCCCCTCGCTCGACCGCGCCGAGCGCGCACTGCACCGGCACTTCAACGTCCGCAACCTGCAAGGTTTCGGCGTCGAAGGCCAGAGCGGAGCGGTCACCGCTGCATCGATGGTCCTTGAGTACGCGCGCTCGCACGGCCTCGAACTCGGCCACGTCGACAAGATCACCTCGTACACGCTCGACGGCGCGATGAAACTCGACCCGGCGACGCGCCGCTCGCTCGAAGTCACGCAGAACATCCTCGACGGCTCACGCCGCTACACCCTCATCGACGTGCTCGACATGACCGTCACCGCGATGGGCGCGCGCCTCTTGCGCCGGTGGCTCGAACAGCCGCTCCTCGACCGCGAAACCATCGAGCGCAGGCACGAGGCCGTCCAGCGGCTCGTCGACAACGCGCTCGTGCGCGGCGACCTGCGCGATGCCCTGCAAAAGGTCCGCGACGTCGAGCGCCTCACTTCGCGCGCCTCCACCGGCCTCGCTTCGCCCCGCGACCTCTTCGCGCTGCGCGTCTCGCTCGACGCGCTGCCTGGGCTCGACGACGCGCTCAGGAAAGTCGCGCTCGGACGTCTACACGAACTGCGCGCGATGACCAGCGACCACAACGACCTCGCGCGCTACTTGGAGAGGGCCGTCATCGACGACCCGCCGCACGTCCTGCGCGAGGGCGGTGTCATCAAGCCGGAGTTCGACCTCGAACTCGACAAACTGCGCGAACTCGGCAGGGACGGCAAGTCCTACATCGCCGCGCTCGAAAAGACCGAAAGGGAAGCCACCGGCATCGACAAACTCAAGGTCGGCTACAACTCCGTGTTCGGCTACTACCTCGAGGTCACGAACGCCAACAAGGACAA
>CAZGXW010000075.1:0-9781 GCA_964529975.1 uncultured Fimbriimonadaceae bacterium
ATCACCGAACAAGGATTCACCCTGTCCTGGCCCGCGTACTTCGGCGCGGTGCCGTGCGTCGCCTCAAAGATCGCATGGCCTGAAATGTAGTTGAGGTTCCCGCCAGGAGCGATACCGATCCCACCGACCTGCGCCGCAAGCGCATCCGAAATGTAGTCGCCGTTCAAGTTCAACGTCGCGATCACGGAATATTCGCGAGGCCGCAACAGGATCTGCTGCAGCATTGCGTCGGCGATCACGTCCTTGATCACCAGCCCTTCGCCGCGGGCGCCGGCAGGGATCACGTGCCATGGTCCGCCGTCCAGCGGCACTGCACCAAAGAAGTCGCGCGCCACCTTGTAGCCCCAATCGGCGAACGAGCCTTCGGTGAACTTCATGATGTTCCCCTTGTGCACCAGCGTCACGCTCGCCTTCTTCTGCTGGATCGCCAGTTCGATCGCGCTGTGGACCAGCCGCTCTGTGCCTAGATAAGACACGGGCTTGATGCCGACACCCAAATCCACCGAAAGCGGACGCGCGGGCGCGCCGATCCCTTCCAGCACCTTCCCCCACTCATCGACCCTCGCCTGCGACCCAAAACGGATCTTCGCAAAACGCTCTGGAAACTCCTTCTCGAGCAGAGCAAGAAACCGCGCGTTCTCCGGAGTCCCAGCCTCGAACTCGATCCCCGCGTAGATGTCCTCCGTGTTCTCACGGAAGATCACCATGTCCACATCCCCCGGGCTCTTGACCGGAGAGGGAACCCCTGTGAACCAGCGCACGGGCCGCAGACACACGTACAGGTCCAGGATCTGCCGCAACGCGACGTTGAGCGAGCGGATTCCCCCACCGACCGGGGTGGTCAGCGGTCCCTTGATGCCCACACGGTACTGCTTGAACGCTTCCAGCGTCTCGTCCGGCAGCCAGTTGCCGGTCTGGTCGAACGCCTTCTGTCCCGCGAGCACTTCTTTCCACTCGATCTTGCGCGAGCCGCCATAGGCCTTCTCGACCGCCGCGTCGAAGACGGCGACGCTAGCGCGCCAGATGTCGGGGCCCGTGCCGTCGCCCTCGATGAAGGGGAGGATCGGGTCGTTGGGGACGCTCAGCCCCTGCGCGCTCATCGTGATCGGGTTGCCCATGACTTCAGGGCCGCGATTCTACCGTTCAGGGTCATGACCGGGAGGGCGAGCGTCCCCGCCAGCCGCGTTGTTCGGTCAGTCCTCGACGATGTGGTACCAGCCGCCACCCAGGCTTGCGATCGACCACTCGTTGATGTGCTCTGCCGGGTCGCCTTCGCGAAGTCGGCAAAACCCCTCTTTGTCGCCAAGAGTCGCGGTGGTCCACAGGCACGCCATCTGCCCGTGCGTTTCTCCCTTCTCGATCGCGTGCGGGCCGACACGGAACGGTGCGTCGAAGACATGTCCCTGTTCGATGCTGTCGGCGAGGCCGTCCATGGTTCTGCGGATCGCAGCGAAAGAGACACGCATGGGGAAGTTGAAGAACAGCACAGACCCGAGGACGACGACCGAGCCCACAAAGTGCAACCACGTCTTCTTGACTGGGACGCGCAAGAGCCCAGCGAGAGACCAACAGAACAACAGCCAGACTGCGCCGAAGAATGCGAAGACACGCGAAGCGATCGTGTCCCAGCCAGCGACCTGTGTCCAGACCACAAACAAGGCGACGGCCCACATGACCGCGTTGACGACCACGGCGAACCAATTGACCTCTCGCCGTGCTTCGACCATGTCCCCATTATGGGGGCGGTGTCTCCTCCTACTGCTGGTTTCCGCGCGGATAGGTGCCGTGCTTGGCCTTGTACTCTTCGAGCAGTTCCTTGCACCGCGCCTCGGGGTCGTCGTGCTCTTCGCACGTGTATCCCGTCGCGATCTTGGTGCACGAGCCGTGCTTCCCGTCGTAGTGCTCGCGGAGTTTCTTCCTCACGCCCTCTGAGTCAGCCCACCCGATGAAGATGGGACTGCCCATACTGAGGAACTGGAACACGCCCGATCCGACAGGCGCCTTGTTGATCTCGGAGGATTGGAAAGGGTGTCTCTCTGCATTGATCGGCATATCTAGACATAACTATACCAGAATGCGACAGCATCGCCCGGGACGTCGAGTTTGAACCCAGATTGCATGGAACGCGCTTCACCCGCGTGCTACTGATTTGAAGTCCGCCGAACTGTGGGATCCGCTGACCTGAATGCACACATTGCATTCATCCGTTGATAGGCGTCCGCAGCACGGCCACGCTGCCACCGGAGATGCTTCTATCTGTTGTGTTGGACCTGAAGGCCAACCTGGTGTCGAACATGCGGTGTTTGCCGGGTGAAACGACCCCAGAAAGGGTCGTCGAAAGTAGTCTGGAGGTCGCCGACAGGCGACCCCCTGGAAGCGATGCACACAACTGGCCCAACCCCGAACTAACCCGAACTAACCCGAACTAACCCGAACCAACCCGAACCAACCCGAACAAAATCCCACTTATCCCAAGGACTTACTACCCAAAATCCATGCCAAAACGACAATCCATAGGGTATAAGAGAACAGCCTCTCGAGGCAAGGAACTCGCCCTTGGAGGGCGCGGCGCCGCCTGCCCCGATGCAATCGGGGTCCGCGCCAGACGGCGAGCAACCAGAGCCCGAAGAACCAGTAGGGCCGGCAGATCTGGGCGACACAAGTCTGGAACCGCGGCAGGACCAGCCCCCTCTTTAACTCCCCACCCCGTAGCCGCAGGCTTCAGCCTGCGCGTTCCAGCACGTCTCCCCACCCCGTAGCCGCAGGCTTCAGCCTGCGCGTTCCAACACGTCTCCCCAATCCCGTAGCCGCAGGCTTTAGCCTGCGCGTTCCAGCACGTCATCCTGAGCGAGCCTGCCCTGAGCCTGTCGAAGGGTCGAAGGTCGAACGGGCTCGAAAACCTTATCGACCTCCGAACCACCGAACCTCCAATCGCTCACCGAATTCCCGTTTTAAACGGGAATTCGCGAACTATTCCGAACGCCCGACGGCACGGCGGAGAGAGGCGCGGGCGGTGTGGAGGTCGGCGGTGGCGGCGGAGACGTTGCGCTCGGCGGCAAAGAGCGCGTCCTGGGCGTCGACGACTTCGAGGAACGTGCCGATGCCGCCCTTGTAGCGGCCCTCCGATATGCGCACGAGTTCCTTGGCGTTCTGAAGTTGCACCAAAGAGGCGGTGAGGCGCTGTTCGGCAGCAGTGACCTCGACGCTCGCTTGCACGACCTCGCCGACGATCTGTTGCACGAGACCTTCGAGGTCGGCCTTCGCCGCCGCGAGGTTTGCCTTCGCTTCGCGTGTGCGTCCTGCGCCCGCGCCGCCGTCGCCGATCAGCCATGAGAAGCCGATGCCGACGCTCGAAGTCTGGTTGGTCAGCGGGTCGGTCTCGCCGCGCGTGGAGATGTTGGCGCTGAACGTGAGCGTGGGCGCGTTGGAGCGCCGCGCGAAGTCGAGCCCGCCGCTGAGGGCCCTGATGTTGGCGTCGGCCTGCCTGATCTCGGGGCGCGATTCGATGGCCGTGATTGCAAGAGAAGTGACGTCGCCCTCGGTCTGCCTCTCTTGCGACGGCGCAAGGGTGATCGGTGTGCGCGGATCGACTCCGAGCAGTCGGCAGAAGGAGATCTTTGCGGCGATGGTCGCCGTGCGCGCGCTGGTGAGCGCGATGGTGGCCTCTGCGACAGAGTTCTTGGCGCGCACGAGGTCGGCCGGTGCGCCCAGCCCGCTTTCGAGCCGTGCATTTGCGAGGGCGAGTTGGGCGTTGCGGTTTTCGAGGTTGCCGTTCGCTGCTTGTTCCTGCTCGCTCGCTCGTTGGAGCGCGTAGAAGGCCTGGCGCGTGGTGAACTCGGCGTCGAGGAGCGCGGTGGCGAAGCCGTGCTCGGCGGCGGTCGCTAGCGCGCGCTGCTGGCGGACGAACGCGCGTGTGCGGCCGAAATCGTAGAGCAGTTGGCTGACGCTGAGCCCGCTTTGCGAACGAAACCCGACGCCCTGGCTCCCTGCGAACTGTTGGCCCTTGAGCACGCGCACCTGGCTTCCGCTGTAAGTGAGCGTGAACTGTGGGAGGAACTCTGCTCGTGCCGCGTCGCGGCGGCCTCGCGCGGCCTTGACGTCCTCGAACGCGGCGCGTAGCGCGGGCCTCATGCGCTGTGCGATCGCTACGGCCTCGTCTGCAGTGAGAGGCTCGTTGCCGATGGTCGAGGGGATCTGCGGGATGATTAATCCGGGAAAGACGGGGACGTCCGGGGTGGTGGGTTTGATAGGTGGGGTTTGGGCGAAGAGGGACGCTGGGAGCAGGAGCAGAAGCAGGAATGGGGTCGCTCGAAGCCGTGCTCCTTCGACTGGCTCTGGATGACGGCTTCGAGATGTCATCGCTTCACCTCTGGGGCGGACGGAGCCGCGCCCTCCAAAGGATCCTTGGCATGGCCGTTGGGTTCGGCGGGGAAGTCGCCTGTAGACCAGTCGAGCGGTCGCGCCTTCTTCTTGATCTTCTGTTCCAGGTCGTCGAACATGGTGTAGACGGTGGGTACGACGATGAGCGTGAGCAGGGTCGAGGTCGCAAGCCCGCCGATGACCGCGGTCGCAAGCGGGACATACAGTTCCGAACCGCTGCCGAGGCCGATCGCGAGCGGGAGCATGCCCATGATCGCGGCGAGAGTGGTCATGAGGATGGGTCGAAGGCGCGTGGGCCCTGCGGTGAGGATCGCCTCCTCGCGCTCCATGCCGCGGCTGCGCAGCAGGTTGGTGTAGTCGACGAGCAGGATTCCGTTCTTCACAACGATTCCGATGAGCATGAGCAGTCCGATAAAGGCGGTCAGTCCAAAGTCTCGGCCCGTGATGAAGAGCGCGAGCACGAGCCCGATCGCGCAGAGTGGCACCGACGTGAGCACGACGAGCGGATACACAAACGACTCGAACTGCGACGCGAGCAGCATGTAGATGAGCAGCACCGCGAGGAGGACCGCCAGTCCGAGCCCAGCAAAGTCGCGCTGCCCCTCCAGTTGCCGGATGCTGATGCTCCAGTACGCGCCTTCGGGGAGTTGGACATTGGCGAGGGCCTTCTCCACGTCGGCCTGGACCTCGCTCTCGCTACGGTCCTCGAGGCTTCCTCCAACGTTGATGTACCGTTGTCGGTTCTGCCTTTGGATCTGGTTCGGCCCGATGTCGAACCTGGGTGTGGCGACCTGTTCCAAGAGGATGACCGGTCCCGTCCGGCCGTCGGTGATGGGGAGTTTCTTGATGTCGTCGATGCTTTGCCGCAGGTGTTCGGGGACCTGCACATAGATCGGATACTGGAAGCCCTTCTCTTGGTAGTAGGTGGCGAGTTGTCCGTTCGTCGCGGCGGCGATGACGCGCGCGGCGTCGGTGAACGAGACGCCGAGGCTCTGCGCCTTCTGGCGGTCGATCTCCCACCGCACTTCTGGGAGCGCGTCCTCGACGCCGAGGTTGACGTTAGTGAGGCCTGGGACGTCGGACATGGCCTGTTGGACGATGGTGGCGGCCTCGGTGAGGTCCTCGAGGCTTTGTCCGTAGACGTCGATCGAGAAGTTGGTCGTGCCTCCCATGAACCGGGAGATCATGTCCATCGTGGAGATCTGCACTTGTGCGCCTGGGACTCCTCCGATGCTTCGCTGGAGTCGGCGCATGACCTCTTTGGTGTCGGTCTTGCGGTCGGGTTTGAGGCGGATGGTGGCTCCGCCTTCTTGTGGGCTGCTTCCTCCGCCACCTCCACGGAAGCCGCCCGAGCCCGACGTCGCCAACACGGTGAGGACGTCGGGGTCTGCGACGAGGACCTGTTCGATCTTCTTCATCGCGGCGTCTGTGGTCTCGACGGGGGTTCCGATGGGGAATCGGACGCGCAAGTTGAGGTTTCCGCTGTCGGTCTCGGGGAACTGTTGTCTGCCGACCATCGGCCAGAGCAGGAGCGCAAGCCCGACGCACCCGACTCCGATGCCGAGCACGGCGGCGCGGTGGTGGATAGCCCACTTGAGGCCGCGGCGGTAAGAGTCGTCAAGGCCGTGGAGGAACACGCCGATACGGTCGAAGGCTCTTTGTGCGGGCGTAGTTTTTGCCCGGAGTTCGGGGTGCGCCTCTTCAACGGCGTCCTTTCGCGTGATGATCCGAGAGGCGAGCATGGGGACGACGGTGGTGGCGTCGAGGAGCGAGACGGCGAGCGAGAACACGACGACGAGCGCGAACTGCGAGAACACCTGGCCCGGCCGCCCCTGGATGAGGAAGAGCGGCAGGAACACGATCATGACGGTGAGCGTGGACGCGACGACGGCCGAGAGGATCTCTTGCGTTCCTGTGACGCTCGCTTGTGCCGGGCCGGAGCGGTTGCGCTCGATGTGCCGATAGATGTTCTCCATGACGACGATGGCGTCGTCGACGATGAGGCCTGTCGCGAGGGCAAGGCCGCTCAGGGAGATCGTGTTGATCGTGAACCCGGCGAAGTAGAAGAGCGCGAACGCCGAGATGATCGAGACCGGGATGGAGAGCGCGACCACGAACGTGCTTCGCAGGTTGCGAAGGAAGAACGTGATGAGCAGGATCGCAAGGACGGCGCCGATGATCGCCGTCTCCTTGAGGTCGAGAATCGACTTTTCAATGAACCCGGCTTGGTCATAGGAGACTTCAAACTTGAGGTCGGGGTTGCGCTCCTCGATCTGCTTGACGACCTCCATCACCGCTTTGGCCGTCTCGACGGTGTTGGCAGCCCCCTGTTTGCTGATCGACATGCTGACGGCGGGCTCGCCGTTCAGCCGCGTGTAGACGCGGACGTCTTGGTGCGCGTCGCGGACGTCGGCGACTTCACCGAGGGTGACGAGTTGGCCGTTGTAGTTTCCGACCGGGACGGCGCGCAGTTCGTCGAGGCTCTTGAAGTAGCCGATGCTGCGCAGGTTGTACTGGGTCTTTCCTTCGGTGATGACTCCGGCTGGCTGGCTGGTGTTCTCGGCGGAGATGCGCGCAGCGACGTCGGCGATGGCGAGGTTTCTGGCGCGGAGTTTGGCGGGGTCGACGTCGACCATGATGGCGCGGTCTTGTCCGCCGCTGACGTTGACCGAGGCGACGCCTCCAGCGCTCTCGATCTGCGGGCTGATCTCGTTGACGAGCCTGCTGCGTAGCGCGACGAGGTCGCCGTCTTGGGACGAGATCCCGAAGGTGAGGATCGGGAGTTGGTTTGGGTCGAACTTGAAGATGGAGACGGGCGAGATGTTGGGGTCTCGCGGGAACCGCCCTTGCGCCCTTTGGGCGAGTTGCATGACTTCGATGGACGCTTGGTCGATGTCGACGCCTTGTTGGAACTGGACTCTGACGTTCGCGCTGCCCTGGGAACAGGTGGAGGAGACGAGATCGAGCCCTCGGACGGTGCTGACGGCCTGCTCGAGCGGGCGCGCGATCTGCGCCTCCATCTCTTCGGGCGAGGTGTTTGGCCAACTGACGTTGATGCTGACCGTTGGGACTTCGATGCGCGGGAGGAGGTCGACCGGCAGACGGAGCATGCAGATGTAGCCGAGAACCACGAGCGCAAGGATGCGCATCGTGACGGCGACGGGCCGCGTGACCGAGAACTTGCCGATGTTCATCTCTTGTACTCTTCGGGCTTGGCGAACTCGACGGTCATTCCAGTGCGCAAGGGCATGAAACTGAGCGTGACCACGCGTTCGCCCGGCTCGACTCCGCTGACGACCTCGACGAGAGTGCCGTCGGTCGCGCCGATCTCGACTGTGCGCTGTTCGGTCTTCATGTCTTGACCGACGACGACGAGCGTGTGCTTTCCGTCGGACTCGGTGAGCGCCTCCTTGGGGACCGTGACCTTTGCGTCGACCTTCCGCGTGGTGATCTTCACTCGCCCGAACATTCCAGGGAGCAGGCGTCGGTCCTTGTTCTCGATTTTGATCTGGATGCTGAACTGGCGGCTTTGCGGGTCGGCGGCGAGATTGACGTGTTCGACGGTGCCTTGGACCGGCATGTCGATGCCGTCGACGCTCATTTGCACGCTCTGGCCCTTCTTGACCATCGAGGCAACTTCGATCGGCAGCGAGGATCGGAAGAACAGCCACTCGAGCGACTGAACAGTGAGGACGGCCTGGCCAGGGCTGGCGAGGGAGCCCATGTCTGCGGTGCGGGAAGTGACGACGCCGTTGATCGGCGATGAAAGGATCATGTTGTCGCGGTTGGACTTCGCGAGTTCGACCTGGGCACGTGCGGCATCGACCGCTGCGGCGAGGGCCGCGATGTTCTCTTTGAACGCGGGGTTCTCGGCCTCGTTCGCACGTGCGACCTTGAGGGCGGACCTTGCGGTCACCGCTCGTGCCTCGGCGGCCTTTACGTCGGAACCTGCGGTCCTTTCGGCGATAGCGAGTTGGTTCTTGGCGACTTCGAGTTGCGAGTCTGCGGACGTCTTGGCTTGTTGCGCGGCGGCGAGTTGCGACTCGGCGACGGCGACGTTGCCCTTCTGGACGTCGACGGCGGTTCTGGCGTCATCGACCTCTTGGGCAGCGATGTAGCCTTGTCGGTACAGGTCTTCCGTCCGCGCGAGTTTTGTTTCTGCGTTCTTGAGGCTCGCTTGTTCGCGCTTGAGCACGGCCTGGGCGTTGCCGACTTGTGAGGACGCACCGCGCACCTTCGCCTCCGCGTCGCTGACTCCTGCTCGGGCCGATGCGATGGAGGACTCCCCGTTCCTCTTGATGCGTTCGAGTTCGGCCTCCGCGCTATCGACGTTCGCCTCTTCTTGCTCGACCCTGCTGGAAACGGCGACGCTGTTGGGGTCTTGTCTGAGGCGCGCCTCGGCCAGTCGCGAACGCGCCTGCGCGAGGTTGGCTTCGGCCTGGACGACCTGGGCTGCTGCCTCGGCGGGGTCGATCCGTACGAGGACTTGGCCCGCGCTGACGCTGTCACCCTCACGGACCTCGATGAAGTCGATCCGGCCCGTGCTGCGCGGTGCGAGTTGGACGACGTTGGGGGACTCGAGTGAACCGACGGCCTCGATCGTGTCTTCAATCGTAGCGGGCCTCGCAGTCGCAGCCTCGACGACGGGCGTCCTTCGGCCTCGCGCTCCGCCCTGGTCTTCACCTTCGCTGGCGTTGGCCTTGATGCGCCATCCGACCAGCGCCAGGACCACGATACCGACGACGAGAAACACCGCCCAAGCCTTCATTGCCAATGCCCAACGACCGCGCCCCCCTTTAGCACAACGCCCGTTCTAACTAAGATATCACTTTGGGCCGATGCGTGACCGGACCCGCAGGTTCAAATGGAGGTTAACCTTGGCTGATCTCCAGCAGTTCTTTCATGGTTCCGCTCAGGTCGGCGGTTGTTCCCTTGACCCCGAACCCATCGTGGAGCCGGAGATAGAGAGAGTAGAGCCGGTTGTAAACCTTTGAGGATTCGGGGTCTGGGACAAAGACGCGGTTCGATTCCCGGGTCATCGCCTGGATCGCGGTGAGGACGTCCGGGTGCGCGGCTCCGGCCACCGATCCCGCGATCGCAGAACCGAGCGCGCACGTCTGCGCCGAGCGTGCCGTCTTCATCGGCGTTCGGCAGACGTCGGCGTAGATCTGCATCGTCAGCGGGGACTTCTCGGCGATGCCACCGCAAACGACGATCTCGTTGATCTCCACGCCAAAGGCGCGAATCTGCTCGATGATGCGCCGCGCGCCGAAGGCGGTCGCCTCGATCATGGCGCGGTAGACCTCTGCCGGGGTCGTGGCAAGCGTTTGACCGACGATGAGGCCCGTGAGGCGCGGATCGACGAGCACGGTGCGGTTGCCGTTGTTCCAGTCGAGCGCGA
>CAZGXW010000076.1:0-9665 GCA_964529975.1 uncultured Fimbriimonadaceae bacterium
CTTCTTCGGTGCGAGTTCTTCGCCGAGGCGGATGAAGGGAACGCCTTCGTTGACCCATTTCTCGGGCTTCTCGCCTTTGAGATAGACGTCGAAGAAGTGCCGTGCGCGCATGGCGTAGTCCTTCATGTTGGCGGGTTGTGCGAGTCCGTGGTTCTCGTTGGCGTAGACGAGCATGACCATGTTCTTGCCCATGCGTCGCAGAGTGTTGTAGAGGTATTGGCCTTGGTGCCAATCGACCGCGCCGTCGACCGTGCCGACCTCGACGAGCATGGGCGCGTTGATGTCGCCCGCATGGAAGAGCGGCGAGTTGTCAATATATGCGCGCGTGTCTTCCCAGAACGGGACGTGCATGCGGCCTTGTGAGACCTCGAAGATCACCTGGTTGGACTGACCCCAGTTCCAATAGAAGGAGGAGTACATTGAAATGAGTTCGGTGAGCGGCGCGCCGGCGACGTATGCGGCGAACATCTTGCTCTTCGTGGCCGTGAACACGGTCTCGTACCCGCCCCACGAGTGGCCCGTCAATCCAACTCTGTTGCGATCGACGCCGACGTTCCTGCGGAAGACGGCGTTGAGCCCGGCCTCGATGCACGTGACCGCGCTCTTTCCTGGCTGTCGGTCTTCGTATGCGATGTCGGGCATGAACACGAAGTAGCCCGCCTGCGAGAAGTGTTGCTGGTTGTAGGGGCTGGTGTTGCTCGGGAGTTGGTACTGGTGCAGCCCGTCGCTGAGGCGTTCATAGACGTACGTGACCATCGGGTACTGCTTGCCTTGTTCCCAATTGGCGGGATAGATGAGCACGCCTTCGAGGTCTTGTCCGAGCGCCTTGTACCGGACGAGCTCCGCCTTGCCCCACGTGTACTCGTGCTGCTTCCAGTTGGTGTGGAAGAGCGGCTTTGCCGCCGAGAACTGCAGGTTGGTGAGGAAGACGGAAGGCGACTTCTCGAAGGTCTGATAGACGAAGAGGACGCGGTCGGTGTCGTCGGACTTGCCTGCCCAGGAAAGCCTTGCATCGTCGAGGGCAAGCGTCCTGAAGCCGTCCTCGTGCGTCCATACTGCGAACCCGCTGCGCTTGGTTCGCGCTTCGAACACGCCCATGTAGATGGGATCGTGCGCATGGATGCCGTCGTCGTGGAGCCCGACGTCCATGACGCGGTATCGCGTCTGCGACTTTTCTCCTTCTGAGATCGCCATTCCGTCGCCGGTCTCGGGGTTGATGAAATAGACGTCGAAGTCGGTGTGTAGGAAAACGCGGCCGTCGTCCTGTTGCCAAACGGGGAAGCCCGCGGCGGGCGGTTTCGGGACCGTGTGGTCGTCCTCGCGGTCGGCGAAGTTCGACTTGTGCTTTGCTGTAAGGTTGAGTTTGTTGCCGTCGGCGAGTCGGTCGCGCCACCAGTCTTTGCCATCGAAGTACAGGGCGTAGGTCCCTTGAGGGGAGAGGACGATGGAGGAGGCATCGAATCCTCCCGCGTTGCTCACGGCTTTCGCGAGCATCTTGCGGCGAGTGCCCTTCTCGATGTCGATGACGAGGACGTCCACGTATTCGAGGCCATTTACCTTTACGGGGCTGGCGTATGGGCGCGGATCGAACGCGACAGCGAATCTGTGGTCCGGAGAGGTGCGGACGGAGTCGAGTTCCGGTTCGGCGAACTGTCTGAAGTCGGATGCGCCGACCTTCCAGACGCAGGCCGCGGTGCGGTTGCGCTCTTGGTTCGCCTGTCGCTCCTGGAGCGGCATGACGATGACGTCCTTGGTGTTCCAGATCTGGACGCCTGCGACGTCTTCGGGCGCGGGTTGTGCGGTCTTGTCGCGCCAAGGCGCGATGCCGAACCGGAGCGATGTGCCGTCTTTGCTCAGCGCGATTCCGCCCGCCTCACTGATGCGGTGACCCTCTGGGAAGTTTGCGATGGTCTTCGGGTCGAGGGCTTTGTGTTGGACATTTGTGCCGTTGAAGCCCGTCGCGACGAAGACTGTGATCCAGTCGCCCTCCTTTTTGGGGTCCTCTGTGCCGGCGGTAAAGGCGAGCGCGGCCGCGTCCTCGGCCCAGCGGAAGTTCCCGTACTTGGTCTTTGACCAGGCGACGGTGGTGGGTGTGAGAGTCGCGAGGTTGTAGACGAGGACGGCCTCTTGTCCTGCCGCTGAGACGGTGTGGAGCGCGACGAGGTTCTGCTTGTCGTGGGCAAGAACCGTACGGACGTTTCCTACTGGAGTGGAAGTGCGGTCGCCGAGGTCGAAGAACTCGAAGTCGCTGCCTGCGCGTCCAGGGGTCTCGGCACCGTAGCGGGTGATGCCGGCGATGTCGGTGTCGTTGAAGAGTTGCCAGGACGCAACGGCGTCGATGGTGATGGCGTCGCCGGTGGCGAGGGAGTGGATCCCGAGTTTGTTCTCGACGCGTTTGCGCTGTTTGCGAAGCTTCTCGGCCTCCTCTCGTGGGAGGGTGATGGTGTAGAGGACGTGCTTGGAGTCGTCGGAGAACTGTGCGCGCGTGACGTTCTCGACGACCCAGGTGCGCGGCCCATCGCTGGCCTTGATCTCAAGTCGTGAGTCGCCCTCGACCTGACTGACGATGGCGAACGTCCAATTGCCGTCCGGCGAAATCCCAGTTTGGCCCAGTCGCTCCCACTTGGCGTACTCCTCGGGCATGAGTCGCTTCTTGTCCGGCGGGCCCTGGGAGAGGGCGACGGCGGCGAGCGCGAGGAGGGCGACGAGTGCGTGGGTGCGCATTCGTGGAGTCATACCCCGGGGCGGGCGTGGGCGATGAAGCAGGGAGCATAATCGTCGTATGAAAGGCAGCGCTTTCTTTCGACGTGTCTCGGACAGCCTCCGTCTGGCGCAAGCGCTAGAAGAATCGGGGGTCGAGACCCGAAAGGGCCTCGAGCGCCTTGAAGAGCGCGCGGTGACGCGGCGCGAGGTCTTGCAAATGGCGGGGTTCGCGGCGTTCGCGGCGACTCCTCTGGGAGCGTATGCACGTGCTGTCGCTTCAGGTCCCCGAATCGCAATCGTTGGCGCGGGCCTGGCTGGGCTCGCATGTGCCGACCGTCTTCGGGCAAAGGGACAGATCGCGACCGTTTTCGAGGCGAGCAGCCGGGTCGGCGGAAGGTGCTTCAGCAATCGGTCGCTTGTTTCCGGCATGGCGGCGGAGAACGGCGGCGAACTGATCGACACTGGCCACAAGACCATGCTCGGATATGCGAACAGGTTCGGGTTGCCGATTGAGTCTTACATCAAGATGCGTGGGCATGAGGCGTTCTTCTTCCAGGGTCGTCATTGGACAGAAGCCGAAGTGGTGGACCAGTTTCGTGCCGTGGTGGCGAGCATGCAGCCTGACTTGCACGCGATCAGCGGCGGCGCGACCTTCTTCAATCACACGACGGCCGACGTTCAATACGACAACTTCGATTTGGCGACGTACTTTGAGACGCGCTGTGCCGGAATGCCTTTGATCCGAGCGGTGCTCGACGAGGCTTATGTCTCGGAGTATGGCCGGGAGACGCACGAGCAAAGTTCGTTGAATTTCATAGGATTCATGCGTTTGAACAAGCAGTCGAAGTTCGAGCCGTTCGGGGTGAGCGACGAGCGGTACCACGTGCGCCACGGAAACGACGCGATCGCCACGGGGTTGGCGAGTGAGCATCCTGGCGGCGTTCAGTTCGGGGCGAGGCTCACGCGTCTTGGAAAGAACGCCAGCGGCGACTATCTCGTGTACTTCAACGGTTCGAGCGTGCCGCAAGTCTTTGATACCGTGGTGTTGGCGATTCCATACACTGTTCTTCGTGGGGTGCAACTCGATGCTTCGCTCGGTCTATCGGCCGACAAGGTCCGTGCGATCAACACGCTTGGTTATGGTGCCAATGCAAAGACGATGATTGCCTTCGAGGGCAGGCCTTGGGAGGATATCCACGATAACGGCGGAGGCGTGTACAGCGACTTGCCGAACACGCAGAACACTTGGGAGACGAACCGTGCGAACTCCACCGCGCGAGGGATCATCACGGACTATGCGAGCGGAGCCCGCGGCGCGGCGCTTCGGGCCAACAAGGTCCAGCAGCAGGTCGGTGCGTTCCTGAACGACTTCGACAGCGTGCTTCCTGGGACAAAGCAACGTGCGGCGAAGAACGGAAGCAGTTATGTCGCGCACTTGGAGCACTGGCCGACAAGTCCTCTGTCGTTGGGATCGTACTCGTGCTATCGGCCGGGGCAGTTCACGACGGTAGCGGGGTTGGAGGGGCAGGCTTCTGGATTGCTGAAGTTCGCGGGAGAGCACGCGGACTCGTTCTACAGTTGGCAGGGCTACATGGAAGGAGCGTGCCTGAGCGGGATTCGTGCAGCGAACGAGGTCTTGGCCGACATCAAGTCCGGTCTGGTCTAGCCGACGTTGCCAAGGGTCTCGAAGGACGGGGCGAACTTGTCGGTGCTGCAGCCGTCCCACATCATCTGCCACCGCACGGGCGCGGTGTTGTCGGTCAGCGAGCCGGGCGCGATCCAGTCGTAAAGGTCTGAGTAGCGCATGCACCTCACCGGGTCGACGCGTCGGAAGACGTGCTCCGGGCGGATCTGACTGGGATGAGAGAGCCCCGCCGCATGGAGCATTTCGAGGAAGGAGGCGACGGTGCGCTGGTGGTAGCGGTCTACCCGCATGGCCTTGTCGTCGACAGCGATCGCTTTGTCGAGTTTCGGGTCTGTCGTCGCGACCCCGACAGGGCAGTCGTTGTGGTTGCACCTTCGCGCTTGGATGCAGCCGAGCGCAAACATCATTCCTCGCGCGCTGTTGCACGCGTCGGCGCCCAGGGCCATGGCGCGGAACATGTGGAAGCCTGTGATGATTTTTCCGCTGGCAATGAGGACGAGTGTTTCGCGGACCCCCGCGCCGGTCAGGATGTTGTGTGCGAAGGCAAGGCCATCGCGGAGCGGCATTCCGACGCTATCGGAAAACTCGAACGGTGCTGCGCCCGTGCCGCCCTCGCCGCCATCGACCGTGATGAAGTCGGGAAACTTGCCGCTGTCGACCATCGCCTTGACGATGGCGACGAACTCTTCCGGCTGGCCGATGCAGAGTTTGAAGCCGACCGGCTTGCCGCCGCTCTCCTTGCGCAGTAGTTCGATGAAGTCGAGCAGGCCGCTTGGTGTCGAGAACGCGCGGTGGCGCGGTGGGGAGTCCACTTGCTTGCCCATCGGTACGCCGCGGATCTGAGCGATCTCGGCGGTGACCTTCTTTGCGGGCAGGATTCCGCCGTGCGCCGGCTTTGCGCCTTGGCTGAGTTTCACTTCGATCATTCGGACCGTCTCGTGCGCTGCGGTCACTTTGAACTTTTCGAGGTCGAATCCACCATCGGCGGCGCGACAGCCGAAGTAGCCTGTGCCGATCTGGTACACGATGTCGCCGCCGTACTCCAGGTGTGCGGGTGCTATGCCGCCCTCGCCCGTGTTGTGCGCGAAGCCGCCGAGTTTCGCGCCTTTGTTCAGCGCGAGCACCGCGCGCCTACTCAAAGAACCGTACGACATCGAAGAAATATTGAATCTCGACATCGAGTAAGGCTTCGCGCAACGCCCCATCCCGACGACCACGCGCGGCTCGTCGTGCAGGTGCTCGACCGGCGCGAGCGAGTGGTTGATCCACTCGTAGCCGCTCTCGTACACGTCGTTCTGTGTGCCGAAGGGCATGGTCTCGATCACGCCCTTGGCGCGCTGGTAGACGATCGAGCGCTCGTTGCGGTGGAAGGGCCTACCATCGAGGTTGCTCTCGACGAAGTACTGTTGGATCTCGGGGCGGACGAGCTCCATGACGTAGCGGCCGTGGCCGATCACAGGGTAGTTGCGCAGGAGCGCGCGCGACTTCTGGTTCATGTCGTGGACGCCGAGCGCGATGTAGGGGACCATGACGGCGAGCCCCCACCAGAGCCACGGATGGCTCGGCGCGAAGGCGACGATGGCCGCCAGGCCGAGGAAACTCACGACGTAAAAGACAATGCGCATCATGGCGGTGCCAACCTAGGGACGGCTTTAATTGTCGGAAGGGGCCGTGTCCGCCCTCTCTATACGGGAGGGGATTGTGCGAGGGGCTCGGTGTGGCACGCTCGTCACGGCCAGTTTCTGGACTCGCGCGGGAGTACCAGGCTCAAGGAACGAGGTGGAAAGGCTATGGGGACGAGGGTTGAATCCCCCTGCCCCTACTAGGTGAGAGGGATAAGGGGCCGCGCTCAGTGGATCTCGACCGCACTGGAGCCTGCCTCGTTGCTGGTCGTCAGCACGACGTGCACGTTGTGGCGCGAGCCGAGCCCCTCGCTCGTGGAGGCGCTTCGGCTCGCTGTTGGCATCGGTCTGTTGCGCAGCGCGAGCTGCGGACGTTACTTACCCGCCGCCGATCTTGGTGTTGTTCTTGTATGGCGGCAGTTTCGGTGTCGGGCGCTTGTAGCCCTGCAAGCCCTTCATCACTTCCGCCACCGCCCGCTCCAGTTGGGCGTCGCGTCCGGCCCGCCACAGCACCGGGTCCCACTCGATGTCGATGTCAGGAGCGACGCCGAAGTTCTCGATCTCCCATTCGCCTTCTGGCGTGAAGAACGCGAGGTTCGGCGACGTCACGCCGCCGCCGTCCACGAGCGAAGGGAAGCCGAGGATCCCGACGAGCCCGCCCCAAGTGCGCTTGCCGACGAGGGGGCCGAGTTTGTTCTTGCGGAACGCCCAAGGCAGATAGTCGCCTCCGGACCCGGCGTACTGGTTGGTGACCAGCGCCTTGGGTCCGTACACCGACATGAGTGGACTGGAGAACGGCTTGCCGTATCGCGTCGCCCACCAACTCATGAGCGGCCGGGTGGCGAACTGCACGAAGTAGTCGTCGACCGAGCCGCCTCCGTTGAACCGCTCGTCGAGCACCATGCCGTCCTTGTCCGCCTGTGAGTAGTAGTAGCGGTTGAAGAACGTGTATCCGCCGACGCTCGTGTCCGGTAGCCAGAGGTAGCCGACCTTTCCGCCGCTCAGCTCTGCGACTTTTCTCCTGTTGCCCTCGACCCAGTCGAAGACGCGGAGGTTGTTCTCGTTGCCGACGGGAACGACGGTCACTTCGCGCGAGCCCGTTCCGTCCGCGTTGGGCCCGACGCGCAGTCGCATCTGTTTTCCGACCATGTACTCGAACCGCGAGTAGAGGTTGTCGGAGGACTTGAGGTCCTGTCCGTTGACCGCGAGCAGGTACTCGCCAGCCTCTACTCCAGCGCCCGGCTGTGTGAGCGGTGCGCGAGCCCCTGGGTTCCAGTTCTCGCCGGAGTACACCTTCTTGAAACGGTATCGCCCGTTCTCAAGGCTGTAGTCGGCTCCCAAGAATCCGATCGGCGGTCCAGAAACGCCAGGAATGTCGCCGCCACCGACGTACATGTGTCCGACTGAGAGTTCACCCAACATGTCGATGAAGATGAGGTTGAGGTCCTCGCGGCTTGCGAGCCCGTCAAGGAACGGCTCGTACTTCTTCGACAGCGCGTTGAGGTCGACTCCGTGGTACGTCGGGTCGTAGAAGTAGTCGCGCTGGATGCGCAGGACTTCAAAGAACATCTGTCGCCATTCCTGCTTCGGATCGATGCGAACCATGGTCGAGGCGAGGTCGAGCGCGCCCTGCCCAGGAGCAGGCGGTGCCATCGTCGAAACGATGCTGACCATCCCCGGCGCGATCACGAGCATGTGCTGACCGTTCGCTGAGACCGCGAGGCCCTGCACGCCTTGCATGAACACGGAGTCGCGCCGCGCCTTCATGTCGAACTTCCTTGCTGTCGGCGGGCCACCGGGCGAACTTACGTTCGCGACCGGCGGAACGTCGATCGTGAAGAACGACCCAGGTGCGCCGGCGACGAGGCCAGCATAGACTCGTGACGGCATAGGCACGGGAAGCATCCGCTGACCGATCTTGTCGAGGTCGATGCGGAACGTGGGCTTGTCGGCTGGCTTCGGAGCATCGCCGATCACTTCCTCGTCGCTCTCGGGCACGAACGGCGACGGCATGTCGTTGCGCAGGACGACGACATAGACGCTGCTCGTGACGTTCGGGGTCTCGAGCGCCGAAAGGTCGAGCCAGGCCGGCGACGTCTTCGCGTTCGTGCTCGCCAAGAAGTAGAGGTAGTCGCCGCCGCGGTCGAACGCAGGAGACTGTGCGTCGCTCATGCCGTCGGTGAGTGATGTGAGTTTCGATGTCGTGAGGTCATAAAGGAAGACCGTTCGAAGGTAGTTGTCGCCGACCCGCGAGAACGTCAGCCACTTGCTGTCCGGCGACCACGACGGTTGGTACTGATAGGTCACAGGGTAGTAGGGTGCTTCGTCGATCTTCGTCGATGCGCCGGTCTCGACGTCGGTCACCCAAAGGATTCCGCGCATGTCCGAGTACGCGAGTTTCTTCGAGTCAGGCGACCAAGTGAGTCCCTGGAAATAGCCGCGACCGCCGCCAGGAACGATCACCCTTTCGTCGCCCACGCCATCGGACTGCTTGAGGACGATCTTGTACTCGCCCGATGCGTCGGAGAAATAGGCGATCGTCTTACCGTCGGGCGACCATGATGGTGTGCGCTCTGCGCTTCCACTGCTGTTCGTCAGGTTGCGGCCGTCCCCCTTGCTCGCGGGAATTGTCAGTATTTCGCCTCTCGCCTCGATCACTGCACGCTTGCCGTTGGGCGAGATGTCGCCGCTGGAAATTGCGCTCGCAGCAGAAACGTACTTTTCGCGAACCTCGGGGAAGTCGCCTCGCACCGTCACTGGTACATCGGTCGCTCGACCGGTTTTTGTGTCGACAAGCATGATTGAGCCAGGTTCAGAGAGCGCGATCGTGTCGGCATTCGCCGTAGCAGAGAGAAAACCGAACGCGCCACTCTTCACGACTTCCCGTTGTGATCCGCCGTTCTCGTCACTCGAGTAGAGGTCGAACTTGCCCGCACGGTCCGAAAGGTAGTAGAGCCTATTGCCGACCCACATCGGCGACTTATCGTTCCATCCCTTTCGCGGGACTTCCTTCCACGTCGAGTCTGCGAGGTTCAGAACCCACACCGGATACGCCTGGCCCCCGCGATACCGCTTCCATGCGGCCTGGAACTGGAAATAGGGCACGTACGCGATGCGCTTTCCGTCCGGGGAAAAACTGCCGCTTGATCCGGAAGGGAACGGGAGACCGCTCGATTGTCCGCCGCCTGAAGGAATCGTGAACAACCTCGGTACAAACGGCAAGCTCTCCTGATTCGTTGAGAAGAGGATGCTCTTACCATCGGGCGACCAACCTTGCACAAGGTCTTCGCTAGGATGGAAGGTCAGTCGCTTTGGGACGCCGCCTTCGGAAGGCATCGTGTACACGTCCAGATTTCCAGAGTACTGGCCGCTGAACGCGATCGTCTTTCCGTCCGGCGAATAGTACGGGTCCGACTCCATCCCGGGGCTCGCGGTCAGCCTTCTGGCGGCTCCACCTGAGCGGGGCACGTCCCAAAGGTCCCCGGCAAACGCGAAGCACACGTGCGTCGCGCTAGCGGTCGGGTGCTGCATCAGCAGCGGCGGTTCGGCGAAGGCTCCCGGTGCGGAAGCGATGCAGAGCAAGGACGCAGAAAGCATGGCTCATGTTACTACTCGTAACAATCTCTCAGGGTTGCGGGCCACTGACTCCGGTTCTAGCCAACGCCCTCTCGCGCCGCCTTTACCATGAGGTCGGC
>CAZGXW010000077.1:0-9518 GCA_964529975.1 uncultured Fimbriimonadaceae bacterium
CTCGGCGCGGCCGACACCGCCGCGGTCGCGGCAGGGGCCGACCCGGACTTCACCTGGACCGAGCCGGGCGGCGCGCGGCTTTCGCGCGCGGCGTTCCTCGCGGGGTTGGGTTCGGCCTTCCGCTTCGCACCCCCCGGGCGCGAGGGCCTGGAGGTGCAGCTCGTGGGCGAGGTGGCGCTGGTGCGGGGTCGGCTCGCCTACGGGGCGCGGCGATCCGGGGTCGCCCCGCCGGCCGCCCGCGACCTGCGCGAGGTCGAGTGCACGCTCACGCTGGCGCAGGCGGGCGGCGCGTGGCGCGCCGTCGCGCTGCAGGCGAGCGGGCGGTAGCGGCCTTTGCCCGTATCGGTGGCGGTGTGGTCACGCAGCACAGACGAGTCCCACCAGTGGTGCTGGCCGTTGTCGCTGCGACCGTCCCAGCAGAGCCGTCTCCGCGGGTTGCTGGAAACGCGCTACGATGCGCCACACCGCGGCGGGGCAAAGACTGCCCGCAGCGCGGCCGCGATGCTCAGGCCCTCAGCGACAAGCAGCACGATCCGGCAAAGAACCCAGGCCCGGCCGTCCCGGGTCTAGCGACTGAACTTCTCGAGCCGGCGCTTCCGTGGCCGGTCGCGGGGCAGAACCGGGAACATCGTGGGACCTCGTCGTCTCCTGATGATCCGTGCTACCACCCAACTAGGAGTTGGACACACTCACGCGAGAGGAGACGATTCGATGAAAAAGGTTTTCGGCGCCCTGGTTTCCCTCACCATGCTGTTCCCGGTGGAGACAGCGTTTGCTCACGAAGGTCACGGCAACCCGGAGTGGGCGCGGTCGGTGCTTCACTACCTGCTCGAGCCCGAGCACCTTGCGGTGACATTGCCCGCGGCTGTCGCCGTCTTGTTCATTGGGAAGTTCGCGTCCAAAAGGATGCTGCAAAAGATGGGGCTAGCGCGCCGCCCCTGAGTAGATTGTTGGGTGGGATAGGAACGATGCCCGGACGTAAGAGGAGCTTCCCCTGCAGTCACGCCGGCAAGGGCCGGTATTGCCATAGGTGTGCGCAGGAGCACGCTGCCATCCAACGATCGCGCGAAGAGAAGCGGGCTTGGACCGATCGAATCGCAGCGGCGCCCATTGCGCTTCACCTGGTTCCGCGACATGTGGCGGAAAAGGTGTTTCAGATCATCGAAGAGTTGGAGAGTGGAAGGCAGTATCAGGATTTCAAGGGCAAGAGACTCGTGACGATGGGGCAGCGCGACGTCATCTCCGTCCCGATCGGCTGGAGTTATCGATTGATTTGTCGGGAAACTGCCGGCCGACTTGAGTACCTCGAAGTCATATCGCATGAGACATATAACAACCGGCTTTCGGCTGGCGGATGGAGGCGATGAGTCCGCCCAACAATCGGTTTCGTCGGACGGCGCTACGCGCCGCCACTGAACCGAGACGTTAGGAGCCACGACAAATTATTACCAAGCCTCCGATGGAGGGCGAAGTGACGGGCAGAATCCACCTGGCGGACAATCTCGACGTTCTTCGAACGCTTCCGGCGGCGTCCGTGGACCTGATCTACATCGATCCCCCGTTCAACACGGGGAAGATCCAGCAACGCACCCAGCTCAAGACTGTGCGATCAGAGGAAGGCGACCGCGTCGGCTTCCAGGGTCGGCGCTACGAAAGCATTGTGGTGGGGACAAAGCGGTTCAGCGATCTATTCGACGACTACCTGGCCTTTCTTGAGCCGCGCCTGCTCGAAGCCCACCGGGTTCTCGCCCCACACGGCTGCTTCTACTTCCATGTCGACTACCGCGAGGTGCACTACTGCAAGGTTCTTCTCGACAACATCTTCGGGCGAGAGTCCTTCTTGAACGAGATCATCTGGGCTTACGACTACGGCGGTCGGCCGAAGAATAGGTGGCCCCCGAAGCACGACAACATCCTGCTCTACGCAAAGAACCTGTCCGAGTATGTCTTCAACGTCGATGAAATCGAGCGCATCCCGTACATGGCTCCCGGCCTCGTGGGACCGGAGAAGGCCGCGCGTGGGAAGCTCCCGACGGATACGTGGTGGCACACCATCGTTCCTACGAATGGTTCGGAAAAGACCGGGTATCCGACGCAGAAGCCGCTCGGCATTCTCCGACGAATCGTCCAAGCATCCTCACGTCCAGGGGCCGTGGTCCTGGACTTCTTCGCAGGCAGTGGCACAACGGGTGCGGCGGCGCTTGAACTCGGCCGACGGTTCATCCTCGTCGACAATAGTCCAGAGGCACTCGCAGTCATGGCTGGGCGATTTCACGGCGTCGACGGATTGGAGTGGGTTGGCTTCGACCCGACGCCCTACCAGAGGCGCGACAAGCAACGCGACCTGTTTTCGGCGCCGGCCACTCAGGAGGGCTGATTGCGTGAAATACGAGATCAAGGATCCGGAGGTCCTCATGCTCGCGTCAATCGCGGGCACGCTGAAGGGCGACTACGTCCGGGAAGGGCCAGACGACCCGTGGGCCAGAAGTCCATTCGCCTGGATCCGCACGCGTCCATCCCGTCAGGTCGGCAAGATCGGCGAACAGTTGGTGGCCGGCTGGTCCGCTGCGAAGGGACTCGACGTGACGTCGAGCGGGGATTCGGAGGCGGACCGCGTCATTGCGGGCCGGCGCGTCGAAATCAAGTTCTCGACCCTCTGGGAGAGCGGTGTTTACAAGTTCCAGCAGCTTCGAGATCAAGATTACGAGTTCGCAGTTTGCCTTGGCATTTCGCCGTTCGACGCGCATTGCTGGGTCATCTCGAAGGCGGTTCTGCGGAAACACGTCATCGGGCATACTCCGCAGCACACTGGCAAGGGCGGCACCGATACGTTCTGGCTCTCCTTTGACGCGACGGAACCTCCTGAGTGGTTGGACCCTTGCGGCGGCCGCCTCGCGGACGCATACGAAATCATGCGGAAGTGGGTGGCGCGGCGGTGAAGGGTTGGTGCCCAGCAAGTGGATGCTGAAGTCGGTCCGATGCCGACCCGGAGCGCTTCGCTCGACTGACCATCACCGCTGAACGAGGAACCTGAGTGCCCGAGAAGGAAGCCACCGCCCGCATCAAGATCAACAAGCTGCTCGAAGCCGCTGGGTGGCGGTTCTTCCCGAACGGGGACCAGCCCGCAAATGTTCGGCTGGAGCTCAGCGTGGCTATCAAGCCGGCCGAACTCGACGCATTGGGCGGCGACTTCGAGAAGAGCAAGAAGGGCTTCGTTGACTTTCTCCTTCTGGACGCGAAGGGCTCTCCTCTGCTCGTCCTGGAAGCCAAGGCCGAGGACAAGAACCCGCTCGCCGCCAAGGAGCAGGCGCGCAAGTATGCTCGCTCGCAGAACTGCCGTTTCGTCATCCTCTCCAACGGCAACCTTCACTACTTCTGGGATCTCGAGCGCGGCGATCCATACTTGATCACGACGTTTCCGACGCCCGCCTCCGTCGTCGGTTACCAGAGAGTCGTCCCCGACCCGCAGCGCCTGATCTCCGAGTCAGTCGAGCACGACTACATCGTCCTGACCCAGCGGCCCACCTATCAATCCGAAGCCGGATGGAAGAACGATGCCGAGCGGACGGAGTACGTCCGGACGAACAAGCTCCGCTTCCTGCGTCCGTACCAACTCAAGGCGATCCACCGGCTCCAGGCAGCCGTCAGAGAAGGCAAGGATCGCTTCCTCTTCGAGATGGCCACCGGCACCGGCAAGACACTGACGGCCGCCGCGGTCGTCAAGTTGTTCCTGCGCACCGGCAACGCCCGGCGCGTGCTGTTTCTCGTAGATAGGCTCGAACTGGAGGATCAGGCGAAGAAGGCCTTCGCTGCGCTGCTCTCCGCCGACTTCCAGACGGTCGTCTACAAGGAGAACCGGGACGACTGGCGCAAGGCGGAGGTCGTGGTCAGCACGGTGCAATCTCTGCTGTTCAACAATAAGTATCAGGGGCTCTTTTCGCCGACCGACTTCGACTTGGTCATCTCCGACGAGGCGCACCGCTCGATCGGCGGCAATGCTCGCGCCGTGTTTGACTACTTCATCGGCTACAAGCTCGGCTTGACCGCGACGCCGCGCGACTACCTCAAGCGCCTCGACCATGCCAGTCCCGCGACGCGCGATCCGCGTGAGTTCGAGCGCCGCATGCTGCTCGACACCTACCGCACCTTCGGCTGCGAGAACAGCCAGCCGACGTTTCGCTATTCATTGCTCGACGGAGTCAAGGACGGCTATCTCGTCAATCCCACCGTGGTGGATGCCCGTACCGAGATCACCACCGAGCTGCTTTCCGAGGAGGGCTTCGTCGTCAACTTCACCGACGACGAGGGAGAGGACCAGCAGGCGGCATTCAAGCAGCGCGAGTTCGAGAAGCGCTTCTTTTCCGACGCGACCAATCAGCTCTTCTGCAAGACCTTCCTGGAGCACGCGCTTCGCGACCCGGTCAGCGGGGAGATCGGCAAGGCCATCATCTTCGCGGTCAGTCAGAACCACGCCGCCAAACTGGCGCAGATTCTGAACCAGATGGCCGACAGGATGTTTCCCGGGAAGTACCAGTCGGATTTCGCGGTGCAGGTTACCTCAATGGTCCCCGACGCCCAGCAGTTCACCATCAACTTCAGCAACAACAACCTGCTCGGCTCCGGCAACTTTATCGCCGCTTACAAAACCAGCAAGGCGCGGGTGTGCGTGACGGTCGGGATGATGACTACCGGCTACGACTGCACCGATCTGCTCAACCTCGGCCTGTTCCGCCCGATCTTCTCGCCGACAGACTTCATTCAGATCAAGGGGCGCGGCACCCGGCGGCACAACTTCCTGGATCAACTCCTTGACGAGAGCGTACGAGCTGGCGTCCAGCATCCTGAGAAGGTCACCTTCAAGCTCTTCGATTTCTTCGCCAACTGTGAGTACTTCGAGGAGGAATACGACTACGACGAGGTCCTGAAGCTCCCACCGCCCGGCATCGCGGCGAACGACGGCGAGCCCGAAGGCGGCCCGGTAGTCGTGGGCGGGATCTACGATCACCTCGGCACCGATATCATCGCCTCGGTCAAGGAAGAGACCATCGGGCGCGACGGGATGAAGATCGACCGGATGTTCTTCGAGAAGTTCGAGGAGACCGTCCGCGACAACGCCGAGATTGCTCAAGCGGTCGAAGCCGGGCAGTGGGATCGCGTGATCGACTACGTGAACCGCGAAGTCTTCGACAAGCCCGAGGAGTACTACACCCTCGACAAGCTGCGAAAAGCCGCCGCAGTGGATCGCCGCCTCACGCTGCGCGAGATTCTGGAGAAGATCTTTGGGCTGATCCCGCGCTTCAAGTCGAAGGACGAGTTGCTGGAGGAGGAGTTCGCCAAGTTCGTCGCCGACGCCAAGCCCGAGGAGGCCTCGGCCATCCCGGCCATCAAGACTTACTTCAAGGCCTACATCACCAGCGGCCAGATCCGCGACATCATCGATCGCCGCCAGTTCACCGACCTGGCCACCAATCCCGTGTTCTCGACGCGCGACTTCAAGGCTGTGCCGGAGAGGTACCGCACACTAGTGCCCGAGTACGTCAAGGACTACGTGTCCCTCAACCAGTTCGCCGCCTAAGGGACATTCATGCTCGACACCGACACCAAACGCCGCATTGACACCGCGCGCGACATCCTCGTGGGCAAGGTGCCCGATCCGAAGAGCCAGGTCGAACAGATCACGATCGCGCTGATCTACAAGTTCATGGATGACATGGACGCCGAGGCCGAGGAGTTGGGCGGCCACCGCAAGTTCTTCGCCGACGGCTACGCCCGCTACGGATGGGCCAAGCTGATGCGGTCGGGGCTTGGAGGCCACGAGACGCTCAACCTCTATGCCGAGGCCATCGCCAAGATGCCGGAGAACCCGGGCATCCCGCCGCTCTTCCGCGACATTTTCAAGAACGCTTACCTACCCTACCGCGACCCGGAGACTCTGCGCGCCTTCCTCAAGATCATTGACGAATTCGAGTACGACCACTCCGAGCGACTGGGCGACGCCTTCGAATACCTGCTCTCCGTGCTTGGCTCGCAAGGAGACGCCGGGCAGTTCCGCACTCCGCGCCACATCATTGATTTCATCGTCGCTGTGGTGGACCCGAAGAAGACCGAGACCGTGCTCGATCCGGCCTGCGGCACGGCGGGGTTCCTGATTTCGTCGTACAAGCACATCCTAAAGGTCAACACCGGCAAGGATGGCCACAGCACCCTCACGCCCGACGAGCGCGGGCGGTTGGCCCAGAACTTCAAGGGCTACGACATCTCGCCCGACATGGTGCGCTTGTCGTTGGTGAACCTCTACCTGCACGGTTTCACCGACCCGCACATCTACGAGTACGACACACTCACTAGCCAGGACCGCTGGAACGAGTACGCCGACGTCATCCTCGCCAACCCGCCCTTCATGTCGCCGAAGGGCGGCATCAAGCCGCACAACCGCTTCTCGGTCCAGAGCAAGCGCAGCGAGGTGCTGTTCGTGGACTACATGGCGGAGCACCTGACTCCCAATGGCCGCGCCGGCATCATCGTGCCCGAGGGGGTCATCTTCCAGAGTCAGACGGCCTACAAACAACTGCGCAAGTTGCTCGTGGAGGAATCGCTCGTCGCCGTCGTCTCCCTGCCGGCGGGAGTGTTCAACCCGTACTCAGGTGTGAAGACGTCAATCCTGATCCTGGACAAGGCGCTGGCGAAGCAGAGCGCGACCATCGGCTTCTTCAAGATCGCGAACGACGGCTTTGGCCTAGGCGCGCAGCGTCGCGAGATTGAAAAGAACGATTTGCCGCAGGCCGGCGCCGAGATTGCCGAGTATTTGCGCCGCCTGCGGGCACGCGAGTCGGTGGAGGAATTCGCCCCGACGCTCGGGATAGTGGTGCCTAAGGAGAAGATCGCCGCGAGTGGCGACTACAATCTGAGCGGTGAGCGATATCGGGAGGGTGAGGCTAGGAATCACTCCTTCCCGCTGGTCGCTATCGGCGACGAAGCCTACTTCCGGGTCGAGAGCGGAGGTACTCCGAAGTCGGGCGTGGAAGACTATTGGAGCGGCGGCATTCCCTGGGCGACATTGGTCGACCTTCCGCCGTCGAACTTCATCACGCAGCTCACTTCGACCCAGCGAACGATCTCCGAGAAAGGTCTCCGCGAATCATCAGCGAAGATGATCCCGGCCAACTCCGTAATTGTCTCGACGCGCGCAACCGTCGGTCGAATCGGGATCAACCGCGTACCCATCGCGACGAATCAAGGATTCAAGAACGTCGTGATCAAGGATGCCCTGCGGCTTGTTCCGGAGTACGTCGCATTGGCGCTCACCAAGTTGGTTCCCACGATGCAGGCATGGGCGACGGGTGGAACGTTCGCCGAGATCTCAAAGACGAAGTTCTGCGAACTCCAGATCCCCCTGCCCCCGCTGGAGGTGCAGAAGGAGATCGTGGCCGAGATCGAGGGCTACCAGAAAGTCATCGACGGCGCCCGCGCTGTCCTCGGCAACTACCGCCCCCACATCCCCATCCATCCCGACTGGCCTATGATGGAGTTGAGGCATCTCTGCAAGCTCGGCGGCGAGATAACTACTAGGATCAACGGCAAGCTCCCGTCGTTCGGGGCAGACAGCATCGAGTCGAACACGGGAAAGCTTTTGAAGACGCAAACGGCAGAGGCACAGGGGGTCCGCGGCCCCGTCTACGAGTTCTCAGGAGAGCGGCTGCTTTACAGCAAGATCCGACCGTACCTCAACAAACTCACGGTTGTTGATCTACGCGGATACTGCAGTTCGGACATGTACCCTCTCGCCGTTGACGCGGCGAAGGTGGACATGAACTACCTAGCGACCTTCATGCTTTCCGGTGAATTCAACAAGTCCATCCGTGGTTATTACGAACGGGCGAGCATCCCGAAGATCAATCAGTCGCAATTGTTCGGAACAAAGATCCCCCTGCCCCCCCTCGCCACCCAGCAAGCCATCGTCGCCGAGATCGAAGCGGAGCAGGCTTTGGTCGCCGCTAATCGCGAGTTGATCGCCCGCTTCGAGAAGAAGATCCAGGCCACCCTCGCCCGCGTCTGGGGCGAAGAGCCAGCAGCGAGTAGCGGGGAGGAGGCATAGCCATGGCCATCTGGCTCGTGCGCGCCGGCAGTCACGGCGAGTTCGAGGACAAGTTCCTGTCCGAGAAGCGGGTGTACGTCACTTGGGACAAACTCGACATCGACCTGGCCCGATTGCCCGACCGCGACGCCCTCATCAATTCGCTCGAACAACGCGACCCGGACAGCAAACGCAAGAAGCTCATCAACCACGCCAGCCAGATCTGGCCGTTCGCCCACGAAATGCAAAAGGGCGACTGGATCGTGCTCCCGCTCAAAGCGCAACGTGCCGTCCAGATTGGGGAGGTGATCGGTGACTACACGTTTGAACCCTCCGGCCCATCGCCGTTCTTTCACTGGCGCGCGGTGAAGTGGATTGGCGAAGCGATCCCGCGCAGCCACTTCGGCAAGGATCTGCTCAATACCTTTGGCGCGTTCATGACCATCTGCCGCGTGCAGAAGAACGATGCCGAAGCACGGTTGAAGGCGATGCGCAAGAACGGTTGGCAGCCCGAAACCGTCGCACAAGTGCTGGCTCCGGCTGCCCCGGCCGGCGAGGATGACACAGGTGCAGACCTCGACCTGGAGGAACGGGCGCGTGACGGTATCGCTCGGCTGATTCTCGGTCGCTTCAAGGGCAACGACCTGACGCGGCTGGTTGAGGGCATCCTGCGCGCGCAGGGCTACACGACCTGGCGCAGCCCGGCCGGTGCCGACGGTGGCGCCGACGTCCTGGCAGGCGCAGGGCCGCTCGGCTTTGGGTCACCGCGCCTGGTGGTCGAGGTGAAGTCCGAACAGACGCCGATCGACCGCCCGACCGTGGACAAGTTGCTCGGATCGGTGAGCAAGTTCGGCGCGAATGAGGGGCTCTTCGTCTCGTGGAGCGGATTCAAAAACAATGTTCAGAAAGAACTCGCCGGCAGCTTCTTCCGGGTGCGTCTGTGGTCCCAGACCGAATTGCTCGACGCGCTGTACGAGGTCTACCACAAGCTCGACCCCGATCTGCGCGCGGAACTCCCCCTGAAACAGATCTGGGCGGTGGCGCTCTCCGATGAGGACGACCATGGATGACGCCGCTGATTTGGCCACCTACCTGTCGCCGCTCATTCATGAGCCCGAAGGAGGATGAAAAGGCGCTGCTCGAAGCCACCTCGCCCTTCGTGTTCAGTGCCGTGAATTCATGGACGATCCTGCGCTTCCTCAAGCTCATCGTCCGCGACAACGACAAGCTCGGCCCCTGCCCCGGGGTAGTTGACGACCGCAACGAGTCCGCCCACCGCAACGGCATCACTTGCTCCAGCACCGGGGCCGCGCTGCACGCCTGACGCGTCCCCGTGCGCCTCAATCGAAGCTCGCCACCTCCCCGCGCGGGGCGCGGCGTCGCGCGAGTTCGGCGTCGAGCCGCACCAGGATCGAGTCCGAGCGCCAGTCGGGGTGCGCCAGTC
>CAZGXW010000078.1:0-9503 GCA_964529975.1 uncultured Fimbriimonadaceae bacterium
TCAAGATCCCGAACATCAAGAGGAACCAGACGAACCCGCCGATGGCGAACAGTTTGGCGAGGTTGGTCGTGTACTTGACGCCCATGAAGATGGAGATGACCCGATACGCCTTGTAGATCGCGATCGACATCGCAACAACATTTGCGATCGGAGTCCACGGAATCGGAGTTATGCGGGCAGCCATGATCGTTGCACCCATCGCGACCATGAGGACGACTAGGTTGCCTACGAGTTCCTTGTTCGAAGGAATGTGGTGTCCGTGTTCTTCGTGTGCGTGTTCCATGGGGCTAGTGCGGAATGAGATAAAAGAGCGGGTACAGGAAGATCCAGACCAGGTCGACGAAATGCCAGTAGAGGGCCACCATTTCCGTGGGGATGTAGTCGCTGATGGATGGTGCCTTTGCCTTTATCATGAATATCAGCGTAGTGATCACGATGATGCCGACAAGCACGTGAACACCATGAAGGCCCGTCATAGCAAAGTAGAGGCTTAGGAACAAGCGCGTTGGACCGGGCTCAAGCCCAGCGGGTGCAACCATGTTCCAGTCTGGCCACATGCCAATGTGCAACTTGTGCGTGTACTCAATGTACTTGATGACCAAGAAGCCGAAGGCGCACGCCACCGTAAGCCAAAGATAAGTGATCTGCTTCTTTTCATTGCCAAGCTGCGCGTTCTGAACTGCCTTCGCCACGAAGTACGAACTGACGAGAAGGACGACTGTGTTGATTCCACCCCACTCCCAGGAAACGTGATACTCGGACATGTTGAACCATACATCCGAGTACTTCCATCGGTAGAGCGCATAGACCAGGAACAGGCCGCCAAAGAACATGACCTCGGTGACGAGGAAGGTCCACATCCCGACGATGTAACTCTCTTGTTGCTGTTCGATCGTCTCGTACTGCCCGAAGACGACGTCCTCGCCGTGGCCGTGTGCTGCGTGTTCTGCCATTAGTCGTGCTCTCCGTGATGGAGTTCTTCGTCGAGGACTTCCAGTTGATGGGCCATCGCTCCGCCTGGGCGGTCTGCCGACGGATAGTTGTACGCCGGCTCCGTCACCACGACGGGCTCGCTAAAGTTGAGGGTGACCGGCGGACTTGCCGCCTTCTCCCACTCGAGGCCCTTGGCGCCCCAGGGGTTCTGAGGAGCCTTCGCGCCCTTGAGCAGCGATGCCGTGAGATAGAACGCGGGCATGAGGAACCCGATCGCCAGGATCGACGCGCCGAGCGTTGACATGATGTTGTAGACCTCCCACGACGGCTCGAAGTAGTAGTAGTGGTAGCGCCGAGGCATACCCAAATAGCCGAGGATGAACTGCGGGAAGAACGTGAAGTTGAACCCGGCGAAGATCACGATGGCCGAGAATCGGCCCCAGAACTCGCTGTACATCCGGCCGAACATCTTGGGCCACCAGTAGTGGACTCCACCGAGGAACGCGATCGTCGCGGAGCCGACCATGACATAGTGGAAGTGCGCCACGATGAAGTACGTGCCCGTGAGGTGCACGTCCGTGTCGAGCGATGCCAAGAACAGTCCCGTGAGGCCACCGATCAGGAACAGGCCGAGGAACGCGATGCCGTAGACCATCGGCGTCTTGAAGTCGACATGGCCCTTGTACATCGTGAACGTCCAGTTGAAGGTCTTGATCGCCGAAGGGATCGCGACAAGGAACGTTATGAAGGAGAAGATGACGCTGAGGTACACCGACTGGCTCGACACGAACATGTGGTGCCCCCAGACAAGGAAGCCTAGGCCGGCGATAGCCAGCGATGAGAACGCCACAAAGTGGTATCCGAAGACCGGGCGCTTGCTGAAGGTCGCCATGATCTCCGAGATCACGCCCATGCCCGGCAGGATCATGATGTAGACCGCCGGGTGCGAGTAGAACCAGAACATGTGCTGGAACAGCACCGGGTCGCCGCCGATCTCGGGGCTGAAGATGCCGATGCCCAGCCAGCGCTCCAGGATAACTAAGAGCAGCGTGATCGCGACCACGGGCGTGCCGAGCATCATGATGAGGCTCGTGGCATAGTGCGCCCACACGAAGAGCGGCATGCGGAACCACGTCATGCCGGGCGCGCGCATCTTGTGGACGGTCACGATGAAGTTCAGGCCCGTAAAGATCGACGAGAACCCGGCGATGAACGCCGCCGACAGCGCCATCGTGATCTGCGTGTCCGAATAGAGCGAACTGAGAGGCGTGTAAAACGTCCAGCCTGCGTCGAAGCCGCCAGTCGCGAGTGCGATCGCCGCGAGCGTGCCCGCAATCACGTAGAGGTACCAACTGAGCAGGTTGAGGCGCGGGAACGCGAGGTCGCGCGCACCGACCATGATCGGCAGGACGAAGTTCCCGAGTGCCGCCGGGATCGACGGGATCAGGAAGAAGAAGATCATCACGACGCCGTGCGCCGAGAACATCTTGTTGTAGGCCTCGCTGGTGAGCATCAGGCCTTGGCTGGAGGTGAGTTCCAGCCGGACCATGCCTGCAGCGAGGCTTCCGATGAAGAAGAAGATCGTGATCGAGATCAGGTAGAGGACCGCGATGCGCTTGTGGTCGGTGGTGAGCAGCCACGAGGCGATCGTGTGGTCCGCCGTGAGATAGTTCTTCTCCGGGTGGGTCTTGGTCGCGGTCGCCGTGCTCATCGCTTTTCTCCTGTCTGCTCGAACTGGGTCGCGCCCGCCGACTTCTTCTCGTTCGCAGTGGTCGTCGCATTGTCAGGCTCGCCGACTCCGCTCCTCAGCGGCTTGACTTGTTGCTCGTGCGGCTTCTTCTCGCCGTTCGAGACGCCGTTTCCGCCTAAGGTCTTGACGTACTCGACCAGTTGCATCACTTGCTCCTCGGTGAGTTGGCCCTTGTACGCGGGCATCGTGTTGATGTAGCCCTGGGTGATCCTGTCGTACGGCTCCAGGATCGACTCCCGCACATAGTCCGCGTTCGCGACCGCAGTCCCTCCGTTCGTGAAACTTCTGCTGCTGCCGATCAATCCATTCAGCGTTGGGGCTCGCTCGGTGTTGTTGCCGCCGTGGCAGTTGCCACATCCCTTGCTATCGAAGAGGCGGGCGCCCGCCTCGGCCATCGACGCTACATTGGGCTCGAACCTGTTCCCGTTCTTCTCGAGCCACTTCGCATAGTCGTCCTCGCTCAGAACGAAGACCTTGCCGACCATCTCGCTATGCTGGGTGCCGCAGTGCATGGCGCAGAGCATCTTGTACTCTCCCACCTTCGTCGGCGTGAAATGGAGGTCGGTGTACCGACCTGGCACGACGTGGTACTGAGCGCGCATCTCGGGGAGGTACATCGCGTGCAGGACGTCCTGGCTGATCATCGTCAGTTTGATCGGCCTACCGACCGGCACGTGGAGTTCGTTGTTCTCACGGATGCCGTTCATGTGCTGGACGTGCCACATCCACTGCTTGCCAATGACGAAGATCTCCTCGGCGTCCTCGGGCATCTTCCTTTGCCTCATGAACCCGTCGGTGGCCCATACAAAGATGCCGAGCGCGAGGATGAGCGGGATAATCGTCCAGGTCATTTCGAGCCCGAGGTGGCTGTCCAACTGGCCCTTTCGGCTCGCCTTGGAGCCCGTGCGGTACTTGGCCGCCATGAACAGGATCATTACGACCACGAGCACCGTGAAGAACACGGTGAGCCCGGTGATCGTCCAGAACAGCCAGTCGTAACGGGTTGCGTGCTCTGACGCCTGTTCTGGCATGAGAGGGAACTGGCCCATTACGCTCCGGTCCCTCCTTCCGACTTCGTCTTGTACTTTCTTGACATGTAGATGACTGAAACGGTCAGGGCGATGAGCGTGACGAGCCCAGCGAGGTTGACCAGTTTGATGATGTTGAGCGTCCGTTGGCCGGTGATCGGGTCGATCTGGATGCAGTTCCAGAACTCGGTCGCTTCGACCTTTCCTCCGATCCGGCCCTTGCCCGCCTCCTGCACCGCGTCCAGCAACTGCCTGGGCTGGTACTCGGTCTCCAGGAAGTACTTAGAAATCTGTCCTTGCGGCGTGAGCACGACCGCTGCGGCGGGGTGGACGACTGTGTCGTCCGACGGGTCGTATTCGTAGCGGAAGCCGATCGCATTTGTCAGCGCTTGGATCTGGTCCATCTCGCCGGTAAGGAAGTGCCAGCCCTTTTCAGCGCCCTTGCGGTTGTAGATGTCGAGGATCAGGTCCTTTTTCGCCTTCGCCATCTCGTGGGTCTCGGTGGGCTTGATGGTGAACGTCACGACCACCAGGTCTTCACCGACGTTGTCCTTCTTGAACCCGCGGAGAGCCTCGGTCATGTTGTTGAGTTCCATCGTGCACACGCCGGCGCACGCGTAGAACACGGGCATGAGCACGACCGGCTTGTCGGTGAAGTACTCGCGCAACGTGACCTTCTTGCCGTCCGAGTCGGTGAACACCAGGCCGAGAGGGATGGAGTCGTTGAGTTTCTGGTCGACGCCGATCGCCGAAGGCGGGGCCTTGAGCGCGCGCTGGCCGGAGCCGGGATCCTGGATCTGGCTCGGCCCATAGAACTGCGCGAAACTTATCGCCGCGAGGGAGACGAGGGCGATCAGGGCGACTTTCTTCATGGCGTTCCTCCCGGACCGTCCGTCTCTTGGCCTTCTGGAGCGACTCCGAGGGCGGGCGTGGCCGTCGTCCCTGTCGGACGGATGCCCTCTAGAATCACAAGTTCCTTGGCGACGTCGACGGGCACGCGCGCGACGCCTTTGCCCTTGTCCACCCAACCTGCGGTCGAGGTCTTGATCTGTTCTTGCAGCCTCAGAGCCGCGATGTCCTCATGGGCCGCACGGTTGCTTTGGAGCAGCGGATACGGGTCTTCGGGCGAGATCGCCCGATCGACGGCCGGCGCCCCTGCTTTGCTGCCGACTTGTGAGTGGTCGATGAGGAACATGACTAACCATGCGAGGAGCATGGCTGCACCAACGCCAGCGAAGAGCCCGACCGCGTGCTGCCAAGTCTTCTCGACAGGCACGTCCCGCGGGTCGTAGCCGAGCTTCTCTATCTCGCTCAGGACTTCAGGATCGTCTTCGTGGTGCTCATGCATGGTCGTGCGCCTCCTGCAACTGCGGCTGTGCCTTGACGAGCAGGGGCTTGCCCGTCACGAAGAAACTATAGAGTAGGCACCATGCGCCACCAAAGGCGAGCAGGGCGCCTATCTTGGGAACGAGGTCGTCGCCGATGTGTGCGATCTCTTGGCCATCGATCGGGCCGAGCATCGGTGCGACGTTGTAGTGCATGTCCAGGAACCGGATCAAGAGGATCACGACGCCGACGAAAGCGAGGTTCTTCGGATCGCGCTTCATCCTCGGAGCGAGGAGCATGAGGAACGGCAGGAAGAAGCCGAAGCCGACCAAGATCGCTCCGAGGTGCTCGAAGCCACCCTCGCGACGGTCGATCAGATAACTTATGGTCTCGGGCAGGTTTCCGGACCAGATGATGAGGTACTGGCTGAAACTGAAGTACGCCCATAGCAGGGTCATGACAAGCAGGAGGTTGCCGATGTCCTTGGTGAACCCTTGCGTCACCACCCGGTCGAACGGCGCCTTCTTGGCCTGCGTCCCGACGATGATCGCGATGATCGCCAAGGCAGTGAGGCCCTGCTGCACGACGAACCACACGCCGTACATGGTGCTGAACCACTCCGGCATCATCGACATCGCCCAGAGCGTGAACGCGAAGTTGATGAAGAGGATGAAGAACGGGAAGAAGCCGCTGCTCCAGTTCGTCCGCCAGTGAAGGAACTTCACGTCGCCCGTCTCGTCCTGCATCTTCTGCCAATGCTCGTTGCGGTAGGCGAAGAAGATAAACGCCAAGAACGTGAGGAGCGAGATCGGCACGAACATGTTGAGGAACGGCATCTTCGCGGCGACCATGGGGATGTTCGCGTGCTCCTCGTGCGTCCAAGGATAGAGATCGTGCATCCACATCGCCGAGATCGGGATGAACGAGGCACCGACGAACGTGAGCATCTTCCATCCTCCGCCCGCTTCGAGCAGCCGCATGATCGGATAACCCCACGAGCCCTTGGCCATGTGGTGCAACAGCGAGAGCCCGAAGCAGCCGAACGTGACGCAAGCCCAGAAGACCCAACCATAGAAGTAACTCTGCGGCGAGAACCCCGTGCCCAACATGACCGCACCGACGATCAATCCAAGGCCTCCCAGCGTCGCCATACGCGTGTGGAACCGCGTGGTCCCCATTAGTGTCCGCCCTCCTCTGCGTGGGCGTCAGCCTTCTTGGGCAACTGCGATGCCGGATCGTCCATCTTGTCTCTCAGTTCTGCGGGCACGTCGGCGACAGTGGCGTGCTGTGAGCGCTGGAGGACGCGGATGTACGCGACGATCGCCCATCGGTCCTCCTCGGGAATGCGGTCGCTGAACGGGAACATCGCTCCATACCCATTCGTGATCACATCGAAGAAGTGCCCGACGGGCATTTCTCGCAACCGATCCGTGTGATAGGTGGCGACCGGGCGCTCCACTTTGAAGCCGCGCTGCGCGATCATGCCTTCGCCGTCGCCGACCACACCGTGGCAATGGCGGCAGAACACTTCGAACCGCTCTTGGCCTCGCGCGATCAGTTCGGCGGTCACGGTCACGGGCATCTGGTCGACCAACCGGCCGTCCACGTACCCGCGATAGTAAGCGTCATTGTTTTTTGCGTCGCCAAAGGGCACTGTGCCCGATACGGGCATGCGGCTGGAAGAGCCGTCTGCAAAGAAGTCCGACTTGTCCTGCGCCTTGTGCTTCGGCTGGACCCACATATCGGGGTGGCATCCGACCACCGCGACCGCGAGCAAAGCGTAACAAAGGAACCGAGCCCACTTCGCTTTCATATCAATAGCCCTCCGAGGTCTCGACGTACTCGACCTTGTCGGCACCCAATGACTCCAAGAACTGGCTCACTTTCTGTTTCTCAAAGAGCGGGTCTTCGGCCTCGATACACAGCGCGTACACGTCCTGCGAGGACCTGACGCCCGCCTCTGAATTGAAGATCGGGTGGTGGGGCCGCGGCAGACCGTTGAGCGCCAACATCCCGAACGTCGCCGCGAACGCGCTGAAGAGGATCGTGCACTCGTAGAAAACGGGAAGAAACGCCGGGAGCGAGAACAACGGCTTGCCTCCGACGTTGTGCGCATAGGCGATCGTCGACGACCACCACTCCAGCGCCAGGCCACCGGCAATGCCCGTCAGGCCGCCGCCAAAGACGAGCCAGCCCAGGCGCACGTCGTCCCACTCGATCGCCTCGACCAGCCCTTCGACCGGGATCGGCGAGTAAGCGTCCAACTTTTTGTAGCCCGCTGCGTTCGCCTTCTTTGCAGCCGCCAACAACCGCTCCGGGCTGTCGAACGACGCGACGACTCCGTAGGGCTTGGGCGATGTGTCTCTTCCGTGCGACATTTAGACCTTGGCCTCCTCGCCGTGCTGGGCGTGGCCCTTGGCGTGCTCCAGGTGGTGCTTCAGTTCCTTGATCTCGAAGATGTTGATCATCGGAAGGAACCGGACGAAGAGCATCATCATGAACACGAAGAACCCGATCGTTCCGGCGAACATCGCGAAGTCCACCCATGTCGGCGTGTAGTAGCCGAAGGAACTCGGCAGATAGTCGCGCGTCAGCGACATCGGGATGATCACGAACCGTTCAAGCCACATGCCGAGGCTAATCACCAGGCACACGAAGAACAGGTACTTGAAGTTGCGCCTGAGTTTCGGGAACCACAGCCCTTGTGGGATCGCGAAGTTACAGAGGATGAGCAGCCAGTACGACCACGAGTAAGGCGCGTCGAACAGCTGCATGCGGTTATAGATGAGCGATAGTTCGACCGGCACACCGCTGTACCAAGCGTAGAACCACTCCATCAAGTAGCCGTAGGAGACGATGAGCCCGGTGGCGAGCATGACCTTCGCCATCCAGTCGAAGTGCTTCATTGTGATGAAGTCCTCCAACTTGTACCACTTGCGGAGCGGGATCGCGAACAGTATGACCATCGCGAACCCGGCGTACACCGCGCCGGCGACGAAGTAGGGCGGGAAGATCGTGACGTTCCAACCCGGAACGATCGACATCGCAAAGTCGAGGGACACGATCGAGTGGACCGACAAGACCAGCGGCGTCGACAGGCCAGCCAGGATGATCGATGCGTGCATATAGCGGTGCCAGTGCTTCGCACTGCCGCGCCAGCCCATCGAGAGCATTCCGTACACGATCTGCGCCGCGCGCTTCTTAGCCCGATCGCGGAGCGTCGCAAAGTCGGGGATCAGGCCCACATACCAGAACAGGATCGAAACGGTCATGTACGTGCTGACCGCGAACACGTCCCAGATCAGTGGCGACCGGAACTGCGGCCACAGAGCCATCACGTTCGGATACGGGAACAGCCAGTACGCGACCCAAGGCCGACCCGTGTGCAGGAGCGGGAACAAGCCGGCGCACATGACCGCGAAGATCGTCATCGCCTCGGCCATGCGGTTGATCGAGTTCCGCCAAGTCTGCCGCAGCAGCAGCAAGATCGCGGAAATCAGCGTTCCTGCGTGGCCGATACCGATCCACCAAACGAAGTTGATGATGTCGAAGCCCCAGCCGACGGGCTGGTTGTTGCCCCAGACGCCGATCCCGTTGAAGACGAGCACCGTGATGGCGAGGAGCATCACGTTGACGAACGTGAACCCGAACAACAGCATGAGCAGCCAAGGGCTGCCCTTGAGCCCCATAGGGCCCTTGATGACCGGGAACATGTGGCGCTCTTGATCGAGCACGACCCCGCCGATCGCTTCGTCGATCGAAGCGTTCGTGTGCTCGCCTGTGAGCAGCCTGTCGTCGTACGTCTCGTTCTTAGCCATCCTAGGCCTCGATCTCCTGGTTGGGGTTCGTCACGCGCGCCATGTAGACCGTGCGCGGCCTCGTGTTCAAGTGGTGGTCGAGCATCTTGTAAGATCGCTTGTCGTGCAGCCGCTTCGAGACGGCGCTCGACTCGTCCGACTTGTTGCCAAATGTGATCGCCTTGCTTGGGCACGCGTCCATGCACGCGGTCGTGACCTCGCCATCGGCGATCGGAGTTCCGCGCTTCTTGGAGTTGATCCGAGCGTGGTTGATCCTCTGGACGCAGTACGTGCACTTCTCCATCACGCCGCGTCCGCGGACTGTGACGTCCGGATTATTGATCAGAGTCTTAACCGGCACGTCGTCGTGGTTCGCGTAGTTCAAGAAGTTGAACCGCCGCACTTTGTACGGGCAGTTGTTGCTGCAATACCGCGTGCCGACACAGCGGTTGTAGACCATCTGATTGAGGCCTTCCTTGCTGTGCACGGTCGCGGCGACAGGGCAGACCGGCTCGCACGGCGCGTTCTCGCAGTGCATACACGTCACCGGCTGGAACCGGATCGGCGGGTTCTTCACCGGCCATTCGCTCTCTGAGCCCTCGCCGACATAGTAACGGTCGATGCGGATCCAGTGCATCTCGCGACCGCGCTGCACCTGGTACTTGCCGA
>CAZGXW010000079.1:0-9105 GCA_964529975.1 uncultured Fimbriimonadaceae bacterium
ACGGACTTGATGTACTCCTGGGACACGCTGGTGCCCAATTTCATGATCCGGGAGTCGATGACGGCTTTGGTGCTGACTTTGGGCTTCTGGACGAGCGCCATAGGCTAGATTCTCGGTAGATTTGCGGGCCTCTGGAGCCCAGATTAGGCTCAAAACCGCCCTAGAGCGACCCTAGCGCCGATCCAAGCCGTGCCATAATTCCCTTGCTCACCAGAGACAGTCGGTGGCCGAGAGGCCTTAATCACCGCCGGCCGAGGGAAGCCAAAGAGCCAGATACGATTTTTCGGGGCAATGCCCCAAGGTCGGGCTCCCACGCATCCTGTCCGTGGGAGCCCGATCCCTTTTTAGGGTGAGGAAGGAAGGACAACCATGCCGACCGCAGCAAAGGTCAAACAAGTCGAGGAGATCAAGGAGCGCTATGCGAAAGCGAGCGGCGTGATCTTCACGGAGTACCGAGGTCTTTCGGTGCCCGCACTGCAGAAGCTTCGACGAAGCCTCGCGCAGCAGGGCGCCGACTACTCGATCGTGAAGAACACGCTCTTCCGACGTGCTGCAGGCGACGACGCCGAGAAGTTCCCCGAGTCGTTGACGAGCGGGCCGACCGCCGTCGCGTTCGTCTATGAAGACGAGACCGCGACGACCAAGGCGCTGTTCGACTTCATCAAGGAGAACAAGGCGTTCGTCGTGAAGGGTGGTTTCTTGGACGGCAAACTCTATGACGGCTCCCAGATGGAAGCCCTCTCGAAGTTGCCGCCGAAGGAGGTCTTGCTCGCGCAGATCGTTGGCGTCATCGCCGCGCCTCTGAGCAACCTCGTCGGTGTCGTCCAGGAGATCTACGCCGCACCGATCCGAGCGATCGGTGCCGTGGCGGACAAGGCCGCAGACGGAGCCCCGGCTCCCGAAGCGAAGGCCGAAGCGCCCGCCGCTGAAGAAGCGCCCTCTGCCGAAGCCGCACCGGAGCAGCCCGCCGCCGAAGAAGCGACGCCTGAGCCCACGACTGAGACCGCAACCGAAACACCACAGGAGTAACACACAATGTCAGCAACGATCGAGAAAATCGTAGACGATATCGCCAAACTAACGGCGGTGGAATTGAGCGACCTCAAAAAGGCGCTCGAAGAGAAGTTCGACGTGACGGCAGCCGCCCCGATGGGCATGCCAATGATGATGCCCGGAGCCGCAGCCGCCGAGCCGGTCGAAGAGAAGACCGACTTCACCGTCGTCCTTACCGACGCAGGCGCCGAGAAGTTGAAGGTCATCAAGGTGGTCCGCGAGATCACCGGCCTTGGACTGAAGGAGGCCAAGGACCTGGTCGACGGCGCTCCCGGCACGATCAAGGAGAACGCACCGAAGGCCGAAGCCGAGGACATCAAGAAGAAGATCGCCGAAGTCGGCGGAAAGGTCGACCTCAAGTAGTCGCGAAGCGACGACAACTTTGGGCCCGGGGACTTCGTTCCCGGGCCCTTATCTTTTGCGTCTGCGGCGCAATGCAAGCAGCCCAAAGGCGAGGGCGCCGAAGGTCGCTGGTTCCGGAACCGCCGTGAACTGTGCACCAAAGTTCGCGTAAGGCTCTCCACCCCACGAGTACGCGTTCCAGTCTGCGCCGATCTCCTTGTTCCAGAGCCAGTCGTCGCTGAAGCCGACGGTCGCGGGATTGTAGTACGCGAACCCCATTTCGCCGTCCATATTCTGCTTGTCGTAAGCCTGAATCGTCCAGACAAAGCGCTCGGGGACGAGCACGTCCGGGACAAAGAACACGTAGTAGTTCAGCCCTGGGTCGATGCCGAAGTCATCGATGACGCCTGAGTCGTAGAACACCTCGCCCGGGGTTTCGGTCACCGGGTCCATGTAGCGGAACCGCAGTTGTCCGTCCCAGGTGCCCAGGGACTGTCCGCGATAGTTGAATATGAGCACGACTTGGCGGACCAGGCGCGCCGTCCCGCCCATCCACACTTCGTCTCCAACCTCTGCGCTCTCCGTCCGCCACTCGGGGAGCAACGGAAAACTCTCGTCGAGCGAGAACGCAGTGTTGTCGTAGACGATCTGCTGTGCGCCTGCTGTGGCGGTCGCCACAGCAAGGCACAGAAACGCGAATCCCCTCTTGACGCCCATTGTTCTACTCGAGTTGCAGGCCGACCTGGTCGAACGCGAAGGTCCAGCGATATCCGGCCTCGGCCTGGATGCTGCGGTGCATGAAGCGCGCGCGCACCTCTCTGGTCGAGGCGTTGATGAACCTTGCGATGTTAGACGTTTGGGTCAGGATGAGGTAGCGGTCGGTCTGCGTCGTCGCCCGCTCGTCGAGGACGACCCAGTCGTTCGCGTTCCAGTCCCAAAGGCTGACGGTTTGCCGACCGTCGGCCGGGGACAAAGAGTTGCGGGAGTTGACGCCGATCGTCAGTTTGGTGAAGGTGCCTTGAGGTGCGGTGAGCGTGGCCTCGATCCCTGATCCGGTCCGCGTGCCCGCGTTGTCTGGCATGAGCCCTAGACGGTCTGCATCGCGCTCTGCGAGGCTCGCCAGGTTTCCACCGGTCTGCGTGGCGCTCACGAGCGAGAAGTTGAGGAACGGGAGCAGGTCGAGCGGCCCTCGCGTTGCGGAGGCCAGGGGCAGCGCACCGCCGGCCTTGAAGGGCGACATCGCCGCAACGGACGCCATCGGCGGCACATCGGCGTCGAAGCGGAAGTTGAACACCGAACTGTACTTGAGCGGGTTCACCGTGGTCGACCACTTGATCTCGCCGTTGGCGAAGTTGCTCGACCACTGGTTTGCGCCATCCTGGTCGATGTCGCGGAACCCGATGTTCTGCACGACTGTGCCGACGGGAACAGGGATGGTGAACTCGTCGACTTGGCGGTCGAGGTCGTGGTTGTAGACGACGTACTCGTAGTGCCACATTCCGTTGCCGAGGTCGGTAGTCTGCACCGCGACGATCACGTCGCCCTCTGTGTTGGGCTGGGCTACGGTGCGAAGTTCGCCCCAGTTGTTTAGCGCGAGACCCTGGGTCTGCGAGGTGCCTGGGTTCGTGACGCTCCACTGCGAGCCGGTCCACGAGAACGTGGCCGTGCGGTGGGAGACGTTGTTGTACTTGTCGAAGTCGTTGGCGTTGATGTAGTACGCCTCGTAGTAGTAGGTCGCCCCTGCGATGCCGAGGTCGGCATCCATGACTTCGAGTTTGTGGGAGACCGGGTCTCCTGTGAACTCACCGCTCGAGGGCCTACGGCGCACGCAGTCGTTCTGGAAGTTGGAGAAGTAGGAGTTGAGACACTGCCATGTGCCGGCGAAGGGATTGACCTCGTCGCGCGGGCCAAGGTAGGTGCGGTCTTCGTTGTTGCTCACGCCGTAGGTGTCGGAGCAGTTGACGCCGAGGAGCGCGCTGGTGCCAGGGTGCTGGCACGTCCCGCAACCGTTCGAGTTGGTCGAGAGGAACCCGTGTTTGAGCCAGGACCATCCAATCTGCTCAAACCGGCCGTTGTGGACCCGATAGAGGTTCATTGCGATGACCGGGTGGGTCGTCTGCATGGGGGCGTTCCAAGGGATGTTGGTGGTGCCGACGTTGCAGGACGTCGTGGACATCGAGAACCCGTTGCGCCCGTTGGGGAACGTTCCCAGACGACCGCGGTAACTGAGGGTCGAGAGAGCGGAAATGCGGATGTCGATCGGTGCGGACGAGATCGCCATGATGCTGCCAGTGGGCGGCGTGACGTCGCCAAGGCCGTCGATCGGCTTGGCGTCAGCGATGACGTGGATGGAGCCAAAGAGCGTGCCGGCGAGACTCGGGCGGCCAAGAGCCTGGGCTCCGCGCTGGGTCAAGGTCATGTCCATCGACCCGATGACGAACTGGCGTTCGACTGCCTCGTAGTGGTGGCGGGCGTAGTCGAGGTCGAACGCGACGTAGGCGTTGCGTCCCGAGCCAACGACGAGTTCATAGGCGTCGACTTCCCCGCGTGCGGGTCGAATCGTGAAGTTTGAGGCGTCGAGGACGTTTCGCCCGTTGGCGATCTTGAATCCGCCTGTGTGCTTGACAGTGCCGCCTTCGACGCGATCGTAGCGGCCTTCGACCACGACGAAGGTGAGGTCGGACTTGGCGACTCGGACGCCGAAGTGCTCCTCGGCCGAGCCGAACTCAGCGGACGCAGTCGGTGCGACGGAGATCTTGAGGCCATGGCCGTGAAGGATCGAGGGGACGATGTTGACGGCGGTCCGGCCGTCGACGACCTGGAGCCTCCTGTCGACCTCGGGTTGCCAAGTGAGGACACCTATGCCCGTGCCGACCATGACCAAGAACGAAGCACCGTAAAGAACCTTGCCAAACATTCAAACCACCCAGGCAAACGCCTGCCCTATTCTGGCAGACGGCACAGGACAATTGTAGCGTCGATCTTGCTCTTTCTGCCTCGAGTTTGCCGACCCGGTATGAATACTGTTTCGTACGTCTGTTCTATCCGACCAAGAAGTCTGCGGGCTTGAGCGGAAGCGGTGCGTCGGCGACGAGGCTTTCGATGACAGGCTTGTAGGGGTAGGCCTGCTCGATGAGGAACGCTGTACACCCATCGCGCCATTGGGTGTGCCCGATGAGCGTCACGTAGGGGCTACAGACAAAGGCGTGCCCGAACCTCTGGTAGGTGCGGTCGAAGCAGGTCACGTTGAGCAGCCCGGTCTCGTCCTCGAGGTCGAAGAAGACGACACGCTTGCCGCTGGGTGTGGGCGGAAAGCGGAGACGGATCGGGTTGCCGACCACGATGGCTTTTTCGCCGGGCTTGACTGCCCTTGCCTCTGCGGTGGTGACGGCGCCCTTTGCTTGGACGCGCGCCCTCTCGAACGCCATCAGGTGGTGGCCGATGTCCAAGCCAAGGACTTTGCGTTCGTGCAGTCGCTTTTCTGCCTCGGAGAAGTCGTCGACAGCGGTATCAAGCCTGGGCTCGGGGACTTCTAAGCCGAGCAGCCCCTCAGATGCGCGCATGTCCTTCATTGAGGCAGGAACGGCCCATAGGAGCGCGCGGCGATTGGTGCAAAGAGTGTCGAACGCTCCGCACAGGATGAGTGACTCGAGTTCGTTCTGGTCTGGCTTGACGCGCCTGCAGAAGTCGAAGAACGATCTGTACCTGCATGTGCGTTGTGCGACGATCATCTCTCGGGTCTGCTTGCTGAGCCCTAAGACGCACACGAGCGAGAGCCTGACGGCTGCGTTCGGGAGCGTGAGTTCTGGCTCTTGGTCCGATCGCACGTCCTCGACCTTGAACTTCTCCTCGCTGAGGTTGACGTCGACGGGCTGAACCTTCACACCACGCAGCCGCGCCTCGTTCACCAGAGTGCACGGGCCGTAGTAGCCCGCAGGCTGGGCGTCCAGCAACGCCGCGAAGTACTCCGCCGGAAAGTTCTGCTGGCAATAGATCGAGCGGACGGATATCTCGGCAAAGGCGAGCGCGTGCCCTTGTGCGAAGCCGTAGCCTTTGAAGCCCGCGATCAGTTCGAAGGCGTGCTGAGCGGCGGGCGCGTCATAGCCGCGAGCAACCATGCGCGCGATCAGTTCGTCCTTGATCACCTCGCCATAGTCGCCTTGTTTGCACTTGTAGATCTTGTCGCGGATCTCCTCGGCGACCCCCGCCGTGTAGCCAGCAAAGGTCGAGAGGAGTTGGTCGATCTGCTCCTGGAACACGACGATGCCGTATGTGTGGCCGAGGATCTTCTCAAAGTCCGGGTGCTCGTAGTGGAACGGTTTTCCTCGCCTCCTGGCGATCAGTTCGTTGATCTTCACGGCACCGCCGACCCCAGGGCGGATGCCGGCCTGCACGAGGCTAGCGTCAGCAAGGTCCTCTGTCCGCAAGCGCATATGCGCTTGCCGCATCGCGGGCGAGGCGGACTGCGGAATGCCGATCAGTTCCCCACTCCGCATGGCGCGGTAGGTCTCAGGATCGTCGATCGGCAGGCCGTCGACCTGGAACCTTGGCTGCACCGACCTCACGCGGTCTTCGGTGCCCGCGAGAACGTCCTGCCCGCGCAGGCACAGGATGTCGAACTTGTCGAAGTAGTGCTTCGCGCTGCGCTTGTCCCATTGGATGATTCGGAGGTTCTCTTCCCTCTCGCCGTCGTCTTGCAGCCCTCCCGACCACTGTACAGGCACCGTCTCGCTGAGCGGGACGTCCGAGACCACGATCCCGCTACTGTGCGCGCGGATGTTGCGCGGGACGTCGCAGAGCATCGTGCCCAGTTCGAACATCCAGTGCAGCCTGTTCCTGTCGATGTTCGAGTTGCGCAGTTCCGGCCGGCTCGAGAGCGACTCTTCGAGCGCCCTGGGAGAGACCCCGCCGTGCAGACGCTTGGCGAGGAACCCCACGATCTCGGGGGCCACACCGAGCGCCTTGCCGACCTCGCGCACTATCCCGCGCGTGTTGAACGCGCCGATCGCGCTCACCGTCGCCGTGCGGTCAGCGCCGTATCTTTGGATGATGTAGTTGCGGACGTCGTCGCGGTGCTTGGCCTCGAAGTCGATGTCGATGTCAGGGCGTTTGTCGCCGTCCTCGGTCAGAAACCGGTCGAAGTGAAGGTCGTGCTTGTGCGCGTCGATCCTGCTGAAGCCAAGACAGTAGGCGACTGCGGAATCCACCACCGAGCCCCGGCCGCTGAACTGGATCCCCTGCCCCGCCGCCCAATCGCAGAAGTCCCAAGCAGTGAGGAAGTGGTCCGCAAAGCCCATGCGCACGATCCTGTCGAGTTCGTGGTCAAGGCGGTGCCTGAGTTTCGGAGTCACACGCTTGTGCCGTAGGCTGGCTCCCTCGTACGTGACCATGCGTAGCGCGTTCGCCGGGTCTTCAAAGAGTTGCGGCAGCCGCGTGCGCTCAGGGAGCACGTCACCGTCGCAAAGGTCGGCGATCCGCTCTGTGTTCTCCACCAGAACCTGCTTGTCGTGGAAGAGCGCGAGCGCGTCCTCTGGCGAACGCAGAAATCGCTCGCCATTGATGGCACGCAACGGTCGCGGCCTCGTCTGCAGTTGTGTCGGGTGCCGTGGAGGCTTGCGCCCGATCACCTCCTCGACGGTGCAGAGCGTCTCGGAGCACACCATCACGTCCTGTGCGGGAAAGTGCGACGGTGACGGGTGCGTGACCGCGCCCCCAGCCACGCACGAAAGCCCGCTCTGCGCGGCCAGCTCCGTCAGACGGTTCTCCAAAGCGATACCCCACGGCGTGTACGAGCGCTCGATCTCGACCCACACGTTCGCTCGCCCATAGGTCTCCGTCAAGCGGGCGAGCACCCTGGACGCCCCACATGAATCACCACCGAGCAGCAGCGGGGTCAGTGGCCCAGCGTCCCCGCCCGTCAGGCACAACAGACCGTGGCTGTGCGCCTGCAGCCGTTCCCACGTGCTCAGCGGGTAGAGGCGCGGCTCGTGCAGGTGGCACTCTGTCAGCAGCCTGCTCAGCGACTTATATCCCTCCTTGTCCTTGGCGATCAGAACGACCTCCCCACCTTCGGGAAGTTCGATGGTCGTCCCGATCAGAGGCTTGATCCCGCACTCGCGGCACTCGCGGGCGAACTCGACCGCGCCGGTCAGGGCGAAACGGTCGACGAGCGCCATCGCTTGAATGCCAAGGCTCGCCGCCCGTCGCGGAAGTTCGCGCGCGAGCAGCACGCTCCGTCCGAACGAGTAGCCGCTCAGTACGTGCAACGGCGCGTAGAACGTCGACGCCTTGCGGACGCCGAACTTCCAGGTCTCGATCTTGAACCCGTTGGCCGCGGCGACCTTTTCGTCGCGGGTCTTGCGCGGCCGAACCTCGCCCCTCTCTTCGTGCTCGCTGTACACGACCTCACGCTGGGCCGACTGCAGCACCCCGCGTTTGTCGCGCCACTCGGCGTGCTCTGTCGGGCTTTCGCCCGCCCACCACGCGCCCGCCTCCCGCCAGCGGGCGACGATCTCAACGTTGCCCGTTCGCATCCCTCCACGCCCTGAGCACGCGCCGTCGTCTGGGGAGTTCGATGAGACTTCCCTTCTTCACGCTCTCGTCGCCGTACATCGCCTGCAGTTCGCGCACAGAGGCGGCGGCGTCCACCTCTGCGTCTCCCCGGCCGTCTATCGTGCGCTGCCTGCTGGACACGCAGCGCAGGTCGGGGATCGTCACGCGCAACCCCTGCAGCGGCTCGTGCAAACGCACGCTGTCCACCTGGAACCGCAGCGACAGACGTAAGAGGTCCGAAGGCTTCGGCAAGCGCCTCACATGGCGCAACATCGACCCGCTCTCGAGTTCGAACACCGTCTCGGTAGCCCCGGCCAGGCGGTCTATCTGCCGGAGGCGCTCCGTGAGTTCGTCCGCGATCTCCGTCACCACGTCCGTGATCGCCAGACGATCGCTGCACGGGCCATCGAACCGTTTGGCACACTCGATCACCTCACGTGGAAAGTTCGGCCGCACAGGGTCGTCCAACCGTCCAGTCGATGCCAGGTGAACCAGGAGGGCGCCCTTTCCGAACTGTCCTTGCAACAGGTGCAGCGCGGCACGCTGCACGTCTCCGATGCGGCGATAGCCGAGCAGATCGAGCCTTGTGCGGTGCTCGTGCGGCACAGGCGCGAGCATTCGCGTCGGCAGTGGGGCAAGGAACGCGGACGCGTCCTCTACCACGTTCAGGTCCGCGATGCCAAGGCTGAGCGCAGAGGGGTCGCACCACGTCGCACCCACTTTGGCGATCCACTTGGAGGGCGCGAGTGCCGCGCGTACAGGCCATCCGCCCAAGTGCCACAGGTCGGAGACCAAACGCTGGGCGATGTCCACCGGATCAGGGTGTCTGCTGAGGTCGATCCACGCGCTGGCTGGAGTCTCGTGCTCGATGCGGCTGCTGTACAGCAGGCACGCCTCCAGCCACCGGTCGCGCTCCTCGCGGTAGTCCTGTTCGCGGAACTCGACGTAGCGCGCGTCGCCGCGCAGGATCGCCTTGGCCTCGCTCAGAGGCGTTCCAGGCAGCACCCGCCTGGCCCTGGCCGCCCCACAGCAGTCCAGCACCGCCTCGGCGTAGTGGACCACCACAGCGGGAGGCTGCTCGAACCTGGCGGCATAGAACCCGTCAAGCCCAACGAAGAGCAAATAGTACACAGGTGTCTACTATTCTATCGGATCCAG
>CAZGXW010000080.1:0-3062 GCA_964529975.1 uncultured Fimbriimonadaceae bacterium
TCCACTCCCTTACTGGTTGTCAAAGTACGCTGTCTCCTTTTGAGTGACTGATGACACTATACCCGACTACTGTTGTCGTTTTGGGTACTTGTTCCTATCGGGGCAGGGCCTTCTGCCGATAAGTGTCGTCCGTTCATCCTTCGACCCTTCGACAGGCTCAGGGCAGGCTTGCTCAGGATGACGGACGATGGCTACTTGGACGGTTTCTCGCGCTCCGGGATGCCGGCTAGATGGCCGCTGCTCCGCTCGATAGCGCGGGCAAGCCCGCGCACTCTAAAGAGGGCTTCTTGTCACTTGACCTGTGACGTGAGCACTTCCTTTGCCTTTGCGAGGGCTGCGTCGAGTTGCGCGGGATCCTTGCCGCCTGCCGTCGCGAAGTCGGGGCGACCACCGCCGCCACCACCTGCGACCTTGGCGACCTCGCCGACGAGTTTTCCTGCGTGCGCGCCTTTTGCTTTCGCGTCGTCACCGACTTTGCACACGAACGTGAGTTTGCCGTCCGCGTTCAGCGACACGAGTGCGACGCGCGATGGCTGGTTATCGACGAGTCGGTCCGCGACGAGTTGCGCGTCTTTCGGATCGGCGTCTTGCATGCGCTCGATCGCGAGTTCGACTCCGTTCACGCTTTCGACGGACGCGTTCGACGCGCTACCTTGCGACGCAAGGCGCTCGCGCTTGCGCTTTTCTTCTTTGAGAGCGTCGAGCGTTTTCTCAATCGCCCGCTTGATGTCGTTAGGATTCGACTTGAGGAGCGCGGCTGCTTCCTCGAGTTGTGCGCGTTGTTCGCGCACCCAATCGTACGCACCGAGCCCTGTCACCGCCTCGATGCGTCGCACGCCGGATGCTGCGCTGCTCTCGCTGGTGATCTTGAATAGTCCGATCTCGCCGGTGTTGCGCACGTGGATGCCTCCGCAGAGTTCGCGGCTGAACGAGGGCTCGCTCGGCTTCATTCCACCGACCTGCACGACGCGCACGCGGTCTGCGTACTTTTCGCCGAAGAGCGCCATCGCGCCCATGTCGCGCGCGTCTTGCAGGTCGACGTCTTCGTAGATGTGCACGGGTTGCGCCTTGAGCGCCTCGTCGTTCACGATGCGCTCCACCTCGTCGATCTCGGCGCGCGTCATCGCGTGGCCGTGCGTGAAGTCGAATCGCAGACCGTCGGGCGCGACGAGCGAGCCGGCCTGTGTGACGTGCTTACCGAGGACTTTGCGCAGGGCGGCGTGGAGGAGGTGGGTGGCCGTGTGGTTTCGGGTGATGGCCCTTCTTCGTTCGGTGTCGACGACGGCCTCGACCTTGTCGCCGGGGGCGAGTTTGCCCTCGACGACGTGGACGAACACGCCTCCCTTTTTGTGCACGTCGAGCACTGGAAGACTTGTACCGTTCCGGTTGAGGACGCCCGTGTCGGCGACCTGTCCACCGCTCTCGGCATAGAAGGGCGAGGTGTCGAGCGCGACGGCGGTGCGGCCCTCGCCGACGTCCTTGGCAGCAAGGACCTTAGCGGCCGATTTGGCGACCTCGTAGCCGACGAAGTTGGTCGGCGCGTCCGTCAACGCGCCCTCGACGTTGGCGTAGACGTTCTCCATTCCCGTAGCCGAGCGCGAACGCTCTTGGGCTTCGGTCATTGCGGCGAGATAGCCTTCGTAGTCGACCCTGAAGCCGTTCTCCTCCGCGATCTCTTGCGTGACTTCGTAAGGGAAGCCGAACGTGTCGTAGAGTTTGAACGCGGATACACCAGAAAGGACGGCGCCTTTCTTGAGGCGGCTGAGTTCTTCGCTCAACAGTTCGGAACCTGTGTCGAGCGTGCGGCGGAACTGTTCCTCTTCGTTCTTGAGCGTCTCCTTGATGACATCGCGACGCTCGTGGAGTTCGAAATAGTGGTCGCCTAGCGCTTGCACGACGCCGTCGTACGCCTTGTGCATGAACGGTTCTTGGAAACCGAGCGTGCGCACGCCTTTGAGGACTGCGCGGCGGATCAACCTTCTGAGAACGTATCCGCGTCCTGTGTTGCTGGGAAGCACGCCGTCCGCGATGCAGAACGACGCGCTGCGCAGGTGGTCGGCGACGATTCGGATCGCTGTGTCGGTCTTTTCGTCGGAGCCATATCGAACACCCCCACCCTTTCCCTCCCCCAAGGGGGAGGGACTTGTAGCGGCGCCCTCAACGGCACGAATGATCGGTGTGAACGCGTCGGTGTCGTATACGGACATGAAACCGCCGAGGACGGCGGCGGTGCGTTCGAGACCCATTCCCGTGTCTACCGACTGGAACGGCAGCGGCGGCATGCCTTTCTTCTCGTAGCCCTTGTCCGGGCGCGCCTTGTCGCGCAGTTCGCCTTGCCACTCGTACTGGATGAAGACGTCGTTCCAGATCTCGAGCCAGCGTCCTTGCGCCTCGTCGCGGAGGTAGTCCTTGACGGTGTACTTTCCCGTGGGCGGATCGGTCTTGCCGGTCCAATAGAACATCTCGCTGTTCGGGCCGCACGGGCCGGGCGGGCCGCTGCTGAAGGCGCCCGCGGGCCAGTAGTTGGTGGCCTCTCCCAGGCGAAAGACGCGGTTGGCGGGGTCGATGCCGACGCTCTTGAGGTGCGCGGCCCAGCATGCGTAGGCCTCGTCGTCCTCGCTGAAGACGGTGAAGGCGAGGCGGTGGGGGTCTAGCGCCAACCATTCGGTGGAAGTGAGGAACTCCCACGAGTAGGCGATCGCCTCTTTCTTGAAGTAGTCGCCGAACGAGAAGTTGCCGAGCATCTCGAAGAACGTGAGGTGGCTGAGGTTGCCGACGCTCTCGATGTCGCCTGTGCGGAGGCACTTTTGGGCTGTGATGAGGCGCTTGTTGGGCGGCTGCGCGACGCCCCGGAAATATGGCTTGAACTGCACCATGCCTGCTCCGTTGAAAAGGAGGGACTCGTCCAGGCGGCCCGTGACGTCATAGGGCACGAGCGACCCCGAGGGGTGCTCTTGGTGGCCTTTCGTCTTGAAGAACGCGAGGTACTTCTGGCGCAGTTCGCGGACGTTCATGCGTTGGTCCGAGTGTACCGGTGGGGGTGGGGAGGGAGCGGGAGCGGG
>CAZGXW010000080.1:3162-8735 GCA_964529975.1 uncultured Fimbriimonadaceae bacterium
GAGCCGCGCCCTCCAATGGGGGCACGTCAGCCGCGGACGGCTTTGGTCCAAGGGTCGATCATGGATTGGCCGCCGAAGAAGAACGACACGACCTGCTCCCCATTCGACGAGATGCGTCGCAGTTCGCGGCCGAGCGTCGAGCCGCCCGACTGGTGGACGACGAGGAAGTCCGGCGTCACGACCACGACGAGGCCCGAGTACTTGTCGCCAAGCACGTCGGTCGCGTCTGGGTATGAGCGAAGAACGTTTCGCCACGAGACCTCTTTGTTGTCGAAGGGCGGGTTGTTCGTCGGCGAGGCTTCTGGGATAACGACCTCTGCCCGATGGGAACCCTGCTTGAGCGCAGCGTGGAACTCCCAGCGGCCCTCGTTCCGCAGGTAGCCCCAATCGTACGGGTCGACCGTCTCGGGCAGGCCGAGCGCAGCGTTCTTCTCCCTCACTCTGCGCGCGGCGTCGGCGACCTGGATGCGGTGGGATGATCGAAGTTGGGACTCGAGGGTCATGGTCTCGAGGTCGGAGATGCGGAGGACGAGGCGGCTGAACCGCGTGAACTCTGGCTGTCCGTCGATGGTCGCGTCGACTTCGAGGCCGATGTACGCCTGTCCCATCCAAGCCACGCGGTGCTTGGTGAACGTCGTCGTGCTACTGACCCTTGTCGTCAGGGTCTTGCCGTCCGTGGTGATCGGCTGGACGGCCTCCTTGACCGGCAGGAGGAGCACACCCTTCTTCTCGGCTTGCACGATCGCGACGCCCTTCCTTGCCACGAGCACGCTGCGATAGTTGCCGTCCTTGTCGCGCAGACCGAAGAGGACCGCCGTGTCCTCGGCGGAGGCAAAGGCCGCCACCAGAGCGGCTGTGACCGCGACGATCGCTCGCATACCTATGAGTATGACGACGCAGAATGGGCACCGGTACACTTTGTTCGGGCTGCCATGAACTACTACGACATCTGGGTGAACCTGAAGCCGGGCGTGAACGACATGGAGTTTGTGAGGGCGGTGCGGGCGTACCTCGACCTTTTGGTGGAGGAGGGCGACATGGCAGGCTATTCGCTGCGTCGCCGAAAACTGGGCTTCGGCCCGGACGGCCTCGGAGAGTTCAGCATCTCGTTGCGCTTTGAGAGCCTTGCGCAGATCGACGAGGCATTCTTCGACGTGGCCCGCCGGGCCGGAAAGATGGAAGAACTGCACGCGGCGGTGTTCATGAAGGTGACGGACTTTCGATCGGCCCTTTATCGCGACTTTCCCGACGCGGTCCGAGAAGCGTGAAGGACTGCGACCTGCTGATCGTAGGCGGCGGGACGGGAGGCTGTGCCGCGGCTTTGACCGCGTGTTCGCTGGGTTTGCGCGTGGTGATGACAGAGCCGAACGAGTGGATCGGCGGGCAGTTGACTTCGCAGTGTGTTCCTCCGGACGAGAACCCTTGGATCGAGGAGCGCGGCGCGTGCTCGCTGACGTATTGGGAGTTTCGTCGGGGAGTGCGAGAGTGGTATCGGCGGGAGGGGTCGCTGACTACTGGAGCGCAGGCGGAGCCTGCCTTGAACCCAGGAGGCGGGTGGGTGAGCAAGTTGTGCCACCGGCCAGACGTGGCGCACTCCGTGCTCCAGAGGATGCTCCAGCCGCACGTCGATTCGGGCTTGTTGGGCGTGCAGACCGGGTGGACGCCCGTCGGATGTTCGGTCGCCGGGGATCGCGTGGATGCGGTGTCCTTTGTGAACCGGGATGGTGTGCGGTATGAAGTGGCCGCGCGGTTCTGTCTGGACGCCACGGAGACAGGAGACGTCTTGCCCTTGGCCGGCGTTGAGTACGTGGTTGGCGCAGAAGCGAAGTCCGAGACCGGCGAGCCGCACGCGGTCGAAGTCGGCCAGCCAGAAAACGTTCAGGGGCACACGTGGTGCGCGATCGTTGGATTCGACGCGGGCAGGTCGCACGTCATCGAGAAGCCGCGAGAGTACGAGTTCTGGCGGTCGCACCAACCAAGAGGTTGGCCCTGCGAACTGCTCAGTTACAAGATGCTCCACGTCCAACGCGGGAACGTGATCGACTTCCCCTTGTTCGGCAATAACGGGTTCAACCTGTTCTCGTATCGGCAGGTGGTGGATGGTTCGAAGCACACGGACGGCCGCGAGGACGCCACGGTCATGAACTGGCCGATGAACGACTATTACCTGGGGTCGGTGCTCGACGTTCCACCCGAGGTTGCTGCAGAGCGGTTCGAATCGTCGCGCCAATTGACGCTCTCGATGCTGTACTGGCTTCAGACGGAGGCGCCACGCCACGACGGAGGGGTCGGCTACCCCGAACTACGGTTGCGGCCCGACCTGACGGGGACCGAGGACGGGCTGGCGCAGGCGCCGTACATCCGGGAGTCGCGGCGGATCAGGGCGTGCTTCACGGTCTTGGAGCAACACGTTTCGGCTGCGGCCAACCCCGGGGCTGACCGTGCGGTGGAGTTCGCGGACTCGGTCGGGATTGGGGCATACCGACTGGATCTGCACCCGGCCTGCAACGGGGCAGGGACGATCGACCTTTCGTCTCTTCCGTTCCAGATCCCTTTAGGTTGTCTTGTTCCGGTGCGCATGACGAACTTGCTTCCCGCATGCAAGAACATCGGTGTCACCCACATAACAAACGGGTGCTATCGTTTGCACCCGGTGGAGTGGAACATCGGCGAGGCGGCAGCGGCACTCGCGCACGTCTGTCTGCGCGACGGCGTGACGCCGCAGAAGGTGTGGAGCGATGCGGGCCGCGTGATGGACTTGCAGATTCTGCTCGCGGGACTCGGCGTGATGGTGACGTGGGGCGACATCAAGACGCGCGCACTGTGACGTGGTCTTTGAGTTTCTTGGCGGCTTCAATGTTTGTGCGGTGCCCGCTTCGCTGAGCGACGACGTTGAGGAACTGCGGCGGCACGCCTGAGAGATAGAGGTCGCCGATAAGATCGAGCATCTTGTGCCGCGCGGGTTCGTCTTCGAACTTTGTCGCGTTGATGTAGCCTTCATTGCCGATGACGAACGCCGTCGTCTCGTCGAGGCCTTTGCCAAGTCCCGCCTTGCGCACCATTTCCATCTCGTCCTCGAACGCGAACGTTCGTGCTGGAGCGATGTGCTCCTTGTATTCGTGCATCGATTCGACTTCGAAGTGTTGCGAGTGCGGCCAACGTGGGCCCGTCTCGAACTCGTATCGCCAATGCCCTGTGCCGTGGGCGATCGCGATTTTGACGTCTGCGTCGACGTGGAACACGCGCGAGAAGGGTCCTTCAAGCGTGGCTTCTCCGATCTCAGTCGTCATGAGCGACTCGCAATAGGCGAGTGCGCAGCCATCCATCGCCGGCAGTTCTGTGTTGTCGATTTCGACCTCTGCGTCAGTGACGCCGGTGGCTGCGAGCGCGCTCATTAGGTGCTCGATCGTGGAGACCTCGCCCAGCCGTGTGCACCGCGATGTGTCGGTGACGCTTTCGGGCGTGGCGGGCCATCGGGCGGCTCCCCTGCGGAACGCGATGCCCTGATTGCCGGGATGGACTAGGACGACGACCGGCTCGCCGGAGTGCAACCCCCTGCCTTCGAACCGGACCGTGTCCGTTACAGTCCGGCGCGCAAACCTATTCATTTCTACGCAGGGCCTCGACTTGGTCTTCGAGTTGTTTGATGCGTTGGAAGAGTTCGGGAAGGCGGACTTGGAGGGCCAGGACGCGCATCGCCGAGGAGGCAGGAAGGGGCGGGAATCCGAGGTATTGGCCCGGGTCTTTGAGGTCTTGAAAGACGGCCGACCGACCTCCGATCACGACGTCGTTTCCGATTTCGATATGGTCGGAGACGGCGACCTGGCCTCCGATCGTGACGTGGTCGCCGACCGTCGAACTGCCACCGATCGCGCTCGCCGCCGCGATGACGGTGTCGTTGCCGACGACGACGTTATGACCGACTTGCACGAGGTTGTCTAACTTTGTTCCTTGGCCGACGGCGGTCTCGCCGCACGTCGCGCGATCGATGCACGTGTTCGCGCCGATCTCGACGTCGTCACCGATCACGACTCCTCCGACCTGCGGAACCTTGTGCTGTTGCTGACCGGTCCAGACGAACCCAAAACCGTCGGCGCCGATAACCGCGCCGCTGTGCACGCGGCACCGCGCACCGAGCGTGACGTCTTGATAGAGCACCGCGTGCGGGAACAGGACGCTCATCTCGCCGAGTTTGCAGCCCGGGCCGACGTAGGTGAACGGATACAGGACGCACTCGTCGCCGATCTCCGCGTCGCCATCGACGACGGCGTAGGCACCGATGCATGCGCGCTCGTGCACCCTTGCATCTGGCGAGACGACAGCCGTAGGGTGGACGCCCGGCACTGCGCTCAGCGGTCTTGTGCACTGAGCGAGGAGCAATCCGAACGCTGCGCGAGGGGACTTTGCGAACACGCACGGCTTGTCGATCTGCGTGCCGATCGGGGCGATCACCGCTCCGACGTTCGACGATGCGACGAGCGCGAGGTACTTATCGTTCTCCGCAAACGTGATCCCGCTTGGATCGTCGTACCCCGCTGGGACCGGACGAGTGAGGCGAAAGTCGGCAGGGCCGGAGAACTCGCCGCCCACCAAGGCGGCGATCTCGCTCAACGTCCAGCCGTGTACTTTCGTCTCCAATCGAGAAACTCCTGTGTCGCGTCGCGCCCGCCCTTTGATAACCGATAACCGTGGACCTTGAGGAAGACCTGTAACTGGCCCTCGACGTCCGCCATCGTTTCGCCCGGGACGCCCTGTCCGCCCGTCTGTCCTTGAGGCGCTCCGGCGGAGTTTACTGAACTCGACGCACCGGGAACGGCCGAGAGTTTGGCCTCTGGGTCGAGGGCCGTGCGCTCCAATTCAGCGAGGGCGACCTGGCTGACGGCGTCGGCTTCTGCCTGGGCGCGACGGACGGCGTCTTGTCGCAAGACCTCCGTCCTCGTGCCGATCTCGTTCAGCCTCTGCTCGCGCCGTGCGGCGATCGTTCGGAGCCGGCGGTCGACGTCGTCGCGATAGGCTTCACGGAGCGCCTTGATCTGTTCGCGGAGCGCCTTCGCGGCCTCGTAGTTGCGCGTCGCCCTCTCGTTGGACTCTAGGGGGACCTTCACCGACTCCGGGTCGGGGTCGGGAAAGCCCACGATGGCGGTTAGCCGATAGCGCAGGGGTTCGACCTGCTCGGCGTGGGTCTGAAACGCCGCATGGAGGTCGGCCATGGCGGAGTCGATCCACTGGCGATACTCTTCGTCGAGGGCCGTCTTCTCCGTCGTTTCGAACAAAGTCGCCTCTGTGAGATAGGCGTTCTTCAACCGGTTGAGCACGGCCTCGGTCGCCTGCTGCTGTGCCTTGCGAAAGATCTCGAGTGCCTCGACAGCCCTGTCTTCGGCCGAACCGATGTAGACGTCTTGCGCCGAAAGGTCGGGGATTTCGGCTGTGTACTGGATCGGCGCAGAGCCCTCTGGTTCCGCAGCATCAATGCGCGGGGCAGAGATTAGGTCGATCGCGGAGAGGTCGACCGAGACGAGTTCGGGGTGGGGGGGGCCGGCCCCCCCCCCCCACCACGCCCACCCAGGGCGCCC
>CAZGXW010000081.1:0-8643 GCA_964529975.1 uncultured Fimbriimonadaceae bacterium
ATCCGGCATTCGACAGCAATTTGTCGAGGGTCGACGTTCGCCACAGCAATTATGCTGGCCCCCGATTAATCCGATAAACTCGCCCAGCCGATGCTCCGTGAACCCACTGGGGGACTTCCTTGACCTGGGGCGCCGTGGTCGCCGCTGGCGGGCTCGTCGACGCGGATCTCGCGTCGGTGATCGGCACGCGCCGGAAAGCCCTGGCGAAAGTCGGGGGTCGGACGTGCCTTGAGTGCACTTTGGCGGCTGTGATGGAGAGCGGCGTGACTGACTGCGCAACAGTCAGTGGAGAGGACGTGCGGCCCCACGTCACCTACGGGAAGTTCGTCCACGAAGCCGACCGGCAGATCGAGAACGCTCGACGGGCCGTTGAGGCGCTCGGCCATGTCGACGCCCTCCTCTTCCTGCCTGCCGACTCTCCGTTCCTCGACCCCCTCATGTTGAGTTCGTTCATGGTGGCCGTCCAGACCCGCGTCGATCCGAGGCAGGATCGCTGGCTCGCTGCAGGCTTGACCTCGCGAGGTGAGTTTGCCAAGGAGTTTCCGGCGATAAAGACAAAGCCGGTCCGCCTCAAAGACGGGGCGTTCCTTTCCGGCGCCCTGTACGCTGCTTCACCTGCCGGGTTCAGGCACGCGCTCTCGATGATCGAAGGCATGTCCAAACACCGGAAGAACCAATTGGCGATGGTCGCACGACTTGGACCCTGGACGGTGGTCCGGTTCCTGTGTCGGCGCATCGGACTGGCCGAGGCTGAACTCACGCTAGGTCGCGTCTTCGAAAGCCAAGCGATCTTAGTGACCGGCTGCGACCCTCGCATGGCTGTAGACATCGACAATGCCGAGGACTATAGGGCGATCACACAGGAGTCCAAACACGCATGACGCCAGGGTTTCTCGATGCGAAGTGGGTGAGTTACTCGCAACACCCGGATGGCGATATGGGCGTGTACGTCTTTCGTCGCATGCTCTCGCTCAGCGACAAACCTTCGGCGTTTCCGCTAAAGGTCAGCGCGGACCAGCGCTACCGCCTGTTCGTCAACGGAACCTTCGTCGGTTTTGGCCCACAACGTGGGGACTTGCACCACTGGTTCTTCGAGACGTACGACGTTGCCAAGCACTTGCGCAAGGGAAACAACTGGATCGTCGTCCAGGTGTGGAACTTCGGGCGATACGCCCCGATGTCGCAGCACACGGCCCGCCAGGGTCTTGTAGTCGAGGCCGAGGGGGCTTCGACGCCGGACGGTTGGGAGGTCGCCCGCATCCCGGGCTACACGTTCGAGATGCTGCACAGCGACGTCGGACCTTTCTACATCGATGTTGGGCCAGGCGAGATCGCCGACGCGCACAGCCTTGGCTGGGGCTGGGAGACGGGCGCAGGCGCTGGGTTGGAGTGGCGCGCGCCGAACGTGATCAGCGATGCGGCCTTGCGTGGAGCAGGTGGTGGTGGGACCCCATGGATGCTGACCCCGCGAACGATCCCACCGATGCGATACGAGGTGCGCGAGACCAAGCCTCGGGTCCGCAGCCTCGCCGATGAAAGTTCCTGGGAGTTCAAGCCGTGCAAAGTCGACAAGAAGTCCTCGTTGGTGCTGGACTACCAAGAGTTGCTGACGGCGTTCCCACGGTTCCGTTTGGCCGGGCCCGACGGCGCGCGAGTGTCTGTGACCTACGCGGAAGGGTTCTTTGAGCCGGGGGGATCAAAGGGCCATCGCGACCGCGTGACCGGGAAGCAGATGTGGGGATACCGCGACGAGTTCGTGCTTGATGGACAAGAGCGGACGTTTGAGCCGCTTTGGTGGCGCACGTACAGGTATGTCCGTATCGAGTCAAGCGCTGAAGTCTCTGTGAACGAGGTCGACGCGATTGAGACCGGATACCCGCTGCGCGAAGAGGCGTCGTTCTCCGCGAGCGGCACACAAGAGATATGGGACGTCGCGCTCCGAACGGCGCAGCGCTGTGCAGGTGAGACTTACTTCGACTGTCCCTATTACGAACAACTCCAGTACGCGGGCGACACGCGCATCCAGGCGTTGATCGGATACTACATGGCCCGCGACCGGGCCCTCCAGCGCAACGCCGTCGAACAGTTCTCATGGTCGGTGATGCCGGACGGACTCACGCAGAGCCGCTATCCCAGCAGACAGACGCAGGTCATTCCTCCCTTCAGCCTTTGGTGGGTGATGATGTTGTACGACCAATGGCTGTACGACCGCGTCCCCGTCTCGCGGCTCCACTTGGACCAGGCGCACCGCGTGATCGACGCATGGGACAGGCTGATCGAAGGCAGCCCAGAGCGGGCGTTCTGGACGTTTGCCGACTGGGTTCCCGGCTGGGCCTGGGGCGAGCCGCCGGGAAAGGCGCGGTCGAGCATCCATGTCTTCACCAAATGGATGGCTGAACTCGCTCTCGCCGCTATGGAGGGCGCACAGTCGCGGACCATTGCGATTCGCGAACTGCTGCAGAACATCGAGCGCGCGGAGAACGGCCTTGTCTACCATCCGCAGGATCCGGCGAAGTTTCCAAGCGAGCACGGGGCGGCACTGTTCCGAATCTGCCAATCGCTCGCGGGACTCTCGCCCGACTCGTGGCCGGATAAGGGACTTGCCCAGGCGGCTAAGTGCACGTACTACTTCGCCTACTACAAACACCTTGCCAAGAACCCTGCCGACTACATGGCTGAACTTGGACCTTGGCGCGAGATGATCGACCAAGGGTTGACCACTTTCGCCGAGAACCCCGAACCGACGCGTTCCGATTGCCATGCCTGGTCGGCCCATCCGATCCTCGGGTTCTTCCAGATCGTCGCAGGAGTGACGAGCGTCGCCGAGGGCTGGCGTAAGGCGCGGATCGCCCCTCGCCCGGGCCGACTGCGCTCGTTTCGGGCGGAGATCCCCCACCCGGACGGGCCGCTCGTCGTCCACTTGCGGGAGGGCCGGCTCTCGGTCGAGTGCCCAGTCCCCTTCACCCTCGTATGGGCCGACGAGGCCCGCGAGTTCCCAGCGGGCAAGCACAGTTTCTAGGTCGCACCTATCCCCGCATCAAAACCTGCCATTGCCCTTCACACAAGGCGGAATGAGCCACTCAGGGCCAAGGCGCCGAAGGATCGGTTGCCCCGTGTGCCTCGCTGTTTTGGCAGGTGAAAAACCCGATGAAACGATTTGCAACGCTCACTCTCGCGATGGCCGTGATGTCACTGGCCTTCGCCTCGTTCCCCAAGTCCCACGTGGTCGGAACCTGGCTGCTCAACGGCAAGGACGCCAACAACAAGTGGGTCTTCAAAGCCGACGACTCGTTCCTGTTCAAGGGCGCGATGTCCTCATCCAAGGGCAAGTGGTCCACGGACGGCAAGAACATCAAGTTGGTCTGGACACACATCGATGACCAGCCGGTCAAGCCCAACTCCGTCAAGGGCCAGTACCCGCTGCTCGACGACGGCTCGTTCCAGGTCGACAACTTCAATTTCAAGAAGAAGCAGTAAGACTGCCTCCAGAAGCAAGCGCAGGCCCCGACCTTTTGGCCGGGGCCTGCTTGTTCTTGTCGCGGTCAGAAGCGAGGCGGATAGTAGCGGTACACCAGGACTGCGTCGCGGTTCGACGCCTTTCCGTCGAGTTTGAGATAGGCTCCGCTCGAGCCGACCTCCCAACCCCAGTCGGGTTTCGCCTCGATCGGGGCGAACACCTGTAGCGGCGTGAACTTCACGCTCATACGGAACTGCTCAAGTGCCGAGGCTTGGTTGATGTCGACCACGCGGTACGCGACCATGCGCTCTTCACGGTCCACGCCGCTGACGCCGACCGGCAGTTTGAACTTCAACTTGAGCGAGTGCGTCGCTTGCTTTTTGACTGTGACTCGGTACCGGATCGCGTACCGCCCCATTTGCCCTTTCTCCGGCATGGGCTGCAGAGACATCACAGGGCCTGCGGGCTGGACGGGCTGGTCGGACCACAGGGCTTCGACCTTGATCGCTTGACCGAACCCGGACCGCCACGAGTCGAAGGCCACCTCGATATCGACCTGGCCTTCATTGGCGGTCGTGTTCTTGAAAAGCGAAAGCGTCTCGTATCCGACTTCCGTCTTTGGTCCGCTCGTGTCCGTCGGGGGTACGTCCAAGAGCGTGGCCGTAACGGCATGAATGCTTTGGTGGAGGGAGACGTTCGAACCCGGCGCCGCGGTCACGCGAGGCATGATCGGCCAGACAGCCTCCGCATCGCGCGGAACGTTTGCCGGGGCTTGGAGGGCGAGGGCGAGTGTAAGGGAAAGCATCGTTCTGTCCTCTCTTGGTGTTCGACGCTCGGGAGGCTACCGCGAGCGCAGGGAGCCTAGGACGTTAACCATCTCAATCGCGGCCAGGGCCGCCTCTCGGCCCTTGTTGCCGAGTTTCATCCCGGCCCTCTCGATCGCCTGCTCTTGGGTGTCCGGCGTGAGGATCCCCCAAGCGACCGGTGCCTTGAGGTCCATCTGCAGTTTCATGAGGGCGGAACTGACGTCGCTGGCGAGCATGTCGGCATGGGCCGTCGCCCCTTGAAGGATAGTTCCTAGCGCGACCACGGCGTCGACCTTGTCGCTCTCAATCAGCGCCTGGACCGCGGGAGGGAGTTCCCAAGTGCCGGGAACCTTGACCACGAGCACTTCTGGATCGCCGTGTTTCCTGAGTTCGTCGAGCGCGCCCTCCAAGAGCATCAGGTTGACGTACTCGTTCCATCGGCACACGACGATGCCGAACTTCCTCTCGCTGACGTCCATTTGAGGCGCCACGCTGTCCATCTGAAGGGGATTATGTTCGGGTTCGCACGGGTTGGTTCGAATTCGTCCCGTTCAAGCCCGAACGATGTCATCAGTCATCATGGGATGTGCCGTCGCTTTCCGACCTGACCAGCCAATGTATCCGGTGCGGCTTCTGCCTCGAAGCCTGCCCGACGTTCGTGCTTTCAGGCCGCGAGACGGAGTCCCCCCGAGGCCGCATCTACTTGGCCCGTAGCGCGGACGAAGGCAAGGTCGAATGGGAAGAGACTCGCCATGCCCTCGATACGTGCCTTGGCTGCCGGGCGTGCGAGCCTGCGTGCCCGAGCGGGGTCAAGTACGGCGAGATCCTGGAGCAGGCCCGAGACACTCTCGGGGCAAAGCCTGGAGTCAAGAACCTGATCGATGGTTTGAGCGACCCGGCGGCGGTTCGCCGCCAGTTAGCGCTCAGCAGGCTTTGGCCGGGGAGCAAGGTGCCTGGCTTCGTGAGCAAGGGCTTGTCCGACGAGCCGTCGGTCGCCGATCTGCCACGCTCGCCGAAGAAACGTGATTGGCCTTCAATCGACGAGTCCACGCTGCCGTCCATCAAGGGCAGAGTCGCGATCCTCGAAGGATGCGTCATGCGCGTCCTCTATCCGGACGTGCACATCGCATTACGGCGACTCTTGCGACGAATCGGCTATACGGTGGTCGAGAACGACGCAGGATGTTGCGGTGCTTTGCACGCACACAACGGGATGTTGGATGAGGCCCACCAAAAGGTGGAAGCGCTCTCGCGCGAATTGCCTAAGGACGTCCCGCTCATTGTCGATTCCGCAGGATGTGGCAGTTGGCTCAAAGACTCCATAGGGAGGGAGGCGCGCGTAGTCGACGCCTCGGAGTTCCTCCTCGCCAACGGCCTGATCGACCAACTCAAGGCCAGCCCAGGTCTCGACCTGACAGTCACCTACCACGACGCCTGCCACCTCGCGCATGGCCAGAGGATCAAAGACGAACCAAGGGCCCTGATCCAAGCCATCCCCGGCCTCACGTTCGTCGAACTCGTTGAGTCCGACATGTGTTGCGGCAGCGCAGGGGTTTACAACTTGACGCAGCCCGGATACGCCAAGCGGCTCCTCGACCGCAAGTGGGCCAACGTCCTGGCCACTGGGGCCGAGATCGTCGCCACCGGGAACCCTGGTTGCCACGCATGGATTGAACAGGCAAGCCGGGAGGCGGGAGGCAGGGTCAAAGTAGTGCATACGCTAGACCTTCTGGAGGCCTCGTTCACCGGACTTGTTGGACAATAGTTGGAGGGCGCGGCTCTGTCCGCGCCGACTTAGCCGAGAGGCATGATCCAAAGAGGACCAGACATGACGCCAGACGAGAAGGCCGGGAAAGGCCTGCCCGACATCCAGGAGACGAAGGACCACCGCAACATCCCGATCGACCGGGTCGGCGTGCGGGGGGTCAAGTTCCCGATCGTGGTGCTCGACCGCGCCGACGAGCGCCAGCACACCATCGGCAACTTCACCCTCACCGTCGACCTGCCCAGCCACTTCAAGGGCACGCACATGAGCCGGTTCCTCGAGGTCCTCAACGAGCACGGCAAAGAGATCAGCGTCAACGCCTTCCCGCACCTTATCGAGTCGATGAAGAAGCGCCTCAGCGCCAAGAAGGGGCACATCGAGGTGAGGTTCCCGTTCTTCATGGTCAAGAAAGCGCCTGTGACCGGCAAGGCCGGGATGATGGAGTACGAGTGTGGGTTCAGCGCGGAGTGCAACGGCGACTTCGGCGTCGAGATGATTCTCAAGGTTCCCGTCACGACGCTCTGCCCATGTAGCAAGGAAATCAGCGACCGGGGCGCACACAACCAGCGCGGCTGGGTCAGCGTCCGTGCGCGCACCAGCGACCACGTATGGCTGGAGGAGGTCATCGAGATGATCGAGGGCGCTGCCTCGTGCGGGCTTTATCCTGTGCTGAAACGGCCCGACGAGAAGTGGGTCACCGAGCACGCCTACGACAACCCGAGGTTCGTCGAGGACATGGTCCGTGAGGTCGCGCTCGCGTTCGACAACGACGGCCGGTTCGTCTCCTACGAGGTCGAGGTCGAGAACGAAGAGTCGATCCACGCCCACAACGCTTATGCGTATTTGAAGCGACCTTGACCGAACCTCCCGCCTGTCCCGCACGTTGGTCTAGGTAGGGCAAACTAGGGTACGTCGATGGGAAGCGAGTGGATCAAGGTCGGGCCGATGCTCAAATGGGGCATCTCGGGGGCGTTCTTTGGGGCTGTCGGGGGAGCCATCTGGGCGATCATGCGGGGCTCGGACTGGCCGGACAAGATCGACCTGGAGGGGGCGAACATCGGAGCCTGGGGCGGCGGGGCGATGGGCCTCGTGCTCGGCATCCTCGTCGTGTTCGTGATGATCATCCTCGACCGCACGCGCTACGACATCCAGAAGCGACAGGCGGCTGAAGGGCGCGACCCGAAGATTGTGCCGGAACTCTATCAGGACATCGCCGAGGGCTACGACACCGACGCCTGGCACGCGGTCGGGCTGCTGATCGATTATGAAGATCCGCACATCACGAAGCAGGTGCTGGAGATCATGGAGCAGCGGTTCCAGAACAAGGACATCTACACCGCCGACCCTGGGGCGCTCGTGCGGCACGCGGTCAAGTCGATCATCCGCACCAAGTCGCTCGGGAGCATGGAAGTCCTCAAGCCTTATGCGCGCGACTTCGAGTCACGCTTGGGAGTCGAGGTCCGGCGCTTGAAGAAGGACCTCAAGGTCATCAATCGCGTGACTTCTTCTTCGAGTAACGCTTGACGACGAAGGCGATGCCAATCACGGCGAACGCGAGGAACGCCAGCGTGTACGACTGCATGTGCATCACTCCGCTCGAAAAAGCGCGGACGTCCAGTTCGCTCGGCGGGTCGGTCGGGTTTCTGGCGATCACTTTCTGACCAAACCGGTAGATCGCGAACCAAGTGATCGGCGCGAGAACGAGCACTCCTGCGGCCGCGATCACAGCGGCGCGCATGGTTCTCTTGAACGGGATAGGCTCGGCCCGACCGACCTGCGTACACCATGCGAGCCAGATGCCTCCCAGCGTCCCGACCCACCATGTGGCCATGAACCCCCACAGGAACGACATCGCTAGCCAGTGGTCGCTCTCGATCAGTCTCGGGTGGTGGACCGTGAAGTACTCCTTGCAAACCGCGGCTGAGAAGAGGTCGTGCAGGACGCCGAACGCGATAGCGAGCAAGGTCATCGACCAGATGATTCTCGCAGCGGTCTGGACGCGGCTAACGGACGGCATGGGCAAGTTCGGCAAGCACCTCGGCGGTCTCCTCGATCCCGATGCAGCCGTCGGTGATGCTCTGGCCAAAGGTCGAGGGCGCGTCCTGGCGGCCGGCCACGAGGTTGCTCTCCAGCATGACCCCGAAGACCTGCCTTGACCCCCCTGAGACCTGGCACGCCACGTCGTGTGCGACCGCTCCTTGGCGGGTGAAGTCCTTGCCGCTGTTGCCGTGGCTGCAGTCCACCATCACGCGCTGCTGCATCCCCGCGCTCGCCAGGAGCGCGCACGCCTCGCCGACGTGGGCGGCGTCGAAGTTCGGGCCGGTGCGGTATCCGCCGCGAAGGATGACGTGGCAGTGCTCGTTCCCGCTACTCAGCGAGATCGCTGCGATGCCTTGCTTCGTCACCGAAAGGAACCACTGTGGTTGGGCTGCTGCCCTCAGCGCGTCGACTGCCACCTGCACGTTGCCGTCGGTCGCGTTCTTGAACCCCACGGGCATCGACAGGCCGGATGCTAGTTGCCTGTGGATCTGGCTCTCCGTCGTGCGCGCACCGATCGCGCCCCAGGAGACGAGGTCGGCGATGTGTTGCGGAACGGTCGTGTCGAGGAACTCGCA
>CAZGXW010000082.1:0-1140 GCA_964529975.1 uncultured Fimbriimonadaceae bacterium
CGGATACACGCTCGACCGTGGAGAACTCCTCCGCGAGCACCTGCGCACCTGCTGGCCAGAATCGCTTGTCCTGCTCTTCTTTCTTTCGTTTATCCTGCTCGCCGTCCAGCCGTTGACAATCGCTGAGTTCAGGAAGGAGTCGGACGTGGTTACGGCGTTCGCTTTCCTTGGTGTCGTCTTCGGAGCGCTCGCTTCGATCGCTCGAGTCAATTCATCGAGATCCCGCGTCCTTCATCGGCAGTTTTCTCTCCCTCAGCTTGCCGTGTTCAATCTCAAACTCAAGAGGCGGGGAGTCTTGCTCGGGAGCGATTCTGCAGTCGGCTGGTTCTCAGACGGCTTGCTGCACATCAAGGGCACAAGAATCGAGTTCGACGTGTCAGTCGACGATATTGGCGACACTGGCTCGTATGAATCGCTCTTCCGAACCTATGCTTGGATACTCCTGAACGACCAGCACGACGAACTGTCTCTCAACATGGAGAATGTACGAGTGTTCCACTCAAACACGACCAGGGTCGTTCCATCGTGGTTTCACGAACAGATCAAGATCTTGGTAGAAGGAGGACATTCGGGATTGAAGACTTACAATCCACCTGTCACGATCGATCCGCAGACGCTCAAAGGCGTAAGGTCGTTAGAGCACGCCAATTCACTTCACATGACGGCTTTCATCGCCCTGATGATGATTTGGAGAATGTTCAGCGAGGAGATTGCGGAAGACGTCAGGCGAGCCGCGTCTTTAGCCTTCTTCATTCTGCTTCTAGGGACTATGACATTGTTCGCAGTTCTGGGCGTAAGAAAGGCCGTCCGTGCACAACAGTCGTGGCCGCGACTAATGCAATCGACTCCAAAGAGCCTAAACCCCTGACCCCCACCACCTACTCCTACTCCCTACTCCCTACCTCCTCTCCCGCCCCTGGTACCAACCGACCCGCAAATGGATCGCACCGGCCACAAGGACATCACGATCGGGACCCTCGCCCCCATGCACAAGGGCGCCGACTACCTCAGGCAGATCAAGCACCACGGGTTCGAGTCGTACGAACTCACCATGTGGCAGTACATCGAGGACAACGACCTCCCCAAGATCGCTAAGGAAGTCACCGAGGAACTCGCTGGCACAGCGACTCTCTCCGTCGG
>CAZGXW010000082.1:1240-8478 GCA_964529975.1 uncultured Fimbriimonadaceae bacterium
ATCACGATCCTGCGCAAGGCGGGCTGGACCGGCTCGATCGACATCGAGGGTTGGCACGACCCGGTCTATAGCGGCGACTTGGAGATGACCGGGCAAGTCTTCTCGCTCGAGTACCTCAAAGGCTGCCGCGGCGGCGACTACGTTTCGAATCCTTCGTGACTCAGCCTCCGCCGTTTTGCCGGAAAGTGCCGGGACGGACGCTTCCCGTCGGTATCGTCCACACAGGGCGTGACACGAACAAGGCCGACGAATGAGGAAGGCGCGGCTTTCTCGTCTCATCTGCAACGATCCAAGACGTGTTCGGGTTGAGAATGCCCTCGATCGCCATTTTCACAAACACGTCGCGCTCCGCAGTGGAAAGTGCAAGATGGAACTTCTCAAATCGCAGTGAGCGCGACAAGTTGCTGACCATGAGGTCGCAGACTCGAAGTTCGATCTCGCCTCCAACTGGGATGCTACTCGTGGCGGCATCAATATGCTGGCCCCCGCCGCCTCCACTGCCGAACGAATAGTTGAGGCTGCTTTCAAAAGTTCGACGCGCAATCATTGCGATCCGCGTGTCCTGCAAGCAGGCGACAAGCGCGAGACGGTATTCAGGCAGGAACACGAGCATCGGCAGTTCTTGGTTCAGTCTCGTCGACATCTCGCCTGGATAGTACGGCGCACCCCGATCAAAGATCACGCCTGCGATCGCCTTGGCTTCAGGGTCGTCAGGGTGCTGCCAGAGAGGATCGAGGGCCGAACCGATCCCAAGCCTGGTGTCAGGAGGATGTGTCAGCAGCGCGTCCAAGTATCCCGTCCACGCGTCTGGGTGCTTTGCGTAAGCGAGCGCAGTCACAACTTCGGCGAGCCGTCTAAGTTCAGAATTGGAGTCCGCTTCTGTCGACGCCTTGATCTTGGCTAGAAGGTCCGCCTTAGCAGCGATCAGATCTTCCATGCACAGGTCAAGGTCCCACTTTGCCGCGTTTATCAGCATCTTGAACGACTGGTTGCGGTGGCGGCTCTCCGCGAGCCACGGCCCTCGTCGCTCAAGGATGAGGCTCGCGATTCTTCGGCCTTGCTTCGGTTTTAGCGACCCATACTTCAGTGAGGCCCCCACGAACGGCTCCGGATACTTGGACTCGAAGCGCACTCCGTTCCCCGTAGGCGTGACCCAGGCCGGGCATGAGAGGTTATCCGCGGCATTGGACCAGACGGTAGGCGGCAGCTCGTCGTTCTCAAGGGCGGAAAGCCACTGCATTTCGATCGGCTTGCCCTTAGCCCGGTTCCAGTGGTTCCTCACCTGGGCCTTCGCAATCTCGAGGTTTTCGCTGAATCCGGTTAGCAGGAGACGAGGCAGCAGTTGCGCCATCGCGACCTGGCTGACGGACTTGAAGTTGGGTGCAGACGTCGGGAAGTACTGATAGTTGAGCGAGCGTGTTGAGCGGCCGTCGTCCAACAGGTCGATCAGGGCCTCGAGGCCAGCCTCGCCCTCAGCGAGGAGCCTCTGGGCTGGCGTGTCGCGGAAGGTCTGGACCTCCGTCGAGTAATACCTCGGATGGTCCGCTGTGTCAGGCATGCGCAATTTGTAAGCGGCGATGCGCTCCGACTGCGGGAGTCGAGCGATCTCTGCGAGAGTCGGCTGGCCCTTGGAGGCCTGCGCCAGTCTCATGTTGATGTCCCGAATCATCGAGTCGAAGTCGAACTTGTCGAACGAAGTGGCGCCCAATCCCCCGCCTCCGTCCTCGCCCGCCGTCGAAGTCTCCCTGCGGATGGAGTCGAAGCGCTTGGCACGTCGCAAAAAGAGCAGCGCGTCCCAGTCTTCGCCTTCTATGAATCTGCTGAACGCGGCACCAGCCAGGATTCGCTCGAAAGTGGCCGCTGCATCTACACTCATGTTGATCGAGCGCGTCGTCCTCATTTGAGAGAGTGGGCTTGCAGCAAGGTCCGGGCGACCGACGGCATGGAGCATTACAGCCGCCAGCGGTCCGGTCGGTCGGGTCGCTGCCATGTACTCCTCGGATTCCATCAACATGTACGGCGGTGGCGTAATGAATCCGGCCTTGACGTCCGCCTCGAGATCGGCGGGTTCTCCGATCGAGACTGGGCTGTACCGCAGGCCGTTCCACGCGACAGCGTGGGTCGCGCCGGTGATTGGGTCGGCCACAATCCAGGCGCTGACCGACACTTCCTTGATTCCCCACGCAATCGTGGGGATGCGAAGGGTCACGCGTCGGTACTCTCCCCCGTCTGGCCGTTCGAAGCCGCCCAGAGCCAAAACGCTGGCTGCCCTCTCAATGGAACCTACGAAGGATTGGTCGACATACTGGACGGGGCGGGTCGGATTTCCAACTTGGAACCCAAGCAACAGGATCGACATGGAAGCAACCATTGAATCCTCCAGAAGAGTGGCGATGGCCGCCACCTCTCATTGTATTCGACGTGTGAGACCGAAAGAGTTTCGGAGTACAAGTGCGTTCATCTCATCTTCTTGGCGCTTTCTGCCACCCTCAAGGCCTTGTCGACCCACACCCCCAATTCCTTCTTGCTCTTGAACACCCTCTCCGGCACCTCCCAGTAGCCCATCGGCGTCGGCGAGTCGTAGGGATAGAACGGCGACATCCCCGCGCCCTCAAAGTCCCCGCGGTTCGAGTCGTCGACCTTGAAGTACAGCCGGTCCTCGGCGATCAGGGCAAAGAACAGCCCCTCCGAGTAGATCCCAACGCCGCCGAACATCGCTTTTGTCTGGATCGGCACGACGGCCGAAAGCCGCTCCTCGACGATGGCACGATACTCAGGAGTGAAGCCCATGCGACTACTATCCCCGCTTGCTGGGCCGAAATTGAAACATTCTCGCGCCATAATCGTTACCAAACTGGGAACCGGAACCATGAAACGACCTGCCCTTGCCCTCGCGACCGGATGCGCCGTGCTCGCCTTTGCCGTCCAAGTCAGCCTGCCGCCCGCCCTTGCGGGCCACATGGCGAAACTCAAGGACGCCCAGACTCTGAAGGCAAAGGTCACGATCAGCCAGGTCGGCGGTGCCCCCTCGACCATCGAGGTCACGTATGGAAAGCCCGGCAACATCAAGATCGACTCCCCCGCAAGGCTTGTGGTCAGCGACGGCAAGACTCTCTCGATCCTCGATAAGTCCAAGAACACGTTCACCCAGGCGCCCTACGAAAAGGCCGCCGTCCTCGCCGAGGCGACCGACCCTGGACTCTGGGGATGGGCGGGATTCCTCGAGACCGATCCGGCGAAACTGATCAAGTCGGCGAAGGCCGGGTCCACCCGCAAACTACGCGGGATCGAGGTCAGCGAAGTGGAAACGACTCTCGCCGACGGCAAGACGACCGCGACGCTCTACATCGACCCGAAGACGGGGATCGCCCGCGGTTACCAGTACAACCAAGACGGGCGACAGTACATCGTGTGGGCCGAATCGATCGAGGCCACGGCGACTGCGGCCGACGCCGCGCTCTTCGCCTTCTCTCCTCCGGCGGGCGCGACCAAGGTCGAACCCACAGCCGGGCCGGACTGGGCCACGGTAGGACGCATCTTTACCCTCAAGTGCATGCCCTGCCACAGCACGAACGTCAAGGCGGGAACGCTCGACCTCACCAACTACGCCTCGGCAGCGGGCAGCCGCTTCGTCCTTAAGGGCGACTCGAAGAACAGCATCCTCGTCCTCTCCCTTACCTCTGCCGGCGGCAAACGGATGCCCCAGGGCCGCCCGCCCCTCCCGGCGAGCGAGATCAAGACCATCTCCGACTGGATCGACGGCGGACTCAAACAGTAGGATCCGACCCCTTAAATTGTGTGGGGCCGCCCCGAAGGACGGCCCCACGGTCGTGTCGTTGACAGTTACTTCTTCTTCTTGGCCGTCTTCTTGGCAGCAGCCTTCTTGGCCGGGGCCTTCTTGGCGGCTTTCTTTGCAGGGGCTTTCTTAGTTGCCATTTTTCTTTGTTCTCGCTTTTGGCGAGTCCTGGTCGAGTGCCCGCTCATCGTTGCCGATGGTCCAAGCGCATCAACCTGATATTGAATGACGGTCGAAAACGGCGAAAAGCAACGGCTTGGTTCGACTTTTTTTAGAAATTTCTCTGAGGGGTGATAGACTTCGGTCCATGAGAAAGGCGGTCGTGGTCTTCATCGTCGGATTTGCAGTGGTCGCCCTGGCCGGCGCGCCCAAGGTCTTGTGGGTCAACGGCAAGAAGAGCGCAAAGCCCATGATCGAGCAGGGCGGGGAAGTCTACGTGCCCGTCTCGGCGCTGACGGCGGCGGGCGCGGAGGTCGTCGTCGGGGCGGACAGAGTGAGCGTGCAGTTCGTGCCGGTCAAGGCCCAGAACGAGCAGGAGTACGTCGAGGCGATCATCGGCGAGTGGGTGGGCAACGGCACATGGCGCTTCCGGGTCTCGAACGTCGCGAAGATCGAGAACCCGTTCGGCACGGGCGGGGGCGGGTTCGCCCTCGATTTCGAGGTCCGCAACGCGGGCCCGGCGATGGCGCAGATCGCTTACGGCGGGGTGCTCAGCCTTCAACTTTTGGATACGAGCGACCTGCGGATGTCTGTCACCTCCGACTCGTTCAAGTCGTACTACGCGGACATGCAGCCAGGAGGGGCGGCGAAGGACCGGCTCCTCTTCGGGTTTCCCGATCCGGGCGGCGCCGTTCCCAAGGAGGCGGCGAAGTTGATCATCCAATTCGACAAGCCGCTCAAGTCCGTGCGGATCAACCTGCGGCCCGAATAGCGAGTGCCGGACTTCGACTATAAGGAGTTGGAGAAGATCGAGGCCGAGCACGTCGACGGCCCGGTCGACAAGGCCGTCGAGGGAGCCTGCTGTCTAGCGATGGTGGGCGACTGCATCTATTGGGTCGTCGTCGGAGCGATCGCGCTCTTCGGCCTGATCAAGGCCCTTTTGGATTGAATCCCCTCCCCCTTGGGGGAGGGTTAGGGTGGGGGTATCGCAAAAATCGTAAACTCACTCCATGGTCACCGCCGTCCACACGCTGATCTATTCAGACGACGCCCCGGCGACCCGCGCGTTCCTGCGCGACGTGCTGGGCTGGCCCTTCGTCGACGCCCACGACGGCTGGCTGATCTTCAAGACCGGACCCAGCGAGTTGGGCGTCCACCCCACGCAAGGCGTCCACGAAGGAGAAGAGTACACATCGCCCCGCAAGCACGCGATCTCGCTGATGTGCGACGACGTCGCCGCGACCATGAAGGACCTCAAGGCCAAGGGCGCGGAGTTCCGGGGCGAGCCTGTCGACTATGGCTTTGGGATCGGCGTTCTGATGGCCCTCCCCGGTGCGGACGACATCTTTCTCTATGAGGCGAGGCATCCGAAGGCGTATGAGCTGTGAGGAGTAGGGGGAAGGGAACAGGAGCGGGAGTCGCAGAGTTCGGCGCCCCGTTGGGGCGCTAGAGTAGCGACCGGCCAGACCACCCGACCACCTCCTGCAACCCGTGTCCCTTTCGGCACACCCAAAGCCCGATCGGCAGGGGCACGGATCGAAGCGCGTACAAGACCATCTCGTCGTATCCGCCGACCACCAACGCCCCGCGCACCCGCTCGCCGCTGCAACAAAGGTGCTCCTGCACCCAACCCATGTAGCCGAGCAACTGCCCCAGCGCCTTCGCTTCAGCGCACCCCATCTTGCACTCCAGAACAGCCAGGCCCCCGCCCGCGTCCTGCGCCAGCACGTCCAACCGCTTGGGCCGTCTCCGCACCTTGCACGGGTACTCGATCCCGCGACGCCAGTCCTCATAGAGGTCAAGCCCCGGCTCGATCTCCTCGAGTCGCTCCACCACGTACCGGTGCATCTCCGGCTCGTTCGCGAAACTCGGACGGTAAGGCCACGCCCGCTTCCGGAACTCCGTCATGTCGTGGTCCTTCACGCGAAAGACCTGCCGCCTCTCCTTACTCTGCTTCTTCTCCATCTTGGCCTTCGGTATACCCCGGCCACGGTCACATCGACCGAGCTCGAAACCCCTTTAGGGTAGCGTTTTCGTTGTGAAGCGGCCTTGCGTCTATATCCTCAGGTGCCGATCAGGGCGCTTCTACACGGGCGTGACTTCCAACCTAGATGCAAGGCTGTTCTTGCACATGGAGGGGACTGGCTCGAAGTACACGAGCCTTCAAGGCCCTTGCGAACTTGTGTGGTTCTGCGAGACACAGACGATGCAGCAAGCGATCTCCCTAGAGAAGCAGATCAAAGGCTGGCGTCGCGAAAAGAAGATTGCAATGATCGAAGGCCGGTGGGAGGATCTGCCCGCCCTCTCCGTCGCGTACTTTCGCAAACTCGGTGTGACGCCCAATCGTCGTTCATCCTTCGACGGGGCTCAGGATGACGACGATAGAGACTGACTAACCATCCGTCCTTTCTCGGCCACTCCTTCAAAGCTCATCATCCTGAACCCCGTCGAAGTAAAGGAACCTCGACCCCGTCATCCTGAGCCCCGTCGAAGGATGAACGGGCCAGCAACCCACGCGGTGTTGAGCAAGCCTGCCCTGAGCCCCATCGAAGTAGAGGAACCTCGACCCCGTCATCCTGAGCCCCGTCGAAGGATGAACGGGACAGCAACCTAAATCTGAGCCCTGTCGAAGGATGACGGACCACAAGCCCTGTCACAATCGTTCACAGCCCGAGATCAATGAGCGGTTGGCGGAGAATGAGAAAGGACAACTGGTCAGAGCCCGGGACGTTCTGGGAGCGGGTTTGGAGCGGCGTGACGCTTCCGTTCCGAGCGATGTGGCATTGGTTCATCGGGTTTTGACGCGGTTGGTCACGGCTGGCCGAGCGGAGACTTGCCGGAGTCCAGGCAGGACTACCTGTCGCGAGATTCATTCGTCAAGAAGTGGAATCTGGGTGGAAGCTCCCATGATAACTCCTCGAACAATCCTCCCTCGTGTAACCCGGTTGACGCGGTCGTTAACGCCTTGTGCGGCGGCCTTATAGTATTCCGCTACGCTTGACTCTTCGTCGACATCATCTCTGTGCTCAACAGAGCGGTAGAACTTAGCGAGATCCTTCCCTACTGTCCGCGCATCGAGACTCAAGGCATCATCCATAATGACTCGGTAGATTTCAACTACAAGCGTGAAGAAGTCTCCACGATTCCAAGCTCTTAGTTTTGGATCCAGATTCATGCCCTCAACGAACTCAAACGTCTTCGTGAGGCCCTTCATGATTGCTTGCTCGTGCGGGAAATCCTCTGCGTATTCCTGAAGGAACTTCTCGAGGTCTACATCCCGATG
>CAZGXW010000083.1:0-8042 GCA_964529975.1 uncultured Fimbriimonadaceae bacterium
GGAACATGCGCAGGAACTCCTGCGACGTCTTCTCGTTGTGCCAGCCGATCTTGCGATAGATGCGGCGTTGCGCGTTGCTAAAGACGGGATAGAACTTGTCTACCCCTGCGCGCGCGAGTTCCGCGTGCGTTGCGATGATGTCGCCCATTTGTCCTCCTTAGACAAGTTCGGCCCACACAAGGCCGAAGTCGTCGGTCGGGTCGCCTTCGTCGATGAACTCGACGACCTTGACGTCGTCGCGGCCGTCGGTCTTGTCACCGACGACCAGGAACCCTTTGTCTTGGGACGTGCCGATCGCGCAGACGCCGACCTCGTACTTTTCGTCGATGCTGCGGCTGCTTTGGCGCGAGTTGGCGCCGCCTGCGGCGGCGGCATCATCGCCGGCGGTGTCGTTGCTGACGAGCCGCGCGAGGAACTGGACCTTGTCCTTGGTGTGGACGGCGACGGTGTCGCGATTGGTGACGGTTCCGCCTGTGGTCTTGGCCTCGGCGGCGATGCCGACGAGGGTCTTGCTGGCCGCGCCGAACTTGACGTTGCCGCTTGTGGCGCTCGGCGTGATGTAGCGCTCGACCGTGCCGGATGCCCCGGTCGTGTACATCACGATGTCGCCCTTGCGGACCGTCTTGCTGGCGGTCATGGGGACGAGGCGCAGGGACTGCGCGTCTCCCTGCGGGAAGCGCAGACGCTCGACGCGGTCGAGCGTGCCGACTTTGAATGGTGTCGTTGCCATGTGTTTGGTTGTGTGTTTTTCTCCTTTCGTCCGGCCTTCATGGAGCGGAGCGCAGGCTAAAGCCTGCGGCTACGTTCTGCCGTGACACTTGGTAAGTCGTTGTTGGTATCGTTTTAGGTGATGGAGACGAGCGTGAGAGAGGGCTATCTCGGCGACACGCTCGTTTGGGAGTTCAAGGACGACGCGGAGCGGAAGGCGTACCGTCGGAGCCAATGGTCGAAGATGGCGTTGCTGTTCAACTATGTCTTGGTGCCGATCGCTTTCTTCATGCTCGTCTCCGCGTTCTCGCTCGTGGGCATAGGATGGCTGTTCGGGTTCTTGTTGTTCACGGCAATGGGAGCGATCTACAAGTTCATCGCGACGCGAGGCGGCCAGATCACTGCGCTTAAGGTTCGGTTGCATCCAGGGTTCATCGTGATCAACGAGATCTATGGGCGCGAGTCTTGGTGGCGTGACAAGAAACTCGGCGTGTTCAAAGTCCGCGCTGTGAAGGCCGTGCAATGGACGGCGGGCGGATGCTACATCGAAATGGACCGGCGGAAGTCGCTAGTCGGAAACTTGCTGTTGCCGAGCGGGCTGTTCCAGACCAAAGAGGCGGTCGATGCGATGGTGCGTTGGGCAGAAGTGCACTCGATCAAAGTCGAGGGCGTGCCGCCATTGCCTGGCGCGTACAGTCGTGAGAGGGCGCTCACCTGAGTCTAGTCCGGTATCGTGGTGCAAGATGCAGTCGCCTTACTATCGACCGTCGAAAGTGCCGCTGCCTCCGATGGAGAAGCGGCGCGCGAACGCCCTGCACACGCACCGTGTGGTTTGCGTGTTCGCGGCGATCCTCGCCGTCGTCACAGCGGCGACGGCCTTTTCAGGCGTTCCGGAACTGGTCCTAACGGCCGCTTCTGTACTGTTCGGTTTCTTGATGGCGGTCTACGGGCAGAGGAAGACTCTGCTCGAGTTGAAGCGCCTAAGACCGTCCGACTGCCCATTGCGTTTTCGGTTTTTCGGCTTTGCAAAGTGGTACGAGACGGCTCCCGACCGATATGACCCGACGGAGGACGACGACTTCGCCGCTCCGCCGCGTCCGACCGGACAGGTCTAGGCGAGAAACAGCGAGGCCCCGACGCTCGAACACGCCAGGGCCCCGCGCGATGTGCCTTCCCCGCTCTACGGAGTTGTGGCGAGGTCGGGCGCGCCGGTGTCGGCACCGCCCCCGGCGGCGTTCATGCCGTCGGGCGCGTTCCCGTTCGCTCCGGGCTGTGCGACCGGTCCGGGCTCGGCCGGTTCTTCCTTCGCACCGCACCCTGTCAGGGCCACGGCCGCGATCGCGGCGATGGCCAACGTCGAAAAAAGGCTTGCGATTCTCTTCATGGGTTTCTCCTTGTGCACGGCCCGGCGATGAGCGCGCCGGGCCGTGCGGTCTCGGGCCGATCGCCTAGTTCTTGCGGTCGGGACGGAAGAAGCAGACGTACCGGTTGTTGCCGGTGTTGGCTGCGCTCGTGTCCGTGCAGTCTCCGTTGATCGTCGCCCAGTACGCAAAGCCTGCACCGTTGCTGGTGTATAGCGCGTACGGGTCGGTGTCCGCGGTCGTGTGGAACGCCGGCGACGCGACTGTTCCCACGCGCTGGAACTTGGCGTGGCCGTCGACGTAGCCGAAGATCACGCCACCCGAGGGCGCCTGGTACGACCAGATGTTGTAGGCCGCGTTCCAGTTGCTGAACCCGAAGAACGCCGACTGGTTTCCACCGCTCACGCCGCCCGCTTGCGAGCCCGCGTTGAACTGGCAGTCGCCAGTCCACGATGCGCCGCAGTTGAGCGTCGGGTTGGACATGGCTCGACCGCGCAGCGCGATGTTGCCCATGCCGGACCACACCATCGGGACGACGGCGGGGTTCTCGACGGCGGTCGAGTTGTACTTGTGGAGCAGGCCGTTCATCGTCAGACCCATCTCCGCCGGTTTGGAGAGGTTGGTGAAGACCTCGCCGGGGATGGTGGTGACGTTCTGCCCGGTGGCGATGAGCATGTTCCAGTTCTTGCGATACGGGTGCGTGCTCTGGTGCCACATCGTGGCGGTCTCGGCCTGGACGTTGGGCGCTTCCCAACCGGAGCCGATGGCGTCTTGCGGGGCCGGGTGGATCGTGGTGTAGCGCCACGTTCCGTCGGCGCGCCGCGAGAACGCGAGCGGCATGTAGTCGTCGTGGTCGCCGGTGTAGATCATGAACGAAAGCACGGTCTGCTTGACGTTGCTGATACCGGCGGACTTCTTCGCCGCAAGTTTCGCCTGGGCGAAGACGGGGAACAGGATGGCCGCGAGGATCGCGATGATCGCGATCACGACCAGAAGTTCAATGAGTGTGAATGCACGTATAGATTTCATAGGGAGCTCCGTGGGCCCGTTTCGGGGCCATCGGCCTGGGCAAGCGCCCAAAAAATGCTCCAACCTAGAAATCAGCGACACGCAACCGAGTGCGCTTTCCGGTCTTACCTACCAAGGGACGTGCCGAGGGAGTTCCCGCGTTCGCGGGTCTGGCGGGATTGCGGTGTCTTTATAGAGGGCGAGGCGAAGTACACCAGCGCCCCCTGTAAAGAGCGTGCCCAAGCGTTTTAGTCTAGCCGCCAAGCTCGGCGAGTTGTAGCCGGAAGGCGACCTGGGAACCACCTTGCGAGGCAGGTAAGAACACGCTGAGTAGAACGACCGGGCTCAGAGAAACGTCGAAATCGCGTCCCGTCAGTCCCCAGTCCTTCATCAGGCCCGAGAATTGTCCTGAAGTGGCTGCGAGTTCTCCGCTACCTAGCGCTCGTGTAACGCTCGCGAGTTGACCAAGGCTATTGTAGGCAGTGGGGTTCTGCCCTAGCACTTGCGACAGTTGGCGAGCCAAATCGTTGTACGCAGGCAAAGCAGGTGGCGCAACAGCTTCCGTTAATGGCACTACCTTGAGTAACGCTGCGACCGTATCCTCGAACCTCTTTCGATTGAACTTGCCGGCGAAAAAGTACTTTGACTCTTTGAGGCGGCTGTCGTAGAAATAGCTGGTGCTGAATGCCCCTGAAGCCTTCTTGGTGACGTCTTCAAGTGTCAGTACTTCCCCGCCACCGAAGTCTAGTGTGCCGTCTGTAGGCGACGGCTTCAGGGGACGCGTCAGATTTGACGACACCTTTTTGTGTTCTGCACCCCTCTCAGTTGAGCGAGGCGAGTTGATCCAGGCGCCAAATCTGTCGCCTAAGAGAAGGCCTGAGCGACCCTTGGAACTTGTGGGATCAATCAGCGAGTATTTAGCGGCCAGGTCGACAGCGACTCTCATACTCTCACCTCGGGCAACCCTCATGCAGGCCGACGGTTCTAACGGTAGCGAGAGGAGCAGTTCGCGCATTGCCGACTCAGGCAATTGAGCCATATCGACTCCTGTCGTACACAGTTCTTTGAGTAAGGCATCATCGAGATCGCAGAGCGTACGAAGCAAGCGAAACGCCGCTGCATTCAGTCCATTACTCAACTCAGGCTGCTTGCGCACGAAAACCTGAACACCATCAATCTCAAGGCGCACGCGGTTCGTCCTTTGGGCGAGAAGGTCAAGCCCAAACTCGCCAAATGTCTCATCCGTCGACTTCGGCACTGTTGCAGGCGACATATCGAACGCGAGTGACACTTTCTCAGACAAGACTATCCGCGAAAGATACTTCTGCCACTGCGACTCGATATCCGTAGATGCCGGCTCTTGGTGCTGCTGTGGTGACAGCGCTACGAGAGCAATCACATTGATGAACATGCTTACATACCTCCGCCTGGCTCGTTAAAGCAGTAAGTCAAGGTCGGGATCGCGGTCCAGCTTGTGATGGAATGGGTGCTAGATGGACAACCAGAGCCAGAGCATGTGACCGGATATGCCTGGGCGGGGCTCAGAGTCGGCACCAACTGGGCATGGTTGACAAAGTACCCATCAGGGACCTCGACATCAAAATGCACTTCAGATTCTAGCCCCGTGTTCGTAGAAAAGGTTGCATCGCAAAAACCGGCGTTCTGTTGACCGCATGTCCCGAGAAACTGAATTTGATAGAGTTGACCGACGTGCGCAACAAAACAATGATATCGGTTCCCGCCTTCACAATTCATCAACGCCCACTCGAAGTTGTCTGCAAAAGCGCCTGCGCTACTTACGTGAGCAGATGCCGAAGGACAGTCTAATCCAACGGGCGAATGACCAGCAACGGATCCACCGATTGGGCAGGATGCCACACTCGTAGCAAGCGCCAGAAAGAGGTTTAGCATGTACGAAGGCTACCCCCCCCCCACTGATTGTCAAGTTCTAGACAGGCGCCCTCTCTTGCTTTCTTGACATCTGACTGAGAGTGACTAGTAATGCTGGGGCACCCAATGCCATGCTCCGTCGGCGGGCTCAGGATGACGGCATCGGGTGAAGTCAAATCTGCTGCCCTAATCCTCGTCGGCGGCAAAGCCGCGAGCGGGCTCGATCGAGGTCTCGTCGTGGACGAGCCCCTCGGTGCGCGGGAGGGTCGAAGCGCGCAGCCGGTCGGCGCGTTCTTTCGCTTCTTGCTGCCTCTGCTCGTGCTCGTCGCGTTTGCAGGCCATGACGATCTGGCGGTCGGACTCTTTTGCTTTGCCGTAGCCGAGTTCGCGGTGGTAGGCGACGCGGTCCCTGGTTTCGTCCTCTTTGCTAAGGATGCGGTAATGGTAGTTGGGGTCGTTCATCGGCAATTCTGCCTTGGTGATCGATTTGGGTTCCGGGCGTTGTTCTTTTCGTGGTGACATGGTTGGTGGTTCGGGTTAGTTCGGATTGGGACGAAGGTGGTCAGACTTCGACTCCCTTGATGAACTCGTCGAAGTCCATGAGTTCTTGGAGTCCGGCGCGCTCGTATGCGGCGCGTTGGTCTCGCAGGTGCTCGTTGTTGTCTTGCGGCTTGCCTCCGACGTCCTCGCCGCTAGGCGGGTCTTGTTCGTTCTTGCTTTCGAGCATCGCTTTGAGCGGGGCGATGGCTTCTTCCGTCGCTTTGGCGACGATGTCGCGGATCTTGTCGGTGATGTCGTTGTTCTCGGGTGCGTCTGGTGCGTGGTCGGGGTTCATTGTTCGGAGGTTCGGTGGTTCGGAGGCTCGGGGCATGTAGCCGCAGGCTTCAGCCTGAGCAGAACAAGTGTGTGCCGTCGCGCAGGCTAAAGCCTGCGGCTACGATCCTCAATTGAGTTGTCTCTGAGCGCGTCGATCACTTCGCCGCGCGTGAAGTAGCGGAGGGCCTTGATCTCGGTCTGCGCGCGTGCGACGGCAACCGCGTCGCTCGGGTCTGCGGCGAGGAGCGCGGCAGCGCTTTCTTGTTCGAGGTCTTTCAGGTGGTCGAGGAGGAGCGCCCACTCGGGGCGAGCGAAGAACTCGCGGAGCGAGGCCTTGGTGACGAGGTCATGCATCCTTCTTCAGCCGTTGGTTGTTGACGGGGAGTTGCATCGCGTCGACGACGGCGTCTTCGACGCGCTGATAGTCGTAGCCGCTCTGTTCCTCTTTTGCGAGGTCTAGGAGCGCACGGAGTTTCTCCAGCAGAATCGACGGCGCGCTTCCGGGCGTCCGCGCAGCGCACTGCCAGCGCACCTTCGCTCCCAGACTTTCGAAAAACGCGTCACCGAGCGATCCCTTGTACGCCTTTCGCACCAGACCGCGGTGCGTCTCGCACAAGTGGTGCACGAGCGCGAAGAGCCGCTCGACAAAGTCGGCGGCGAACATGGCGTACGCGCCCTCGTTCTCGCGCGTCGCGGCGATCAGCGCGTTAGCGGCCGTCGCCGTCTGCGACTGCAGGAACTCCATGCCGATCGAGAGTTGGCTGACGCCAGTCTGAGCGTCGATCTGGTTGTCGATCATCTCCATGACGCTCGGCATCGCGCCGGGCTCGAAGTTGATCGGGATCTCTTGCACTTTGACGTCGTAGGCGGTCTCGTAGAGTTGCCCCAGGTTGATAGACTTGAGTTTCTTTCCGAGCGATCCGCCGCTCACGACAACGGGATTGGCGCACGTCGCCATCGATCCCGCGACCATGAGGTTGAACATGTCGTTCTGCAAGAGACACAGCCCGACGATGTTCTGTGCGACGCTGCCGCTGGGCCAGAACTTCCCCTCCTCGTCGTGGAAGCGCAGATCGACGTACCACGGTTCGCGGTAGGGGTACGTCTCGGCGAGGAGCACGCGGTTCGCGGTGAGCGAGAGGACACAACGGTTCCAACGCCCCTCGACGCGCGCGAGGACCTCGAAGAGTTCGACCATGTTGCTCTCGTTGGTCGTACGGTCGTAGGACGGATCGCGCCCGCTTGGGTCGGCGTCCGGGTCGCTTCCGGCGAACTTGTGCAGCGTCTCGCTCTTCTCGACGAGAGGATACGCGCCGCTTTCGACGCGCTCTTTGAGTCGCCAAAGCGGGATATAGAACCTATGGCCGACAAGGCTCGCGTCACGAAGGTCTTGTCCGTGCGCCGGAGCGACGACGAAGTCGTTGGGATGGACGTGGTCGAGTTTGAGCCCCTGCTCGGTCATGCGCGCGCGCACGATGGAGACGCCGCAGAGCGCGGCCGTCGTGAGCGCGCGACGGAAGAGCCGGAGGAACGCGGCGCGTTCGATGATCGTCTGCATGCCTTGTTCGAGCGCGTTCGCGCGTTCGAGGGCGTCGTCGTCTGGCACCGCTTGCACCCACACGCTGGGCGATGAGACCGCGGACATGGTGACGTTGACAATGCGGTTGACGCGCGGCGACATGACGGGCACGGTGCGCGGCTCAAAGTTGTCGAACAGGCGCACGGCGGCGATGCCGGGCTCGTTGCGATAGACGCGCTCGTTCTGTTCCCACCTCTGTTTGAGGCCGTGTCGCGCGTCGAGGGCGAGTTGGACCTCGCCGCAGAGATAGTCGGCGAGGCGCTTGGTTCCTTTGTTCAGGTCGTTCTTTGTAATGATTGCAGCCATTGTTTGCTTGCGATGGGGGCTTGGACGAGAGCCAGAGGTGGCCTCGTCCGATAGTCGCCCGGTTGTCGTCCGGTGGTCTCCCGGTTGACGTGGAAGGTGCGCATGCCTTCGATGCACACACGTTCGCCGACGTGCGGCGATGTGTGGTTGTCGCCACAGGAGGCAATGACGGTAGCGGTTCGGGTTTGTCCGGGTTGGCATTGCCACACAACGCCGTCTGATCCTTCGACAGGCTCAGGATGACGGCGTTGTTCGATCTCGACCAGCATCCATCCCGGTGCGGGGTGGAGGCCGTCGGCGTCGAGTTTGGCGAGCACGCTGTCCCACCACGGGCACGCGACTCCGACGATGCGGAGTTCGCGCTTATCGGGGCT
>CAZGXW010000084.1:0-7740 GCA_964529975.1 uncultured Fimbriimonadaceae bacterium
GACCGGTGCGACGGTGTGAACCTCAAACTTATGAAGACGGGCGGGCTGACCGAGGCTCTCCGGCTCGTCCACACGGCGCGGGCGCACAACCTCAAGACCATGATCGGGTGTATGGGCGAGTCGTCGGTCGCGATCGCCGCGGGCTGCTCGATCGGTGCGCTGATGGACTACATCGACCTCGACAGCCACTTCAACCTCGACCCCGACCCGGCAGGAGGGCTGAAACTTGTCGCCGGCGTCGTGCTCCCCACCAATCGGTCAGGACACGGAGCGTTCCTCAAGTAAATGCTCACCTCCGCCCACCGCATCGCGATCTACATGGAAGGCGCGTTCGCCGAACGCACCGGAAAGATGGGGCTTGGCGTGTTGCGCTTCTCTCCGCTCGAGGTCGTGTGTCTGATCGATTCCGCAAACGCAGGAGCGGACTCCGTCGCGCTGACGCGCATCGATCGTCGCGTTCCGATCGTCGCGTCGGTAGAAGAAGCGCGCGCGCTTGGTGCTGACGTGTTGCTCCTCGGCATCGCTCCTCCAGGAGGATTGGTCCCTGAGTCGTGGTATCCCGTTTTGGATCGTGCAGTGGAATTGGGCTTCTCGATCGTGAACGGTCTGCACGACCGCCTCGCAACCCGTTATCCGTTCGTACATCCGAACCAACCCGGACAAACCCGAACCAGCCCGGACCAGTTCGTGTGGGACATCCGCGTCGAACCTCCTGGCATCGGTGTCGGCTACGCCGAAGCGCGACACCTCAAGAACAAGCGGGTGCTCTTCGTCGGTACCGACATGTCGGTCGGAAAAATGACCGCCGGCCTCGTGATGTGGCAAGAAGCAAAGGCGCGCGGAATCAAGAGCGAGTTCGTCGCGACAGGACAAATCGGAATCACGATCACGGGCAAGGGCGTGCCGCTCGATTGCATCCGCATCGATTTCGCGTGCGGCGCGATTGAGCGCGAAGTGATGGCTTGCAAGGATGCGGACCTCGTGATAATCGAGGGACAAGGATCGCTCTTGCATCCGGGCAGCACGTCTACGCTTCCGCTCATCCGCGGATCGCAGCCGACGCACTTGGTGATGTGCCACCGCGCGGGGATGACTACGCTGCCCCGCCTGCCATGGGTCACTGTCCCACCGCTCAACGATTTCATCGCGCTTTACCAAGACCTTGCCGAGGTCTGCGGCATGTACCAACGCCCCAAGATCGCCGGCATCGCCCTCAACTGCGGGCACCTGGAATCGGACGACGACGCCCGCCGCGCCTGTGACGAGGTGACGGCGGCGACTGGCCTGCCTTGCTCCGATCCGGTCAGGTTTGGGATGCAAACCTTGCTCGATCAGATCGTGTGAACCCCACCTCCCATGTTCAAGACCTGTAGCCGCAGGCTTCAGCCTGCGCTGACAAAGGCCACCTGCGACTCACGCCCACAAAACCGACACGCCGCACGCGAACATCTGGTTCGAGACCGGCTGCACGCCTTCACCTGTGTGCAGCACGGCGCCACGCACGAACCGATCGCCCGCGATCTCTTGCAACATCTCCAACCCTCGGAACGCGGTGGGCGCCGGCGACGGTTCCAAACTGATGTCGATCCCCACGATCCTCCCGTCCGGCGCCTCGACGACGATCGGCACGGACCACGTGCGCACCGAGCGAAAGTGCAAAAGCCGATAGAACGGCGGCAAAGTACGCAGAACCTCCATCGCGACGAAACACTCCAGCAACCGGCGCGCGCTCACCTCGACCGACGGCAACGACGAAGGCTCGATGCCGAGCATTGATGCGAGCACGCCCGAATCGGTGAACATCATTTTCGAAGTCTTGGCAGTCTTCGCCTGCGACGTCCACGCTTCGATCGGGCGCAGCACGAACACCGACTCGAGAAGCGACAAGTACCGCGTGAGCGTCGTGTGCGGGATCCCGACCTCGCGCGACAAGCGCGAGACGTTGAGCGTCTCGCCGCATTGCGTAGCGAGCACGCGCAACAGGCGCGGCATCGCCGTCAAGCCTTCGATGTCGGAAAGGTCGCGCACGTCGCGCTCTGTCACCGTCGTCACGTACGCGTCGAACCACGCGCGCGCTCGATCGAACGACGCTCGTGAAAGCGGTTCGGGAAAACCACCGCGACACACAACATCCCACAATGTGCTTGCAGCCGGTTCCCTCCCCCTTGGGGGAGGGTTAGGGTGGGGGTGTTCGAACAACCCCTGCACAAACGCGCCGCCACCTCCACACACCTCCGACTGCGAGAGCGGCCACAACGGCACCGTCTCCATCCGACCTGCGAGTGACTCCGACAATCGCGGCAACAACAACACGTTCGAAGATCCCGTCAACAAAAACCGCCCTGGCCGTCGGTCAGCGTCCACAGACTTCTTGATCGCAAGGAACAGCCCAGGAGCGCGCTGCACCTCGTCGATCACCACATGGTCAGGGAACTGGGCGATGAAGCCGTCGGGGTTACGGACCGCAGAGTCTAAAGACAGCGCGTCGTCGAGGGTCACGAACGGCCAGTGGAACTGCCGCACCAAAGTGGTCTTGCCGCACTGCCTCGGCCCCTGCACGACCACGACCGGGGTGTCCCCTAGCGCCTCACGGACCCGCTTCTCGGCCAGCCTCCGGTACACACGGACACTCTACCCGACTGGTGGTGCAAAATTCCCCACGTAGTGGTCAGAATTGGCAGATAGCCAGAAGAATAGGAAGAGGCCTAGGCTTCAGCGCCGAGCGGCGACGAGCAGGTTGCGCCACTTGGGGTTGCGAAGGTCGTCGGTGCCGACCCCGCCGTTGTTGCTGCTCGAGTGGATGAAGTAGGCGCCACCGTCGGCCTGGAACCCGATGAAGATCCCGGTGTGGCCGATGAGCCCGCGCTTCTTGTCCCAGAAATAGAGCCGGTCGCCAGGCTCGAGGTCTTCGATCCGCTCGACGGCCTTGCCGACCTTGTACTGCTCGGCCGCAGTCCGCGGCAGGTCGACGCCGATCTTGTCGAAAACGTCTTTCACAAACGCGCTGCAGTCGATGCCGCGCTTGATATCGTTGCCGCCCCACTTGTAGGGCGTGCCCATGTATTGGTAGGAGTAGTCGAGCGCCTTCTGGATCTCGCCGCGGCTCGCTGAGCCTTTGACCCGTGGCGTAGTGACGTTGTAAGGGAGGCTGGCGATGTGCTCGCTCAGGATGAACCCTTGCTTGCCGTTGGTCAGCAACACCTTGGTCCACTTCTCGTGCTCGTAGGGGTTGATGACCAGGTACGCGAACGCCTCGATGTCGCACCAGACCGCCCCCTTGGTGTTCGGGGTCTTGTAGATCTTGGTGGCCTCGACCGACTGGCCGAGTTTGCCCAGCACGACCCGGTCGCTCGGCGCCGCCTCTTGGGCGGGGGCCGGGGCTGAAACAAGCAGGGCGCACAGGGCTAGCGTGAACATGGCGAATCGCCTCATTTCTAGTCTGTCACCTCACTTATCGGCAAGATCACCGGGTTTTGTACCCTGCCTGGACGAGTTCCAGTGCCCTCAAGATCACTAGACCGTCCGAAGAACCCAGAAGGTTACGGGTAGCCCGCTCCGGGTGCGGCATCATGCCCAAAACGTTGCCCTCCAGGTTCAAAACGCCTGCGATGTTGGCGGTCGAGCCGTTGGGGTTGGCCGCCTCCGTCGCCTGGCCCTTCTCGTCTACGTACACGAACGCGACTCTGTCGCGGTCTTGCATCGCCTTCAGGGTGTCGTCGTCGCAAACGTACCGCCCCTCGCCGTGGGCGACGGGCACCCTCACCAATTGGTCGGCGCCGCGGGTCCAGAGCGAGTCGCGGTTCACGGCCTTGAGGTGCACGAACTTGCACACGAACTTCTCGCTCGCGTTGGGCAACAGCGCGCCGGGCAGCAACCCAGCCTCGCACAAGATCTGGAAGCCGTTGCACACGCCGATCACCGGCTTGCCTTGGTTCGCGAAGACCTTCAGCGCGCCCATGATCGGCGACTCCGCCGCGATCGCGCCGCAGCGCAGATAGTCGCCGTAGGTGAACCCGCCGGGCACGAACGCCGCGTCGAACCCGCTCAGGTCGTCGCTCTCGTGCCAGACGTACTCGGCCTGGTAGCCGAGGTCGTCGCGGAGCGACCAAAGGGCGTCCTGGTCGCAGTTGCTGCCGGGGAACTGCAGGACGCCGACTTTCAATTCCCTCCCCCTTGGGGGAGGGTTAGGGTGGGGGTGCAAGTGCTTGCTTTCACTTGACCTCCTCGAACCTGTAGTCCTCGATCACCGGGTTGGCGAGCAGGCGGTCGCACATCTCCTTGATCCGGTCTTGGTCAGCGGTCTCGACCTCCAGCTCGATCAGTTTGCCGATCCTCGCCCCCTTGACCTCGTGGAACCCCAGCTTGTCCAGCGACCCCGCCACCGTCTTGCCCGCCGAGTCGAGCAGGCTGGGCTTCAGCGTCACATAGACGCGCACCTTGGGCATGCCTCGATTTTGGCAGGTTCGGAGAAGCGGGTTTCGGGTCTCGGTGCCGGTGAGGACGAGCGACCCCACGAGCGAAACACATCTATGAAACCTCCCTTAAATCTACGTGCATCCCCGCAATCGATGATATATTGAGGTCAGGTCACGGCTGAGGGAAGTCGGCGATGGGCGTACGAACGAGCATAACGCAGGGTAGGGGGGGGGCGTCCTAGCGCCTCCGGCAAGGCGCGCAGGGCGCAGGCCACCATGGCCTTCGGCGCGTTCGTCGCCGTCGCGATGACGCTTTGGATCCTATCGCCCTCAGAAGCGACTGCGGGCCTGACAACGACCACAACGACGGGTGGCACCACCGGCTCGCCAGGGTACACGGTAAGTTGGACGTCGACCGACGGCGAGTGCGAATCGAGGGGTGCCGGTCCCGGCTATTCAGTCGAGTACCCAACAACTGGAACAGGGCTCAATACAAGTACAAGGGGCGTCTACATCCAGTCCGGCGGAATGGAAGGCCCGTTCGTAGGATGGGGCGAGGCCGACTGCGACGAAGACGGTACGTTCACAGCGACCCTGACGTGGAACGGTGGCTCGAACAACCTACCCCCTCCTGGCGTCCTTGTCGTCAAGGAAGAGGTCGAAGCCGCGCGCAGTGGCGACGGTGGGAGCGTCGACTGTGTCATGGAGGGGGCGGACTATGACGGGGAAGGCCTCTACTATGAATGGTGCGGTGGTGTGCGCTACCACGTCATCGAAGACCCCGGACCAACGCCCGACCCGATTTCTCTCTCACCCTCGGCATACGGGATCATGGACGAGGAGTCAGCGCTCCTAAGCGCAGAAGCTTGGCTCGACTACACGATCACGTGCTACAACGTGCGCGTCACGTACGACGGAGTGTTGGACGCGACGACCGCAAACCCGAAAGCAATGATCGGGCAGGCTATTGAGGCGACGGTCGATCTTGGCGGCCTTAGCAACTCGGGAGCGACATTTAACTGGGAGATAACAGGAGAAGGACAGTTTAAGTCATACACTATCGGCGCCACAACAGCCACGCTGGACACGACATTTGCTACAAACTTGCAAGTAGTCCAAGTTGCCTTTGCGAGGAAGAACGAGAGTACAAAGGCGAAGTTTTGGTGCAACGTAAACCTTGCAACTCCAAACTTAGACGAGTTTACGGTGAAGGGGAACGATGTTTACATTGCGGAGCCTGAAAGCCCAACGTTTACGGTCACCGCTGGCACCGTTGATTTCGACCCTGTCGTCACCACATTCTTCGAAGCGATGGGGGTTTCGTACACTGTGCCAGACACAAGTGAGTACGGCGCTAGAGGAGCTACCGGTGACCCGGGTATTTTATGGAAGGCGTTTGTAGACCTAGACGATCCCTTTATGACCGTCGATGCGGGGAAATCAACTCCAGATCGCGCCAGAGTTTGCTATTTTAATACCATTTCCAAGGTTTACCGGCGTCGGCAGCTTAACAACAATTCTTGGACCAACTGCCCGGACAATTTTTCGTGGACACCACCGGACTGCAAGTTGGACAAGCACTGGCCCGTGCAAACGATTTCATCTGCCAGTGGGTTCTTTGTTGAGGGTCAGGAGCAGGCGGAGGTGGATGGTCCCGGCTTCGACATGAACAGCAATTACAAGGCTTGCGACATGGATGATGACCACATCGTTTACTTGATGTTCAAGCCGTTCGACAATGGTGTTGCTCGATACTTTGTCCCACTTGCTTCATGTACGTGGAATCCGCACGGGACGGGCTCTCGCTCAGCCAGTACATGGTCAGCTGGCGGAAGCAACTCGGTTTCCAAAGGAACAGTGTCCTCATATCCGGCTCACCCTGAGTGGTCAGACGTACTGACGCCAGATCCGTGGTACCCATAGTAGGAAAAACCGATGATTACAACAGTACTATTCTTTACCCTTACTTCGCTGGGATCGTTCGATCTAGTAGGGGATACCCATGGTTCACCCTCGCAGATTCGGCCTGGAACGTTTTCGGGCGCAAAGACCGATCCGGCGAAGTTAGCGGAAACCGATGCGATCGAGCAGGCGCGAGTCCGCGCACGAGAACTCGACCGGGAAGGCAAGCCAAGAGAGGCCCTTGCCGTTCTCTTGCCTTGGCGGAAAAAGGCTACGACTTCGGAAGGAATGTCGCTTTACTATCCGTTCCTCAAGGCCTACATCCAGTTAGACGACTTGAAGGGCTATCTAGGGCTGACAGAAGAGAAGTACAACGTCCTGTCCGCCTCAACTACGACCTCTGTCACAGCTGACGACGTCTTGCGTTATGCAACCGCCCTGTACGTCAACGGCAGGAGAGAGCAAGCTTGGCAACTCTGCCAAAGACACACCGACCTTTTCACAGAGAACTTCTACGACAACAGGATGAAGGAGTACAAGGACAAGCCGATCACGCCTGCTACTTTGGGCGACGCCCTCCTGCGCGGTAGCGCTCGTCTCGATAGCAGCCTTTCAATGTACTTCTACCTCCCACTGGTTCATGAGCGGCCAAACGACGCGGAAGTGCACTACCTCTTTGCACGTTCGTTGCCGGACAAAGACCTGATGACCAAGAAGATCCATATGGAGCAGGCGGTCGCGCTTGCCGAAGGCGAGACCAAAGCGGACTACAAGCGCTATCTCGACGGCATCAATTGGGATCTCAAGTCGCGCGAGAAGCAAGCGAGCGGCGGTCAAGGAGTGTTCTTTAGTATCGGCGGATAAATCCGGCTTTGCTCTTCGGGGAGGCAGGTACCCTGCTGCCCATGCCCCTTCGACTCGGACTGCCGAAAGGAAGCCTGCAAGACGCGACGTTCGCGCTGTTCGAGAAGGCGGGGTGGAGGTTTCGGGTCGACAGCCGGAGCTACCAGCCGGTGGTCGACGACGAGGAGATCGAGCCGACCCTCCTACGGCCGCAAGAGATCCCGAGTTATGTCGAAGAAGGGGTGATCGACGCCGGCCTGACCGGGCTCGACTGGATCACCGACTGCGGCGCAGAGGTCCACGAGGTCTGCGAACTCCGGTACTCGAAACTCACCAACAACCCGATCCGCGTGGTGCTCGCGGCCGCCAAGGAGAGTGGGATCAAGTCGGCGGCAGACCTGGGAGGCAAGCGGGTCGCGACCGAGTACGTGCGGCTGACCTCGCGGTACCTGGCCGAAAAGGGCGTGGCAGCCGACGTCGAGTTCTCATGGGGCGCATGTGAGGTGAAGATCGCGCAGGGCGTCGCCGACGCGATCGTGGTCAACACGGAGACGGGCTCATCGCTTCGCGCCCACAACCT
>CAZGXW010000085.1:0-7679 GCA_964529975.1 uncultured Fimbriimonadaceae bacterium
TCTCGTCGAGCACACACAGCCGTGGCTCCAACACGGCCATTTGAAAGATCTCGTTGCGTTTCTTCTCGCCGCCGCTGAATCCCTCGTTCACCGACCGCGAGAGCATGTCGTCGCTCAGCCCGAGCATCTTGACCTTCTCCTTGATGTGCGTGAGGAAAGACATCGCGTCGATCTCCACCTCGCCGCGAGCCTTGCGGACGGCGTTCAGCGCCGCGCGCAGAAAGTACGTGTTGCTCACGCCCGGGATCTCCACCGGATACTGGAACGCCATGAACACGCCTGCCTGGGCGCGCTCCTCGGGCTCCTTTTCAAGAAGATCATCGCCGTCGAGGGTAATCGAGCCCTCCGTGACCTCGTACGCCTCGCGGCCTGCGATCACATTGGCCAGCGTGCTCTTGCCGCTCCCGTTGGGGCCCATGATCGCATGGACTTCGCCAGGCTTGACGCTCAGGTTCACGCCTTTGAGGATCGCCTTGCCCTCCACCCCGGCCTTTAGGTTCTTGATCTCTAACATCGGAATCTGCCCCAAAGTGTACGGCCTGGAGAACCATGACGAGGGGCAAATGGCTAGGTGCGCGTTCCCCCTCCTCGTGCCGTTGGCAGGAAGAGGGGGCTATGGGGTGGAGGTTCGCGTGAACCTGGGCTCGCTACTCCTTACTTCTTCCCAGCCTCAAGTCGATCGAGCCCGAACCCGCCCCGCCGATCACCAGCCCCAGAGCCAAGGCGATCGCCAGCAGGTGGAACTCGATCCCCTCTCCCGCCTGGGCGCCCGTCCAGTTGACGAAGAACCCGTTCGGCAGGTGGACTAGAAAAGCGGCTCCCGCCATGATCACGGCCACGCTGGCTGCCGCGAACCGGGTCAAGAACCCGCTGACCAGAAGCAGAGGTGCGAAGAACTCGCCCACGATCACCAGGAACGCCACCGGGGCCGGAATCCCGCTCTTGGTCAGGAACCCCATCGTCCCTTCGAACCCGTACCCTCCGAACCAGCCTAGCAACTTCTGGGCGCCATGGGGCCAAATCACAGCTGCCAAGCCCAGTCTCAGGGCAACCTGCCCCCAGCCGGGATTCGTCCGAACTAAGGACTGGAACCAACTCAGGTTCCCAGAAGCCGTCTCAATCGTCGATAAGCGCGTACTCATGCCTATCTAATCCCTCAATTGATTGCCGGAGCAAACAGTCCTGGGACTGCTCCCGGCTGGAGGTGCGGCGGGGATTCTAAGACCGTCTTGATTATTGGGGCAAGCAAAGAAGATGGAAACGCGCGAGAAGTTGATAGGGTCCTTCGTGTCGACGGCGGCAGGGCACGCGAGGCTGTCGGGGCAGTTGGCTGCCGACATGGAGGCGGCTGGGTTCGAGGCAGACGTCTATGAAGCCCTGGCCGCGATCCTGGAGTCAGGCGCCAGAGTCGGATACTGCGACTTGGCCAGTCGGCTGGTGCTCACCGCGAGCGGACTGACCCGACGGATCGACCGTCTCGTGCGGCTCGGCTATGCCAAGAGGGAGACCAGCGAGAAAGACCGTCGGTCAGGGTTCGCTGTGATTACCGATGAGGGCAGAGCGGCATACGAGAGAATGCGCCCCGTGTACGAGGAGTCCGTCATGCGACACTTCGGCAGCAAGATCACAGAAGGCGAGGCGCGGCAACTCGAGGCGATCATGAACCGCATCATCAAGGGTCTCGACAAACTGCACACCGAAGGCTAATCGATCCGCAAGATCTCTTTGATAGTCTCCGCCTGTCTCTTTGTGAGAGTCGGCACGGCGGCGATGTCATCGACGGACGCGCGCCTAATGCCTTCGACAGAACCGAACGTGCGCAGCAACAGCCTGCGCCTCTTCGGTCCGATGCCGGGAATCTCGTCGAGCACGCTGCCGTGCATTCGTTTGTCGCGCAGTTTTCGGTGATAGGTGATCGCGAATCGGTGCGCCTCGTCGCGCAGTTTGCGCAGCATCATGAGCCCGGGCGAAGTCAAGGGAAGCACGACCTCGCGGTAGGTGTAGCGATCGCGGGGTGGTTCGGTTGATCGTTGGCTCGGCGGCTCGGATGGAACCAAAGCGGCAAGCGAAGCAGAGAGGTTTGGCACGTAAACGATCTCGTGCCTCTTCGCCAATCCGACCATGGGTATCGACACACCGAGTGAATCGCGCGCCTTGAGCGCGGCAGAGAGTTGTCCTTTGCCGCCGTCCACGACGATCAAGTCCGGCACCTTCGCAAACTTCTCGTCGCCGTCGAGGTAAGCGCGCAAACGGCGAGTCAGGACCTCGTGCATCATCGCGAAGTCGTTCGGGTCTTCGGGGTGGTAGCGCACTTTGAAGCGGCGATACTCTGACTTCGCCTCAGCACCGTCCTCGAACACCACCATAGACCCCACCGGCGCCTTTCCTTGGATGTTGCTGATGTCGAAGCACTCGATCCGGTTGGGAGGCGAAGGCAAGCCCAGTTCCTCGGCAAGTTGCGCGGACGCGAGGTCGGCCCACTGCTCCTTCTGCTCCATTTCGAGGCTGAAGACCTTGAGCGCCTGCTCTGCGTTAGCAGCAGCCAGGTCGACAAGGCGCAGCCCTTCGCCGCCTTGCGGAACGCCGATCGTGACTGCCGCTCCGCGCCGCTGCCTCAGCCAAGACTGCACGATCTGCTTTTCGGCGATCTCGACGGGCAGAAGGATCTCGCGCGGCACCTCCGGCACGTCGCTGTAGTACTGTTTGACGAACTCCTCGACGGCTTCCGTTGGTGCCGTGTCCTTGCTTCCATCGAGGATGAAGTGCCGCTGGCCGATCAGCCGCCCGCCGCGGATATAGAGCATCTGGATCGCCGCGCCACGGTCGTCTTTGACGACGGCAACGACGTCGCGGTCTTGGTCGTCGTCGCTTAGCACTTTCTGTTTTTCGAGCACGCTTTCGAGCGCGGTGATGCGGTCGCGGATCGTCGCGGCCTTCTCGAACTCCATCGCTTCGCTGGCACGCTCCATTTCGGCCTGAAGCCCTTCGATGACCCCGGCCTCGCGTCCTTCCAGGAAGTCCGTCACCTGCTGGAGCACGGCCTTGTACTGCTCCTTGGTCGCGAGCCCGGCGCACGGAGCGAGGCACTGCCCGAGATGGAAGTAGAGGCACGGTTTCTGGACGGCCTCGCCGGTCCACGACTTGCCGCACGGGATCAGGGGGAACACCTTGTGCAGGAGTTGAAGTGTCTCGCGCACCGAGTACGCGCTCGTGTATGGCCCGTACGACTTGCCTTTGCCTTTCTTGGGGTTGCGCGTAAAGATCACGCGCGGATACGCCTCCTTGGTGATTACGATGTACGGGTACGACTTATCGTCCCGCAGGATGACGTTGTAGGGCGGGCGGTGCTCTTTGATCAGGTTGCACTCGAGCACGAGAGCCTCGAGTTCGCTGTCCACCACGATCCACTCGATGTCGCGGACCTTGGCGACCATGCGCGCCTTTCGCGTATCGAGATTGGCCCTCTTTTGGAAGTAGGACCTCACTCGGTTGCGCAGGTCAATGGCCTTGCCGACGTAGAGCACGCCGCCCTTTTCGTCCCGGTAGATGTAACAGCCGGGCTTTTTGGGCAGCGACTTCAGGCGCTCCTGGACGCGCTCGGTCGGGGCCATGTCTTGGCTCATCTTGGCACCGTTCTTCTGACGTAGAATCGGAGGCGATGCGCAAATGGGGCCCAGCGGTCGCGTTGATGGTCGGGCTTGGCGCACTGCTTGTGTACTCGCAGTGCGGCGCACCGGAAGCGGGCCCGGGGTACGAAGGTAAGAGCGTCGTCGACCTCTGGCCGATCGCGGAGGACGTGCTCGGCGATGTCCCGCCACAGACCCCTTGGTTCCGCGAGAGCCTTTCGACGCTCGACTACGAGAACCTGGGTGAGAAGGCGCGCGTTATGCTCGACCAGGCGGCAGCGCCCGGCGACTTCACAAAGCACGTCGATCCCATGGCGGTCAAACAGATCGAATGGGAGATCGCCGGCAAGGCCGATGGCAAGTGGACTCCGCTCTTGACCCACCTTCGCGGACGGCTCGCGCTCGCTCGCGCCTTGTTGAGTGCGGGAAAGAGGCAGGAAGGGTTCGCCATGCTCATGCTCTTGCTCGACGAGTCCCAACGATGTCTCGCGACTCCGCGCACGGTCGAGCAATGGGAAGAGGCCCACGCCGCGCGGCTGTTCGTGCTCGAAGGGGTCACGAACTGCTTCTTGGCCGAAGGCAAGTCTGCCGCGCCGCTCATGTTCAACAACCTTCCCGTGGCCAGACATCGCGAAGGTTTGGGCGTCGCGCTCGTCCACAACTTCCGCGACATCGTTCTGCCCAGAATCGCCGAGGCGAGCCAACTCGACCGCGCTTCCTCCGCAGCGGGGTTTGCGCTCTACGAGAAGCAGGAGGACCGGGAAGCCAAAGAGCAACTCATCTCCGCAATGTTGCGCGGCCATCCTCGCGCGTTCAGTCCGGAGCAGACCGTGCAGGCGGGTGCAGAGTCGTTGCGCGCCTTGCGTGCGGCGATCACGGGGCCTTGGGCAAAGACAAGGGAAGTCCTCGACCTCGTTGCGACGACGCAGAAGTTCTGGGACGACTTCGACGCCCTTCTTGCGCTAGAGCAAGTCCAAGCCATAGAAAAGGCAAAGGACCTCGGTGCGCGCGCTAAGTCCCTAGAGAACCCTGTCGGCCTCGCGCTCTTGCACAACGAGCGCAAGTCGTGGTCGGGGATGGTGCAGTCGGCGTACGTCGCCGATGCGAAGGAGTCGGTCTTCCGCTATATGCTCGCGCGCGCAGCGGGTGAAATCAACGTCATCTTCCAAGACCCCCTTACTGGCGGCCCGCTCAAGGTCGTGGATGGAGAGGCCGTTTTCGCGAGCGAGGGCGACGACGACTACCCGTTCATCGCCGCGCTGGCTCGGACGCCGATTCCTGCTTCGCTTCAGGGAGTAGGGAACGATTGACGGGCGAATGGCTTATATAATACGTATATGACAGCCGTTGCCGTGTTCGCGTTGGCCGGCGCCTTAGGGCTCGCTTCTGAGGGCGCCAAGGAGCCTCCCCAAGTGGTGCAGGCCCCGAACTTCACCGCAAAGGGAAGCGATGGCAAGACCCACACGCTACAGTCGCTGACGGGCGGTAAGACGCTCGTGCTGTACTTCATCGGCCATACCTGCCCCATCAACGCCGAGGCGGTGAAGTACTACAAGCAGATCGGCGACGCGTACAAAGGCAAGGTCAGTTTCTACGGCGTGATCGACACGGACGAGAAGGGCTACATCGAGTGGAAGCGGGAGTTCCAGAACAAGTTCTCAGTGCTCTACGACCCGGAACTCTCGATCATCCGCTCGTATCAGGCGATCGCCTCGCCCTGGATCGTCATCGTCTCGCCGAATGGCGAAGTGAGCAAGCGCCAATCCGGCTACTCCGGCCCGCTGCTCACCGACCTCAACGCGACCTTGGCAAGGGCCGCCGGCGTGACGCCCGCAAAAATCGACCTCAAGGGCGCGCCGGCCGAAGAGACCTTTGGCTGAGCGTTCTAGGATTCGGCTCCGGTCCGGAGCCGTTCACTAGCCTCCCAAGTACTTCTGGACAAGCTCTTCAGGCCCCAGTGTTGTCGCTTGCGGCCGCTCGAGTGGTACCTCTAGGTTGAGTTTGACCGAAGATCCGTCTGGCGCCACGAACGTCAATGAGACGGTGGCGACACGTGTCACTCTAGTTTCCTTGGAGTCAGTTAGCCCGTAGAGGCCTGGAGAGAACTTGCGACTCCGGTCAGGGTCGTTCAGTTCTTTGGCGATAGCCTTGAGGCTTGTCTCGGTCATGTTTTCGCGCAAGCCGTCGGCGAAACGGATCATGCGAACGCTTGACACCTTCACGTCGGAATCATGGCTAGGGACAATTCTTGTATCCAAGGGGACACCATTGGGGAAGTGCTCGCTCGGCTGCATGGCTAGGTGCGAGTTTGGAAGAAGTTCAGACGACCATGACCAGTCTCCAAACACAGCGTCAACGTACTTGCGTGCGGCCATTGGGAGGTCGCGAAAGGCAAAAGGAGTGCCGTTCGAGATCAGGTCTCGCAGTGTTCGAGGCAATTCATGCCAGAACGGAAGGAATTGAAGCCCTTGTTGGTGCCAGTTACTCGGGACCACGCGGGCCACATTCCATTGGCCGAGTTCATGCTGGCCGAACCCGGGGTTTCCAACGGCCTCAAACGTCTCCGCCAAAAACTGTGCGGTCGCGTCGAGCCTGTTCTCAAACCGGATGAGCCCCCTGTTCAGGCGTCCAAGGCGTTCGGCATAGCCGCGGTCCAAAAAGGAAGACTCCTCGGAAACCGGGCGCACAAGAAGGGCGCCATCTCGTGACTCGACTCGTATAGAGCGCATACGCTCGAGTTCGAACCACAATCGCTCAAGGTCGATCTCGCCGTCTATTCGTTGTGACGCCCAAAAGCGCGCGAAGTACTGTGGCAAGTGGGCGACAACGTCCTGCCCAAGTTGGTCGGCCCAACCGAGGAACATGTCGGTCACGAGGAAACTCATTGGGTCGCGATGTTCGGGGTCCTTCAAGATGGCGAGCAATCTCCCCTCTTTGGATTCAGGCGAGAACTCGCCATCGAGCCATATCGTCCCGTTGTTGAACTCCTGGACTAGCAACGTGTCTGCCGACATAGGCAGTTTTGATCTCGGAGTCGCCTTGAGGGGAGCCGGCACCCTCCATGAAGGAAGCACGTTTTCTCCGAGGATGAACCCTTCGCTAACCCGCTCCCCATTTCTAGCATAAACGGTGACCCAGGTACGAATCGTGTTGGAGAAGCGAGACACTGAGGCCAGCGTCTTGCCCCGGCCGCTGGCCGGCATTTCGAGTTCGACAAGTTGCTTGTCGATGCCGGTACCTCGGTTTGCGCCGAGCAAAGCTGGCTTGAGGTCGACGAACGTCTTCACGTTGCCCCAAAACTGGTCGAATGCTTTGAGCGTCGCGGCGTTTGCCATCTGCTGCTTTCTCGTCGGAGACTCCGTGAGCATCAGTCCTTGGCCGTGTCGGAGGTTTAGGAGGTCGCTCGTTGGGACAGTCAGCAGGATGTGTTTCGCGAGCATGCTTGCAGGTCCTGCGAGCCGTGGCCCATCAAGGCTCATGCCCTGGCCGTTTTCCGGTGGCTTATTGACCCTGTCCAACTCTGCGACGAACTTCTCGACTTCCTTTGCTGTGTATGAGCCGTCGCCGATCTCTTGTTGGATTCGCCGCTTGATTGCCTCAATTCCCTGGCGCTCTAGCGCGACCTGTTGCGCACGCTGAACACTTATGTCTTCTGGCAGTCTCTTCAGAAGCAAAGAGCCGTCCTCTTGCTCCATCCAGCGCGCATTGACCTGCTCGCTGACATGCCGCAGCAGGCTCTTGGTTGGACGCTCCCGGACTTTGATAATGACGACCAAGTCTTTGATCGACTGGTCACATTTGAGGTCGAGCCCAGTTGCCTCTGCAAGCGCGGGCACGGCGTTTTCCAAGCGAGAGGCGCGGAGTTCTAGAGAGACCGGTCTGTCTTGAAGGCCGCACGTCCAGAGAAGTAAGCCGACTAGCATTGCCACTCCACTACGCCATAAATTATGGCTCCGGGGGACAGAGAACCGTCGAATCTGACTCTACTGGTTGTTCAGCCGGTCTTCCAGTTTGTTGAGTTCCGCCTCGATGTCGTCCACCTTGGCGGCGGGC
>CAZGXW010000086.1:0-7656 GCA_964529975.1 uncultured Fimbriimonadaceae bacterium
TGAGCATCATGTCGCCTGGGGTGCCGGGGAGGGTGTAGAAGACCTCGACGGTGATAGCGTCGATCTCGGGGACGTCGGTGTCGCTGAGGCCCATCCCGCCGACCTCGCAAGAGACGGCGATGCCAAAGTCAGCGCCATTGACGTCGGCGGCGGTCCAGGTCTGGCCCCACTGGTCGGCTGGGCCGCCGTAGGTCTCGCTCGCGTCGGTGGTCGTGTAGGCGGTGGCGGTCGCTTTGTTCTGCGTCGTTTGGACGGTGTTGGCTTTGACGACGTAGACCGCGCTGTCGCGCCATGTGCCGCTTCCGTTCGCGTTCTTGCGCTTGGTGACCGTCGCACGGATGCCCTCGACGGTCGCGCCCGCAGGGATCGCTGTCGTGAGTTGTTTCGCGGTGATGTAGTGCGTGTGTCCCGACCAGGGCGCGGGGACCATGCCGGCGTTGTACGTCGCTCTAGTTCCGTTGATGGTCTGGGCGTTTGCTGTGGTTCCCCAGTCCTCGCCCGCGCCGGATCCGATCGATCCGGCGCGGGCTTGGTTGGCAAAGGTCGTGAAGGTGGTGGAGGTGCTGGGCATCAGAACTTGTCGAAGTACTCGAAGTTGACGACGACCTCGTTCGCGTTGGTGACGTTGGTGTTGTCGGTCTCTGCGCTGGCTGCGGTGATGGCATAGCCGAAGCCGTTCTTGAGTTCGAGCGCCATGTTCTTCTCGTTGACCTTTCCTCCGCCTGCGGGGATGAGGAAGGTCTGCTTGGGCACGTCGGTGCCGGGCGCGGGCGTCGTGGCCTTGTCGTAGACGCGCAGATAGGCGGGGGTCGTGCCCTTGTTCTGCGCGTCGATGGTGAGGAGCCGCGTCTTCTTCGCGGTGACGTTGGTCGCGGTGGTGGATGCCGCGTCGTTCCAGTTGCTGTGTGTGGCGACGTTTCCGGCGCCGTAGTAGTCTTCTCGTGTCATTTGTTGTTGGTGGTTCGTGCAGAGTGATGAGTGTCGCCCGAAGCCGCGCTCCTTCGATCCGCGCAGGATGACGGCTTCGGGCTGTAGTACGTGCGTTCATTTGCGCAGGCTAAAGCCTGCGGCTACGGTATGAGGATTTGCGAATGCGCAGGCTGAAGCCTGCGGCTACGTATGAGGGATCGGCTAGACGCGGGCGCCGCCGAGGTCGGCCTGCTTGATCTGTGCTGCGAGGGCGAGGAGGTCGAACGGCTGCTCGAAGTCCGCTTCGATGCGCACGCGCACGGCCTGGCCTTCACCTCCGGGCACGCCGCCGCCGGGGAGCGAGTCGTACTTCCAGGCCAGCGCGCCTCCTGTGTCGAGGTCGATCTCGCCCGTCACTGTCGCAGCAGGCTCGCTGAACACGCGCTTTGTCGTCAGGACCGCGGGGTTCGTTGAAGCGACGACCGCGACGTTGTGCGCCGCGACGGGCAGGAACATCGCGTTGTGGTGCGCGCCTGTTTCCAGCGCGAAGGTGATGGAGTCGCCATCGTCGTCGGCCGCGCCCTGCGCCTCGAACTCGTAGCAAGCGCAGTCTGGTGCGAAGTACAGGAGCCGTGCGTCGCCGTCGGCGTGCATGGCGACGAACTGTTCGGCGGACTTGCCGTCCGGGAGCGCGTCGTCGGACTCCCAATACTCCTCGAGCAAGTGGTAGACGAGCACACGGTTTCCCGGCCGCGCCATGTAGAGGCGGCCCTTGTGCGCCGTTGCGTGCACAGTGTCCGATTCGTCGAGACGGGACTGCACCTTGCCGTAAGACAGGTCATCGAGCGCGTGCGATGAGCGCACGCGCTTTTCGTGGTCGAGCCACAGGAGCCGTCCTGCGACTTCGACCGCTGCTCCCGAGGCGTGGGCGCCATATGGAGCGACGCGGCGGACGTTGAACAGCCTGTCGTTGTTCGAGCGGTCGATCGCGTAGAGCGACCGCTCCGTGAGGCAGAACACGGACGAGTCGGCCCGCGAGCCGTCGACGGCGACGAGCGCTCGGACGTCTTCGACGCCGAGGCGCGCCTCGAACCCGCTCGATGGGTCTTGATCCGCCAGCCCGTCGAACAACACGCGGCTGCGGAAGCGTGCGGGCTGCCCTTCTTCGGAGATGCGCACGACGTTGGTCACGCGGTTGGTGCCGCTCGCATCGACGAGCGATTCGCCGACGTAGAGGCGCTTGTTCGCAAAGACCGAACACAAGCCGACCGGCGTGACACCGTTGAACGCGTCTGGCGCACGCCTTCGGACGTCGCGGTCTTCCGGAGCGGAAACGTCTTCGACCGTAAAGAGCCCTCCTTCCTCCGGGTCTAGCGAGAGCGCCCATTCGTCGCCAGCCCACTCGCCGACCTGGACGTGTTGGACAAGCAGGAAGTCGTCCTCGCCGGGGTCTTTGCGGTAGACCGACCATGTTTCTGCGAAGGTCGCGCCGAGTTCTGCGATCGTCGGGTTGACGACGGGGACGCGATAGAGATAGAAGAGGCGCGGGTCGATCGGGAACACGAAGTCCGGCGGAACCGAACCGCCTCCGCGCGCCAAAGGGCTGACGAACCGCGCGTTGGTGCGATCGAGCGAGGGTTGGTCGTTGTGGCTGGCCCACAGCGAGCGCATCGCAGTCGTATCGAGCCCGAAGCCGCCGCTGGCGACGATCACACCGCCGCTTTCGGCCTCGTTGAGCGCGGCCTTTCGCGAGACCGCGTACTGCGCCGTTCCCGGCACCCATCCGCTCGCGTATACCCAACGCACGATGAACTTGGACTCTGGCGTGAGGCGGTCGTTCGCCACCTCGATGCGGAGGCCATTGACCTCGATCTGGGAACAGAGGTCGGACGTGCGTCGCGGAAACGTGAACGCGCTGACGACGGTCGCATCGACGTTCGTGGGGACGTGGACGCGGTTGTTGCGGTCGGCGAGGGGATCGTGCACGAGTTCCCAATCGAACGCTCCGCCGTCGTAGGCGACGTGCGCCCAAACTCTGATGCAATCCCACCAACTGGCGTCTTCGGCGTCGACGACGATTCCGATCTGGGGGACGCTGCGTCCTTCGGCAAAGGCCTCCATGACCTCTGAGTCCATGACAACTTCGCCCGTGTGGCCGACCGTGACGCTGGTGCCGGTCTTCCACTCCCAGGCGTAGGAGCCTGCGCTGCCCGTGCGCAAGACGTGTCCGCCCGTCGCGGCGGTGAACGTGCCGCCAGGGGTCGCTGCGGTCGTGACGGCGCCAGTGCCGACCGGGAGCGAGTCGAACACGTCGGCGACAGCGAGCATGCTGCGCGCCTGCGTCGGGGCTTCGATCGGTGTGATCGGGACGAGCCTGTACTGGGTGATGGACGCGTCGGGGAAGCCGACTGCGCGGAGCGGCAAGTCGATTCCGTTCTGTACGATGACCGCCGGGCCGAGCGAGTTCGTCGAGCCCAGGAAGTTGAGGTGTGTGCGCGCCTCGGGATCGGAGTCGACGGGCGTGAACTTCACGAGGCCGCTTGTTGGGACGCTCAGGCGCGTGTCGCCGAACGGTCCGCTCGTTTGCGTGAGTTCGTGCCACTCGCTTCCCCATCCGCTCGCCGTCGTGTACTGGCGGTTGTAGATGTGGATCTTGCCGTCGGCGGGGTCTTTGGCCGCGAGGTACAGGAGGAAGAAGCCGTCTTGCACTTTGACGACCGGGCTTGCGCCGTAGAACTGCGCGTTCGCGGGCAGACCGTAGGTGTCGAGTTCTTGGTCGATTCCTCGTCGCACGCTGATCGGCGTTCCTCTTTCGCAGCGCACATTGACCGCGTCGAAGGCTTCGCCGGGATTGAGGGCGAGCGGGTGGGCGTCGCTTCTGAGCCCCTTGTACGGCGTTGTGTCGATGTTGAAGAGGTCCGTCATTGCACGCGTCGGTTCTTCATCCACGCGGGAACGATGCGTGGCGCGTCGAGGTCTTCGACCAGGCCGTTGAGGTGCGCGAGGGTCTTGTGGAGTTCTGCTTGATAGAGTTCGTCCCACTGTTGATAGCGCGCGGGGTCGCGGTCGCCTGCGTAGAGTCGCTTCATGCCTTCGACATACACGCGGATGCTTGGGACCGCAAGCGGTAGGTCGTCGATAGCGACGAGCGCTTGGTAGGTGGTGGCGTAGACGACGACCTTTGGGAAACCGGCACTGGTCGTCGTGTTCGGGACGGGATCGAGGCCGATGACGGCGTCTTCGATGTAGAAGCGCGCTGGTTCGCCTTGCTGCGTGGTGTTTCGCCAGATTGGGTCTTGTTCGTCGAGGTAGTCGGTGCTGACGGGCGTGAGTTTTGTGACGTCTTGCGCGCTCTTGACGAGGTAAGCGGCGCGGACGTTGGTGACGTCGGGGAGCGGGTATTCGCGCTGGCCTTGTGTCAGGTCGATGGTCGTTTCGCCCGTCTCGATCTGGGCGAGGGCGAGGATCTCGCGATGGATGTGTCGGAAGTAGATGAGCGCCTGGGCGTCGCTAACTTGTGGGTAGGCGACGCGCAGGCCGTCGATGGTTTCTTGGACTGTCATTGCGGTTGGTTTGGTGTCGTAATGAGTAGCATTTCGCCATCGGGCTCTATCGCGATCTGCTTGGTGAGGCGTTCGACGCGCTGCACCCGCACCTGCGGCGGGCGCACGAGGCGCCGTTGGAGGCGGTCGGATGCGCGGACGTCGCTCCTGCGTCATCGCGCGCTGGCGCCGTGCTCGCCCGGGCAATGCGCTTGCCGCGGCCCGGCGACGGTCAGCCCGTGCGCGTCAGCGTTTCTGAGAGCGCGGGTCGACAGGCATGGGACAGGACGTTCGGCACACAGCGGGTCGTCACGTCGCAGACGATCCGCGACGGGCGGATGGTCGAGCGGTCTGGAGCGGGCGCGCTCGTCTTCGAAGTGCGCGTCGTGGGTGAAAGCGTCGTGTACAAGTCGGTGAGTGCGACGTTGTTCGGGATATCATTGCCGCGGGCGTTCGCGCCCCGCGCTCGCGGCGTCGTGACGCCGACCGCAGATGGATGGTCGGTCGAGGTCTCGATCGGGTCTTTCGCGGGTGTGCTGTGCGCGTATACGGCGGTGCTGCGATGGACATAGCGATCTGGCTGCTGTTGGTGCAGGCTTCTCTCGGCGCGTTCGACACCCTCTATTACCACGAGTACAAACTGCGGCTGCCGCACGGGGACCACACGCAGACTGAACTGAGGTTGCACGCCGTGCGCGACTTTGCATATGCGGTCATCATCAGCACGCTTGGGTTCGTCACATGGCACGGCGTCTGGACGTGGGTGCTCGCCGCGCTCTTGCTCGCAGAGATCGTGATCACCTTGTGGGACTTCATCGAAGAGGACAAAGTGCGCAAACTTCCGCCGGGCGAGCGCGCGATGCACGCGGTAATGGGGATCGTGTATGGCGCGTTCCTCGCATACTTGGTGCCTGAGATGATCGGGTGGTTGTCGCTCGATTCTGGCTTTGGTGCGAAGTACCACGGGTTCCCCGCTTGGATGTTGTCGGTGATTGCTGCGGGCGTGTTCGTTTCCGGCGTGAGGGACCTCTCAGCGAGTCTGAAGAAGCGATGAGCGTGCCAAAATCGTTCCGATACTGGTTCTATGCGGCTGCGGCGTACAACCTATTGTGGGGTCTTGTTGTTTGTGCGTTTCCGCGCTGGTGCATCACGCTTCTCGGCATTGAGGGAATGATCTCCGTGCCGTTCCTGCAGGTCCTTGGGATGGTCGTCGGCGTCTACGCCTACGGGTATTGGCTCCTGGCGAGCGACCCTGTGCGGTATTGCGGATTTGTGTGGATCGGATTGGTCGGAAAAGTGTTGGGCCCGTTCGGGTTCTTGTTTTATGCATTGCGCGGCGACCTGCCGTGGTCTTTCGGTGCAACAATCGTGTTCAACGACGTCGTTTGGTGGCCGGCGTTCTTGGCCTTTGGACTGAAGTACGCGCGGCGGCCGTTGGACTGAAACGAATACGCCCCGGCGCTGTGCGCCGGGGCGTCGATACTCAGGCTTGGCCTGGCTAGTTCTTTGTAAACGTGACCTTGAATCCGCCGCCTTGTGCGGCGTTGGAATAGTGGATGGTCTTGCCGTCGGGCGAGACCTGTGCGATGATCGGCTTCTTCTGGTTCTCTGCGATCTGATCGTCGGTCATTCCTCGCGCCTTGAGTTGCTTGATGACTTCCTCGCTCGGCTTGGGCTTTTCGATGACGACGGTGTTGTCCTTGGCGTTGTAGGTCCAGTTGCCGTTCTCTTTGGTGTTCATCGCGCCCATGACGGAGACGATCTCGTAGGTGCCGTCGTTCTTGAGTTCGAGCGTGATCTTCGCCGTCTTAAGTTGCGCCTCGAACGCCTTGATCTGCTCTTCGTACTGCTTGAGTTGCTCGGGCGTGGCGTTCTTCTTGATCTCGTCGAGCATCGACTGCGGGATCTCGAGCGCGCCAGTGTAGTTCCCTGCGAGCGACGCGGCGTTCACGCCAGCGTCGGGCTTGGTCGGCTCGGTCGGCTGGGTGAGCACGGAGGCTGCACCCTCGGACGCGACGTTCTGGTCGTTGAAGATCGAAGGCTGTTCGCTGGTCTTCGGCGGCTCGCCGGTCTGTCCTGTGTCGCCCGACGGCGCGGGCGCGTCCTTAGTTTCCCCCGTTCCGGAACTGGTCAGCGTCTCTTGCGCGCTGCACCCTGCGAGGAGGGCGGCAAGGACAAACACTACGACGAAGGGGGTCTTCATGGGGGGTATGGATATTATACGGCGGGCATGGGACCCTGGGCGGGAGCGGCCTATTCCTTCTTGAAGATGATCTGGGAGGTCATCTCTTTCTTCGGGTCCGTGAACGTCAAGGTCGAGCCGTCCTCCGAGATTTGGAGGCTCATCGGGATGCGGTTGGCGATGCCTGCGCTGCTACCGGCCACGGTGCTGGGGTTGGAGCCGGAGGAGGCGAGGATCAGTTCGGAGCCTTGGACGATCCACGCGTCGGTGAAGGGGTCGCCGAAGCCCCTGACCGTGAAGGAGCCGTCCTCTCGGACGACCAACTCGACAACCTTGGACTCTGCCGCCTTCTTGTATTCGGCGGCGGTCGAGAAGTCGGTCTGCGGCGCGCGGGCGGCGTCCTCGTCGGAGAGGTGCAGCCTGCCCTTCCATGTCCCGATGACCTGGTCCTCGTAGGGGTTGGTGCATCCCGCGACGGCGATCGCCAGGAGCGCTACGGTGAGAAAGTGTGCTGGTTTCATCGCTCTAGACTTTGGTGAAGTGGATGGTGAGTTCCATTTCGCGGACGACGAGTGTGAAACTGAGTTTCTTGGGATCGCTGACGGGCGCGCTGAAGATGGGGGTCTTCGTGGCCTTGTCGATCATGTCGTCGGTCATGCCCTTCCTTTTCATGGCGTCGATGTCTTCTTGCCTGAGGAACGGCGAGGTGAGGGTGAGCGAGACGACGTTCTTTTCGGCGTCGTAGGCCCACTCTCCTTTTTGGACCGAGGTCTCCATTCCTGTCGTCGTCATGGTGCAGGTCTTGTCGGCCTTGAGTTCGAGGGAGACTTCGGCAGGTTTCGTGCCGCCCCCGGTGATCGAGTCGACCATGTTCTTGAACGCGTCGGGGATCTCGATCGTTCCCTTGTAGTTGCCGACGAACTCGGCCTCGGGCTTTTTGCAACCGACGGCGAGGGCGGCGAGCACTGGTAGGACGACTAGGGCGCGTTTCATGACTGTGGTGCAAGTATACGTTGGACGGGG
>CAZGXW010000087.1:0-7607 GCA_964529975.1 uncultured Fimbriimonadaceae bacterium
CATGAGGGCGAGCGTGGAGCCGCACACCGACGACATCGACGTCGAGCCGTTGCTCTCGAGAACTTCGCTCACAAGGAGACAGGTGTAGGGGAAGTCGGGGTCGTCCAGAGGCACGACGGGCTCGAGCGCGCGCTCGGCGAGCGCACCGTGTCCGACCTCGCGTCGACCCGGGCCGCGCATCGGGCGCACTTCGCCGACCGAATACGGCGGGAAGTTGTAGAAGTGCATGTAGCGCTTCTCGCTGATGCTTTCGTCGATCGTGTCGATCGTCTGCGCGTCCTTGGGCATGCCGAGCGTGAGCACCGTCATGACCTGTGTCTGGCCGCGGGTGAACATTCCGGAGCCGTGGACTCGCGGAAGCAACCCCGCCGAAGCCTCGAGCTTTCGGATCTCGTCCGGCTTGCGTCCGTCGGGCCGCATGCCGTCCTCGATGATCGATTTGCGGATGACCTTCTTGACGGCGGAGTCGACCGCGCCCTTGACCTGAGGGAGAAGTTCGGCGTTGTCGGCGTACTTCTGCTGGTACTTGGCGATCAGTTCGTTCTCCAGTTCCGACATAGCGTCCTCGCGGGTCGCCTTGTCAGGGTTGAAGATGCCTTCCTTGATCGCGGCGAGTTCGGCGGACTGGATCTCGGCGACGAGGTTCTCGTCCGACTTCTGGACGATGGGCTCGCGCTTCGGCTTGCCGGCCTTCTTGGCGAACTCCTCGAACTCGCCGCAGATCTTTTGGATCGTCTCGTGGGCGAGTTTGAGCGCCTCGATCATCAGCTCTTCGCTGACTTCGCTCGCGCCTGCCTCAACCATGCTGATCGCGCCCTTGTGGCCCGCGACGACGAGGTCGAGTTTCGAGACCTTCAAGTCCTCGTTAGAGGGGAAGAGCACGAACTTGCCGTCGATGTGTCCGACCCGCACGCCTGCGACTGGGCCAGCGAACGGCACGTCCGAGACAGCAAGTGCAGCACCGGCGGCGTTGATGGCAAGCACGTCCGGCGGGCAGTTCTTGTCGACGGAGAAGGCCATGGTTATGACCTGAACGTCGTTGCGCATGCCCTTCGGGAAGAGGGGTCGGAGCGGTCTGTCGATCAAGCGGCTGGTGAGCACGGCCTTGTCCGACGGGCGCCCGCCTCGCTTGACGAACCCGCCTGGGATCTTTCCGATGGAGTACTTGCGCTCCTCGAAATCGCAGACGAGCGGAAGAAAATCGATGCCCTCGCGGGCTGACTTAGACATGGTCGCGGTGCCAAGGACGACGGTCTCGCCCATGCCCAAAAGGACAGAGCCTCCCGCTTGCTTGGCGACGCGACCCGTCTCGATGCTGAGGGTCTTGCCCCCAACTTCGATTGTGTGGGTGTGGATCATTTAGCCTCCTGCTGGTGTTGTCAGCGGGGCTTCACTTCTCGAATGCCGAGTCTCTGAACGAGCTCGCGGTACTTGTTGATGTCCTTTTCCCGCAGATAGCCCTCAAGTCGGCGCCTTCGGCCGACCATGCGGAGCAGACCCATGCGCGAGTGGCGGTCCTTCTTATTGGACCGAAGGTGCTCGGTGATCTGCTCGATCCTAGCCTGCATGACTGCGATCTGGACCTCGGTGGACCCAGTGTCGCCCTCGTGCACGGCGTAATCCTTGATGACTGCCTGTTTCTTGGCCTTGCTCAGCGGCATATCGGTTGCTGTGAAGCCTCCATAACGTCTGGCCCTTTCTTTGGGGCCTTGGCCGAGCCTCGAGATGCCGCTCTGCGCAACCCCCCGGGGGAGGCTCCGAACAACGGCACGCCATTGGCTCTGCCAGGCTCGGAGGATACCAGAGCCTAGGGCAGGGGTCAAGCAAGGGGGACGTTCGGGGGCGGGACGGGCAAGTAAACTGGCCGGCACATGGACGTCGCGGTGGTGGGTGCCGGGAGTTGGGGGACGGCGCTGACCCTGGTCTTGGCCCGAAACGGGCACTCGGTCCGGCTCTTTGGGCGGGACGACGAAGGCTTCCATGCGCTTAGGGCGTGCCGCGAGAACCTCACCTACCTACCCGGGTACGTGTTTCCGGACTCGGTCACGTTCGAAGTTCTGGACAAGGAGCCCATCACAGAGTCAGCGGTGGTCGTAGCCGTCCCATCCTCGGCGGTCCGGGAGGTCGCCGCATCGCTTTCCTCAGGCCAGACCGTCTGCATAGCCAGCAAAGGGCTGGACGCCGCGACCGGCTCGGTGTTGAGCGACGTGTTGGCTTCCAGGCGCCCCGGCGCGGGTCTCGTCGCGCTCAGCGGCCCGAACCTGGCGGTCGAACTGGCGCAGGGGATCCCGACTGCCGCGGTTGCGGCCAGCGCGGACGAATCCCTGGCAGAATCCGTCCGGTCTTTGTTCATGTGCAAGAACTACCGCGTGTACGTCTCTGACGATATGCGGGGTGTCGAACTGGCTGGATCGTTGAAGAACGTCATGGCGATCGCGGCGGGCATGAGCGACGGACTTGGATTTGGAGACAATACTAAAGGTGCGCTGCTCGCTCGTGGTCTGAACGAGATGGCGAGGATCGGCGTAAGGATGGGTGCGCGGGTCGATACTTTTCTCGGGGTTGCCGGGGTGGGAGACCTGTTTGCGACCGCGGCCAGCAGACTGAGCCGCAACTACCGTGTCGGATTTGGACTGGGACAAGGGCGAGACGTGGAAGACGTGTTGAACGAGATCGGACAAGTCGCGGAAGGCGTTTCAACGGCAGAGACGGCAGTGCGCCTCGCCCGGGGGCTCAACGTCTCCGCACCGATCACCGACGTCGTCGACGCCGTCATCCGCCGGCGGGTCGCCGCACGGGATGCCGTGACGCTTTTGATGGAGCGCGCTCCTGCCAAGGAGGGAGAGTTCGGCTCATGATCCGTGTCGCTATCGGCTTCGGCTCCAACCTCGGTGATCGCGAGCAGCACATCGCGGCGGCCGTAAGGATGCTAGAGCGGGTCGTCTCGATCGAAGGGGCCAGCTCCCTCTATGAGACCGCTCCCATGTACGTCGAAGACCAGCCCGCGTTCCTTAACGGCGTGGTGGTCGGCCTGACCGACCTCGGCCCCTTGTCGCTGGTGGAAGCCTTAAAGAGGATCGAGGCGGAAGTGGGCAGGACGCCCACGGAACGCAACGGGCCCCGCGAGATCGACCTGGACCTGCTGCTGTATGGTCGTCTAGTGCTCTCGTCGAAGGGCGCGAGGGTCGTTACGGTGCCACACCCTGGACTTGCGTCGCGACGGTTCGTTCTGGAGCCTCTTATGGAGATCGCGCCAGACGCGTTCGTTCCCTTTCTTGGTCCCGTCGAGGCGCTTTTGGAGCGCGAAGACGTACAATCCCAGGCGGTAAGGAGGATCGAGAATGCCGCAGTTCCGTTATCGAGCGCTCGATAGCACAGGCCGCGAAACGGTCGGCTCGCTCGACGCCGTCGACGCGAACGCTGCCGTGATGCAATTGTCTCGTCAGGGCTTGAGGCTGAAGATGATCGAGGAGAGCATGGTCTCGGTGGTCTCTTCGCCGCCCATGGTGCAGGCGCCGGTCTCGATCAACAGTGCCCCTGTGCGCAAAATGGCGCCAACTGCCGCCGGCCCGCGATTCGGGATGCGGCCGTCTAGGCGATCGACTTATAGCGACCGGCACTTCATGTTCGCGCAGTTGGCCGGCCTCTTGCGGACAGGGATCACACCGTCAGACGCGCTCTACACCATCCTTTCGCGCGGGAGTGGGGGGAAGTTTCAAAGCCAGTTCACAGAGATGGCGAAGATGACGAGCGAAGGGATGAGCCTGAGCGATGCGATGGCGCACTATCCCGCCATGTTCACCGAGGGGATCGTCGGCGCTGTCCGCGCAGGCGAACAAGGAGGCTATCTTCCCGACGCGTGCCAAACGATCAGCGAGCAACAGAAGCAGACGCGGACAGTGTTCTATCTCTTTTTCGGAGTCATGCTTTGCATGCCGTTCTTCTTGATCGGTGTGCTTGCCGCGGTCGCCGTATCGTTCGGTCTGAACAAGGGTATCGATGCCGTCCGGGACGGCAACGATGGCCCCGCCGTCCAAACAGGAATCTTCGACACTCTTCAAGGTCCCATCGGTATTGGGTTTGCGGTCTTCTTCGTTCTCCTCATAGTTGGTTACTTCGTCGGCCGCCACCACTCGTTCCGAGCGCTGCGGCACCGAGTCGGACTTGCGATGCCGCCGTTTCGTTGGCGCGCGTACAACGAGAACCTGGCGCACTTCAGCTATCACTTGGGACGCCTCGCGAAGTCGGGGCTGAGCCCGTTCGCCTCGTGGCGGCTGGCCGCCCAGGCTGTGCCGAACAGCAAGTACGCGCAAAGGTTGGAGTCGGTCGCAGCAAACCTCAATGAGAACACCAAACTCTCCGATCTCTTGTACAGGGCGAACATGTTTCCACGCGAGACGGCGAACCTCGTCGAGACAGGAGAACTCACGGGCGACCTTCCTCACGCGCTGGACCAAGTTATGGAAGTGGGCAGGCAGCGCGAAAAGATCGCCACGGCGTACATCGGCGTAAAGGCCGGATGCTGGACGTTGCTGATCTTCATCGGCGGCCCAACGCTGCTCGTCGCGATCGTGTACCTCACCTATCTTCGCGGCGTGTTCCGCATAATCGAGTGAACGAGAATGCCGGTCTATCAATACTCAGGCAAGACGGTCGACGGACAGACGGAGCGCGGCATGATGATCGGGCAGTCGCTCGACGCCGTCGCCCGTCGGCTTGAAGAGAAAGGGATCACCGTCGAGCAACTCGGACTTGCCGAGTCGAACGACCCGCTCAACCAACGGTCTGCCCCTGCATCACCGACCGTCTCCTCAGTCCGCGAGGCCTTCGACGATGCGGCGAACAAGGTGAAACTGGAGGACCTCCAGTTCATGTTCATGCAGTTTGGGACGATGCTCAACGCTGGGATCAGCGGCGCGGACGCCCTGAACACGCTTGCGAACCAGGCGCGCAGCGGCCGGCTCAAAAGGGTCTTGCAGGAAACGCGCGACCTCGCCGTCTCGGGGCAACCGATTTCCGAGGGCTTCGGCCGACATCCCGAAGTCTTCTCTCCGCTCATGTTGGCGATGGTCCGCACCGGTGAGCGCGGTGGGTTCCTTGCCGAACAGTGCAAGCACATGTCGGAGTACATCCGCCGCGACATTGAACTGCGCAACCTCATTAAGAAGGAGACGGCTTATCCAAAGATCGTTATCGGGTTCTCGATCATCGTCATCTTCGTCGCGAACACGGTGATCGAGGCCGTCGGTAGGGAGGGCGCGCAAAAGATCTGGTCGCCGCTCACGACGCCGTACAACTGGATCTTCATCGGCCCCGTGCTTCTCTTGATTTGGTACTACTTCAAGGTCGTGCTCAAGAAGCCGGAGGCAAAGTACAAGTGGGACCGCGGCGTGCTGAAGATTCCTTACATCGGACCGACGAGCCACGGGTTTGCGATGGCGAAATTCGGGCGTTCGTTCGGCGCGCTCTACCGCGCTGGGGTGCCTATCGGTGAGTCGGTGCAACTCTCGGCGGACGCGTGCGGCAACGAGTATGTGCGCGCACAGATCTACCCTGCCGCCGGGCCGATGGAGTCGGGCGAAGGGATCACGAACGCGATGGCGAGGACCGGCGTGTTCTCGAACATCGTGCTCGACATGACCCGCACAGGAGAAGTGACCGGCGACATCGACGCGATGCTGGAAAAGGTCTCGGAATACTACGAGCAGGAGGGCGCGGTGCGAGCCAAGCAGGCAGCGACGGTCCTCGGCGTCGTCGTCATGCTGATCGTCGCAATCTACGTCCTGATCATCCTGATCAAGTTCTACTCGGAGTATTTCAACTCGCGCGTGGATGTGTAAGCGCGTGAAGGATCACTACAAGACCCTGCGGATCGAGTGGAGCGCGTCGAGCGAGGAAGTTCGCTCGGCGTTCCGAAAGATCGCGCGCGAGCACCATCCAGACGTTTCTGCGACCGAGGAGTCGAAGGACATCTTCATTTCGGCAAAAGAGGCGTATGACGTGCTCATCGATGTCGAGCGGCGTCGGACGTACGACCAGACGCTTGCGAACCACAGGCAGTCAGAGGAGAGCAGGAAGCGCGCAGCCCAGGGATACCAGGACAAGGCGAAGCGCCGCGTGCAACAAGCCCAGGACGAACGTGTCAATTCCGCCGAGGTCTTGCGCATGACTATGCTCTTGAACACGCACCGCTTTCGCGAGGCGGAGGCGGTCGCGCGGCAGATTCTGCGGCTTGATGCAAAGTCGCCGCAGGCGTACGCGACCCTGGCGGAGGCGGCAAGAGTGCGCGGCGACCTCGATTCGGCAGCGCGATACTTTGCGTACGCGGCGCAGTACGCACCGGACAACCGCGTGTATCGCGAGAAGAGCATCGAGGCTCAGGAGGCGCTCGTTCGCCGGGAGCATCGGCAGTCCCGGGGTGCGTCGCACAACGCGCCGATCGCTATGGGCGCGGGGGCTTTTGTGGTGCTGGCGTCTTCGCTCTACGTGGTGTTGGCCGCCGAGCCACCTGCATTTCCGAGCGTGAGGCCCATCGCGGCGATGCCGCTGTCGTTGATCTTCATGTTGATTGTTTCAGGTCTGGCCATCGGTGTCGCGCTGTCGATCGCAGGCGTCCTGGACGTCTACGACGCTAACCGGGGATCGGCTGTGATGCGTGTCGCACCTGCGACCGCGCTGGGCGCGGTAGCGCTCGTCAACTTCTGGGTCGCGGTGGCTTTCTATGTGCTCGTCGGAGCGACGCAACAGGCGTTCAACGCCTCGATGACGCGCTTGCTGTCCGGGGTCGGGTCTGCTTTGCTCGTGCTGACCTTGGCTGCGTGGCAGACGAGCGGCGAGGCCGCGACGCAGACTTTCCTTTGGGGCGGAAACCTGATGTACATCGCCGGGGCCGTCGGTTGGTTCGTTGCGGACAGTTTGAAGCGGTAGCCGTGAAGCCGAACTGGCATACAATGAGGACATGGTCATCGCAGCATTGACGATAGCGGCCATGGCGGCACCGGCCCAAGATCACGTCACTTATAAATGGAGCCCACTCGGATTCCAACAATCGATTGTCGCCCCTGACCGGGACGCGATGCGATTCTTGCTAAGCATCTACACCAAAGACTCGAGGCAAACGTACATCGTCAAGCCGATCGAAGACGGCTCGTACGTCCTCGTGGCAGACGATCTCCCGGTCATCAAGATGAGTGAAGTTCGCGTTCTGGACAAGTCCGACGCGAACTCTCCCCGCGTTTCAAAGTCGAGAATCGCGGAGTGGCTGGCGGATCATCCGATCACGGTTCGATCGCTAGGCGACTTAGTCGACGTTAGCCTTGAACAACAGCCGTTCGAGCAAGTCATCTTCCTTCTCGCATCTTCCATGAAGCAGGAGTACTCCGTCGCTGGGAACGTAAACGGGAACGTGACGCTCATACTGAACCGCCTCCCCTGGCCGACAGTGTTCCGGAGCGCAATGCTACAAGTGGACGCGTACAGCATCGAGGTCGATGGCGTGACCCACTACATGAGCGCGGGAGGCAACAGGGCCTTGGCCGGAAAGATGCTGAAGGCAGGGAATGGCTCTTTACGCTGAGTAAGTCTCGGTATAGTCCGTGTTCAATGGA
>CAZGXW010000088.1:0-7129 GCA_964529975.1 uncultured Fimbriimonadaceae bacterium
TGTTCTTGGTCCGAACCCGTCAGCTAACCACGTCGGCCTTGACAAGAACCGGTTAAAACCGTAGAGGGATCTAGGACATCACTTCTAGATAGTCTCTGCGCCCGACGGCGGCGACGCAGCACGTGGCGGGCACAGAACCGATGAACGTAACGGGGCGCCAAGGCGCCCGCAGACCCAATCAGAGTCCGGATGTGCCGAAGCGGCCCTCATCAGGCCATTTGCATCACCATTCGGAGCGGAAACCTCCGGGCTGTTCTGAGTCGAGGTGGCCGGTCGTTCGAAGACGAACGCCGGCCGTCCTCACTTAAAGAGGTCCGGTAGAATGAAGGAGCCGATGAGCCTGAGCAGGGTCGAGTCCGTCACAAATCGAGCGAGGTTCTGCCCACTTGTCTGATAAACGGCGCGACGGCTGGGGCACGTTCTTCGGCCTTCTCACCTTCCTCGGCGGAGTCGGGCTGATCGTCGCAACCTTCGCACTCGCACAAGGCATGTTCTCCGTTTCACCGGAAGTCGCGCTCGACATCCGCAAAGGAGAGACCCTCGACCTCAACAAGGTCGTCGCGGCCGGCGTGGTCATCGTCGTGCGAGTCCTGTTGCTCATCGTTATGGCTGGGCTGGGATCGGTCGTCGCCAGCAGGGGGATCAAACTTTACGTCCTCTCTGGAACCGCGCAATCGTCCAAGCCTGAAAAGTCGGACTAGACCCCGATCGGGTGCCACACGGTCTTCGTCTCGACGAAGTCCTCGATCCACTCCGGGCCCTGCGCCTTCTCGCCCACCCACTGCTGGCGCGACCGTCTCTCAGAAATGCGCACGCGCTTGAGGTTCTCCGCCCCGAGGTCAAGGAGTTCGCTCTCGACCTTCTCGTCGCCGCCGCGATAGTCGATCGCGTTCACGTCCATGTGCCGGGCCATGTGGGGCAAGAGTTCCTCTTGAGAGCCGGTGAGCACATTGGCGACGCCTCCGGGCAGGTCGCTCGTCGCGAGCACCTCGGCGATCTCCGACGCGACCACAGGAAACCGGTCCGGCGCGAGCACGACGCACGTGTTCCCGCTGACGATCACAGGCATGACCTGCGAAACCAGTCCGACCAACGGCGTGTTTCCATCTGTGTTCACCCCGACCACGCCCGTCGGCTCGGGAACCGAGAAGTCGAAGTACGGCCCGCTCACTGGGTTCACAGACCCGAACACCGACGCAAACTTGTCGGCCCAACCGCAGTAGTACACGCAGCGGTCGATCGCGCACTCGACCTCTTTTAAAGCCTGTTGCGCCGTGACGCCAGCCTCGCTCACGATCAGGTCGCAAAACTCCGACGACCGCGCCTCCAGCATCTCAGCGGTCCGATACAGAATCTGCGCCCTGTTGTAAGGTGTGCGCGCGCGCCACCCGTCGAATGCGCCACGCGCCGCCTTCACCGCGTCACGCAGATCCTTGCGCGAAGCGATGCAGACGTTACCTAGAAAGCCGCCGCGCGAATCGTGTCGCGACTCTGCGCGACCAGACTCCGAACGCACGAACGCCCCGCCGATGTACAACTTGTACGTCTTTGCGACCTTTGCGCGCGACATCACCGCACCTCCAGATAGGCAGACAGCCCATGTCGCCCGCCCTCGCGCCCATATCCCGACTCCTTGTATCCGCCGAACGGCGACGCGGGGTCAAAACGGTTGAACGTGTTCGCCCACACCACTCCCGCGCGAAGATCGCCGAGCATCTTGAAGATCTTGCTGCCTTTGTCCGTCCACACGCCCGCGCTCAGCCCATAGGGCGTGTTGTTCGCCTTCTCAATCGCTTCCTGAGGCGTCCGGAACGACATGACCGCTAGCACAGGCCCGAAGATCTCTTCTCGTGCGATGCGGTGCGACTGCGCCACGCCCGTGAAGTACGAAGGTGCAAAGAAGTACCCGCGCGTTGGCAGTTTCTGTCGCCCTTTGTGCAGCACCGCCCCTTCGTCTACGCCGCTCTCCACCAGTTCACAGATCTTATCGAGTTGCGCCTTGCTGTTGATCGCGCCCACGTCCGTGTTCTTGTCGAGCGGGTCGCCCACGCGCAATGACTGGATGCGGTGGTCCAACTTTTGCACGACCTCCTCGAGCACACTCTCCTGCACCAACAATCGCGAGCCCGCACAACAAACGTGCCCTTGGTTGAAGTAGATCGCGTCTACGATCCCCTCGACCGCCTGGTCCAGTGGCGCGTCCTCGAACACGATGTTCGCCGCCTTCCCACCGAGTTCTAATGTCACGTTTCGAGTCTGGGCAGTACGTTGGATCAACTTCCCCACCTCGGTCGACCCCGTGAACGCCACCTTGTCGATCCCTGCGTGAGAAGAGAGACACGCACCGGTCGAACCGTCGCCAGTAACGATGTTCACGACTCCAGGCGGTAAGTCCGCGTCCTGAATGATCTGTGCGAGCAACAACGCTGACAACGGCGTAGTTTCTGCCGGCTTCAGGACAACCGTGTTCCCGCACGCCAAGGCCGGCGCGATCTTCCATGCCGCCATCAACAGCGGAAAGTTCCACGGGATGATCTGACCAGCTACTCCGAGTGGCCGCACCGACCGCGCAGGAAAGGCATACGCCAACTTGTCCGCCCAACCCGCATAGTAAAAGAAGTGCTGCGCGACGAGCGGCAGATCGACGTCGCGCGACTCGCGGATCGGCTTCCCACCGTCGATGCTCTCCAGCACCGCGAGTTCCCGCGACCGTTCTTGCACGAGCCTCGCGATCCGATAGAGCGCTTTCGCCCGCTCCTTCGCCGGCATCACCGACCAGTACTTGTCATAAGCAGTCCGTGCCGCACGCACAGCCTTGTCGACGTCCCTCTGCGAACCCATCGCCACGCGAGACAACACCTGCTCTGTCGAAGGATCGATCGTCTCGAAGTAGCGGCCTGCAGCAGGCGCGACGAAACGGCCACCGATAAAGTGCCCGTACTGCTTCTCGATCTTTGCGAGTGCGCGGCTCTCCGGCGCAGGCGCGTACTCCCACTTCGCACCGAACGACAAGTCCGCGCCCATCTCGACCACCGCCTGCTTCGTCTTTGCCATCGCTCTAATCCAGTGTGAAGTAGTCGCCGCCCTGATAGGCGCCGGTCCGCAGTTTCTCCAACTGCATCAAAACATCATTGAGCAATGTGCTCGCCCCAAACCGGAACAACTCTGGCGTGAGCCAGTCGTCGCCGACGGTCTCCTTCACCATCACCAGGTAGTGCAAAGCCTGCTTCGCCGTCCGGATCCCACCCGCCGGCTTCATCCCCACGCGCCGCCCGGTCGACAAAAAGTGCTCGCGGATCGCCTCCAGCATCACGAGCGTCACGGGCATCGTCGCCGCAGGCTGCACCTTTCCTGTCGAGGTCTTGATGAAGTCGCTTCCCGCTTCCATCGCGATGTGGCTCGCGCGGCGCACGTTGTCGTACGTCTCCAGTTCGCCGGTCTCCAAGATCGTCTTCAGGTGCGCATCGCCGCACGCCTCCTTCACGGCTACGATCTCTTCAAAGACGCGCTCGCAGTCACCACTGAGGAACGCGCCGCGATTGATCACCATGTCGATCTCGTCCGCTCCGTCCTCGACCGCCTGTAAGACCTCCCGCAGACGTTCGTCCAATGAGAGTTGCCCGCTTGGGAATCCTGTTGCGACGCTTGCGACATGCACGCCCGTCCCGCGCAACGCATCGACGGCACAACGCACCATCGAGGGATAAACGCAAACCGCCGCGACGCTCGGCGCACCGTAGCCCGGTCGCACGGCCTTCGCGCACATCTGGCGCACCTTCCCTTCGGAGTCCTTTCCTTCGAGCGTCGTCAGGTCTGTCATCGCGACGACCATGCGCAACCCCTGCTCCTTCGAAGACGCCTTGATGCTCCGCTTGGTGAACTTCGCCGCGCGCTCGTCCGCACCGACCTGGTCCACTGGACGGTCGAACGCCCCCGGCGTCAACAGGCTCGCCAAACTCGGCCGCGACATCGACCCTAGATTACTTCCCCGGGAATAAGTTGACTCCCTACTCCTTAAACGAACTGGTCGGGATGACAGGATTTGAACCTGCGACCTCCTCGTCCCGAACGAGGCGCTCTACCAAGCTGAGCCACATCCCGATCTTCTTTCTTCAACCGAGGTCGCAGTCGCGACCTTCCCGATCCATCGGGACGCTCAACCAAGCTGAGCCACATCCCGGTGCGGCAACGATGATACCTTTCGCAATTCTCGGGCCCAAAACCCGCCGTCTGCCAAACTCGATCCGGTGCACATCCAGCCCTACTTCCCGGAACCCGAGGTCGTAAGCAGGAACGCCGCGTCCGAGCGGTACATCGTCACCCTCAGTTTCATCCGGGCCGTCATGGCCGGGCACTTCGTCAGTGCCCTCTGCACCGCGGGCGTCGCGCTCCTCATCGAGGACTTCCCGTCCCTCCAGGTCGCCGCCAGCGTCTTCGTCGCCAGCCTCGTCGCCCTCACGCTCGTCCGACGCCTCCTCGACCATGCGCCCTGGGACAACGCCCTCAGCCTTTTGCTCATGGCCCCGACCGTCTGGAGCCTGGGGTCGATCGCTCGCATTGGCCTGGACGCAGGGCTGCCCCTCTGGATCCCGGCGACCGCCTACGCCGTCGCCTGCACCTATGGCGCGGTCTGCGGGCGGGACTTCAGCTTCGTCGGGCAGTTCATGGTCACGCTGATCTCGATGACCGTCGTCCTCACAACGGTCACCATCGCACGAATCGTCACCCTCGCTGACGCCGCGCTTTGGGGGGTCGCCTCGATGGTCTACGTCTTCTTCTTCGTCTACGACCTCGCCGCCCTGCTCAGCCGGAGGCGCCTGGGAGAGGAGCCCGCCGCCGTCGCCGACCTCTACCGCGACCTCCTCAACTTCCTCACGTACAGCGTTCGCGTCGTGCTCCATTGGAGGAGGTTCCGGTTCATTTGATCGTCCGAGTCACCGCCTACGTCCGGCCCCACAAACTCGAGGAGGTCAAGACCGCCGTCACCCAGGTCGGGGTCAGCGGGATCACCGTGACCGACGTCCGGGGCTGCGGCAACTCCCCGGAACGGGCTACGCTCCTTGCCGGGCAGGAGATCCTCGTAGCCCTCCCGGTCCGGAGCAAACTCGAGGTCGTCGTGCCAGAGTCCATGGCCGACGACGTCGTCGAGGCCGTCCTCCGCAGCGCCCGCACGGGCGAGCCCGGCGACGGCAAGGTCTTCCTTGAACCTGTCGAGGACGTCCTCCGCATTCGGACCGGCGAAAGGGGCCAGGACGCCGTGTGACTTTGGAAGCCCTCAGGCGTCATAATCCCGCGAGAGGGTTGATTCTCATGAGACGTGTCGTTGGTTCCCTTGTCCTTGCCTTGTCCCTTGCCGCCCTGTGCCCCGCCCAGTTGGTCGTGAACTCGATCACCAAGAGCGGCGATACGGTCAAAGGCACCCACCGCTTTAGGGTCACAGTCGAGTCGCAGAGCCTGGTCTCCCAGGTCGAGTTCTACATCGGCGACAAACTCGCCGCGACCGATGACAGCACCCCCTATGAGTTCGTGCTCGACACGCTGATGCACCCGGACGGGCCGCTGACCCTCACCATCTCCGCCTACAACGCGGGCGGCGAGAACAAGAAGGTCGTCCTCAACGTCAACGTCTATAACGGCCTGAACCAGGGCGTCGACCACCATGTGGCCGTCGCTGAGGTCGCGCTCACCGCAAAGAAGTGGGACGAAGCGATCGAGTCCGGCCGCGTCGCCCTCAAGATCGACCCCAACCACAACGGGGCGCGCATGGCCATGTCCCGCGCCTATTTCGGCAAGGGCATCTACGACCTTGCGCAGAAGTTCGCCGAGGACGTCGTCGCCAGCGACCCGAAGAACATCCCGGCGCGTGAACTCCTCTCGGGCATCAGCCTTCGACAGGCGTTCCGCGCCATGCAACTCTCCAGCGACCGCGAGCGCACCATCCAGACCGTCACCAGCGCGATGAAGACGGCCGCCAAGAGCCGCAACGACGCGATGGCGCAGCGCATCGACAACTTCGGCGCCGTTACCGACGCCAACCGCCTCCGCTATTGCGACCTCCTCATCGAGGCAGGACGCTTCTCGCTCGTCATTGGACAACTCGAAAGAAGGTTCGAACTCGACGAGAACGACAGCGAGGTCACTAACCGGCTCGTGTACGCGCAACTCCGCGCAGGCCGCTACGCCGACGCGCAGAAGATCATGCTCCGCCACACCAGGCGCGGCGAGCCCGACGCCTACGGCTACGCGCTGAAGGCCGTCCTCGACAACTGGACGGGCGACGACAACGCCAGCGCGAACGCCGAGCGTGAGGCGCTCCTCAACGACCCGACCAACGTCGGCGTACGCACCGCACAGGCGTACCTCGCCCTGCGACGCAACAACCTCGGCACCTTCGCCTCGATCACCAACAGTCTTGCGGAGTCCGAAAGCCAGAGCCCAGTCACCAACTACTACTTGACCGCGATGTACTACCTGCAGGCGCAGTACTCGAGCAGCCAAGCGGCGTTCGAGGCCGCGCTGCTCGCCGACCCGTCCAAGGTCCACGTGTACTTGGAGCGGTTCAACCAGTCGATCTCCTACTACCTCTCCACCCGCCCGACGGGCGACGAGAAGCGGTACCAACTCGGCTTTGCCCGTGCGTTCGCCGAGGGCGCGCTCGAAGCCAAGCCCGACTCGTTCGAGGCGCTCACGGCTATGGCGCTGCTCGCGATGTTCGAGGAGAAGTGGGACGAGGCGATCCGCTTCGGACAGGCTGCGACCGCCGCCGGCGGCGAGTACGGCGCGGGCCACTACGCCCTCGCCGGAGCGTACTTCGCGGCGCAGATGAACCAGCAGGGAACAGCCGCGATGACCAACGCCGCCAAGTGCGACAAGTACCTCGACGGCATCCGCGCGCCGAAGGCCGAGGAAGCCTGGCGGTACTTCTACCGCTACGGCCGCACTGTCCTCCTCGCACCCCCCGGCACCCCGGCTACTGGTTAGGCTTAAGGGCAAGCAATAGCACCACGGCCCGAGTGCATCGCACGCGGGCCGTTTCAACTCCCTCACACTCATTCGAGACTTTTTTGTCTCACAGGCATGGACTTAGTGCCTAAAAAACGTACCAAAACGACAATCTATAGGGTATAAG
>CAZGXW010000089.1:0-6936 GCA_964529975.1 uncultured Fimbriimonadaceae bacterium
GTGTTCCCCGTGGACATGGACAAAGAGGGCTACGACTTCGCCATCGGTGGATCGTACAAGTACCTCCGCGGTGGGCCGGGGGCGTGCTGGCTCGCTGTTCATCCACGGGTGTTCGACAAGGGGCTTCGAACGCTCGACACCGGCTGGTTCGCCAAGTCCGGCACGTTCGACTATAAACGCCCCAACGAGCCTCAGTTCAAGCCCGGCGGCGATGGCTGGCTCGAGTCCACGCCGTCCGTGTTGGCCCCGTACCAAGCCAAAGCGGGCCTCGAACTCGTCTTAGAGATCGGTCCTCAACGAATCCGCGACTACGGCCTCTCACAACTTATGCTCCTTCACAACCTGTTCATGTCGCAAGGCATAGACTTGTACACTCCGATGAGCCTCGAGGACTTCGGGGCCTTCGCCTTGCTCCCCCACCAGAACCCGAAGGCCGCAGAAGATAAAATGAAGGTGGCCGGGGTGAACGCCGATTCGAGGGGAGGGTTCGTTCGGTTAGGCCCGGACATGCTGAATACAGAAGAGGAGTTGGAGAGGGCCGCGACAGCGGTCAAGTCGGTGCTTTAGATGGTCGACCCGGCGCGTTGGCTGGAAGAACACGGCGACTCGATGTACCGCTTCGCCTTGCGAAGGCTGGGCGATCCTCACAAGGCGGAGGACGCGGTGCAAGACGCGCTCCTCGGCGCCATCAAGAACGCGTCCTCCTTCGAAGGCCGTAGCGAGGAGCGCACCTGGCTCATCGCCATCCTTCGAAGGAAGGTCAACGACCAACTCCGCAAGCAAAGGGCAAAGATCGAGGAGCCCACGGACCCTCTGGAGGGCAGATTCGACAAGTTCGGCGAGTGGGCCGCACCACTCGGCGAGTGGCACGACCCGGCAAGCGAGTTCGAGCGCAGCGAGTTCCGAAGGCACTTACAGGAGTGCCTCGAAAAACTCCCCGACGCCTATGCCGAGGCCTTCCTTCTCCGTGAGGCCGAAGGCCTCGACTATCCTGCCATCTGTGACGAACTCGGTGTAACTCCGACAAACCTCTCGACGCGCCTCTACAGGGCGCGGACAATGTTGCGCATCTGTCTCGAAGAAAACTGGTTCGGAGGGCCAGACAAAAAGTGAACGTCTGGAAGATCCTCACTCTGAACTGCAACGAGGCGTCCCTCCTCGTTTCGGAAGGCCGCGACCGAGAACTCACCAAACTCGAAAGGTACGCCCTCCGCGCGCACCTGGTCGGCTGTGCCAACTGCAAGCGGTTCCGCAGGCAGGTCGATCGCATTGGAACAGAAGTCCAGTCCGAGGAGTCTCTCTCCTCCGAAGCCAGGGCCCGCATCCTTAAGGAAGTCGAGCGACAGGCACCGCCCAAGGATTAGTGCGAGGCTCGCAGACCTCATGGGCGTAAAATGGCCTGGATCATGCTCATTGCTGGGCTGCTTCTCGCAACAATTGGGATGACCACGACTTCGACAGAGACGCTTCTGCCGCAGGACTCGCGCTTGGATTGGTGGCGCGAGGCCCGCTTTGGCATGTTCATCCATTGGGGGCTCTACGCCGTTCCGGCGGGCGAGTGGGGCAACCGCACCGACCACGGCGAGTGGATCATGACCACCGCACAGATCCCTGTCCCCGAGTACGAGAAGTTCAAGGACCAGTTCAACCCGACCAAGTTCAACGCCGAGGAGTGGGTGCTCATGGCCAAGGACGCGGGGATGAAGTACATCGTCATCACCACCAAGCACCACGACGGATTCGCGCTCTTCGACAGCAAGACGAGCGACTACGACGTGATGGCCACGCCGTTCAAACGCGACATCATGCGCGAACTGGCGGAGGCCGCGCGAAAGCACGGGCTCAAGATCTGTTGGTACCACTCCATCATGGACTGGCACCACCCGGACTACCTCCCACGGCGAGACTGGGAGACGCGCAGCCCCCAAGGCGCGAACATGGACCGGTACGTCGAGTACCTCCGGGCCCAGGTCACCGAACTCCTCACAAACTACGGAGATATCGGCATCATGTGGTTCGACGGCGAGTGGGAGTCCACGTGGAACGCCACTTACGGCGACGCCCTCTACGAACTCTGCCGCAAACTCCAGCCGAACGTCATCGTCAACAACCGCGTCACCGTCGGTCGCGCTGGCATAGAAGACGCGACCAAGCAGAAGACAGGCGACTACGGCACGCCCGAGCAGTACATCCCGCCCGAAGGCATCCCCGGCCTCGACTGGGAGGTCTGCATGACGATGGGCCACCACTGGGGCTACAACAAGCGCGATCAGTTCAAGACCCCGCAGCAACTCATCCGCAACCTCGTCGACATCGCCAGCAAGGGCGGCAACTATCTGCTGAACGTCGGCCCGCGCGCCGACGGCACCTTCCCGCAAGAGTCCGTCGAGATCCTGAAGAGTTACGGCCGATGGATGGCCAAGAACGGAGAGTCCATCTACGGGACCTCTGCCTCCCCGCTCGGTGCGATCCCGTGGGGCCGTTGCACAGCCAAGCAAGTCGGCGACAAATGGCGCCTCTACTTGCACGTCTTCGACTGGCCCAAGGACGGACGGCTGCGTGTGCCGCTCGTCGGCAACGAGTCGAGCAAGGCATGGATCCTCGACGGCGGCACGCAACTGCGAACGCGCAAGGTCGGGAACGACATTCAGATCGACGTGCCGATGATGGCTCCCGACGCCGATGCGAGCGTCGTCGTGCTCGAACTTCCGAACAAGCCGATCGTCTACAAGGCTCCGAGAATTGAGGCGGAGACCGACATCTTCGTCGACAGCCTCTCGGTCACGGTCAATGGACTGAACGAGGAAGTCGAGGTGCGCTACACGACAGACGGCACCGACCCGCTCTCGACCTCGCCCAAGTACGACTCGCCCGTCACCATTTCCGCGACGGGGTTCTTCAAGGCGAGAGCGTTCCACAAGGGCAAGCCTGTCAGCGACGTCGCCGAAAGGAGGTTCACTAAGGTCGAGCCCCTTCCCGCGGGCAAGGCCGGAAAGAACAAAGGGCTTTTGCGGTTGACGTACAGTGGCGATTGGAACGCGCTTCCCGATTTCGGCACGCTGACTCCTTCGGGTAGCAGTACGTCCGAAAAGGTCCAACTCGGCCTGGAGAAGTTTCCGGAGTACATCGGCCTGCGCCTCGATGGCACGATCGAAGTGCCTGCATCTGGGATCTACCGGTTCCAACTGACTTCCGACGACGGCTCTCGACTGTGGATCGACGGCGAACTCGTCGTCGACAACGACGGGCTGCACGGCGCGGTCGCGAAGGTCGGCGCGATCGCTCTTGCGAAGGGCGCCCACAACATCCGCGTGGACTACTTCAACAAGACCGGGGGCTCAGCGCTGTCCTTGTCTATGGCCCTCAGTGGCAAGCCCTTCGCCGAAGTCCCCTCGGCAGCCTTGCGACACGACTAATCAGCCCGAAGCCGTCATCCTGAGCGAGTCGAAGGAGCACGGCTTCAGGGCACCGGCCCGCACCCGCCAATTGGAGGGGCACGCTCCGTCGTGCCCAAATCTGAAGGCTTTAGCCTACGCAACCCCGTGGCGGGTCAGAATGTAAGAGGAGCAAGTGGACGGCATCTGGAAGTACGACCTCCGTAACATCGTCCGGCTCAACCCCAGGTTGACGCTGGCGATCAACCTGCTTGCGCTTCCCGTCGCTGCGCTGTGGGTGTGGCTGTCCTTCACATTCCACCTTCCCTCGGCTCTGTTCCTGACGGTGTTCCTCTCGTGGAGCGTCTTCTGCACTGTCGTCGCTTGGCTCATGATCGACGCGTTCGAGGAAGGCTCGTGGATCGTGGTCTTCGTCCAGATGCTCCTCGTCTACTTCTGGATCGCAGCACTCGTCAAACTCGTTCGCGTCATCAAAGGCAAAGAAGAGTTCCCCGCGCTGACGTCATAATCGCGGCATCTTGCACAAACGTGGCCTCTGGTGCGGAGCCTCCGACGCGGGCACGACGCCCGAACAGGTCGAACAGTTCGTCGACCGCATTGCCGACGCGGGCTTCAACCTCATCCTCCCCAACCTAAAGCAGGGCCACGGCCGCCTCTGCTGGCCGAGCAAGATCCACCCGGGACTCGTTCTCGACGAGTACAAGGAGTTCGACCTCCCCAAACACCTCCTGGAACATTGCAGGCGGCGCAACGTCGAGGTCCACGCCTGGTTCATCGACTTTATGGAAGGGCGCGACTTCCCAGACCAGACGTGGCCGATGCGTGACAAGCACGGCAGCCCCACAGACGAAGAAGACCTGCGCGGCAAGAAGTTTGGTGCGCGATGGATGTGCCCCGCCCAGCGACCAGGCTATACCGACCAGCACCTCGTCCCGCTCTACGAAGAGTTCGCCCAACTCTATGACTTCGATGCGGTCCACCACGACTACGTCCGCTATCCCGGCGACCTCGCACCGGACCAATACTGCTTTTGCGACCACTGCCTCGACGCTATCCCCAAGTACGCCGGTTACGTCACCGAGTCGTTTCCCGACCGCGCCTTTGCGCACCCGACTTACGACCGGGAGTACCTCGAATCGCACTGGGAGCCGAGCCCTCGCGTGCTCCCAGGAAACTGGCAATCCATGACCAGGCAGCAGAAGTCGGAGTTCCTGCTCGGGGAAGGCTTCTTCGAGGGCGGGCGCAAGGACCTCGACTACTTCTTCTATGAGTACCGCGTCCACTGGATCACCGAGTTCAACCGCCTGTGCGCCGAAAAGGTCCGCATGGCGCGACCGGGAATGAAGATCAGTTCTGCGGTCTTCAAAAACCCCGTGCAAAGCGGCCGTTTCATCGGCCAGGACTGGCGCCAGCACGCGCCCTACGTCGACGTCGCGATCCCGATGGACTACCGCGACCACTTCCCTGGCTCGTTTGACGACTATCTCGTGCTGCTCAAAGAGACGATCCAAGACCAAAAGGTGTGGACCAGGGACTTCAAGGAGTACATCCCTGGCGCAGCGATCAACTTCATGTTCTGGGAGGAGGAACTCCCGCTCAAGGCGCTCGCCCTCGCGGCGGAACTCGGTGACCGAACCAACGCGTCGGCTTTTTTCGGACAGGTCGCCGCGAGGATCGCGCAAGAAGACCGCGACCTGCACGAGCGCGTCGCCAAGTGGGTCGGGTTCGGCGGTGCGGGCGACCTCCGCGACGCCCAAAGGTACGTCAGCCACAAGCGCGCTGAGTTCTTCGCCATCCCTGCAGGCGGTACGCCCCCGAACTTCGCCGCAGAACTCCGCGTGTTCGCCGACAACCCGCCGAAGTCCTACTGGCCGAAACGCAAACTCGGGCGCCTCGTAGAAACCGTCCAAAGTGCCGAGACCCAGGGACTCGTGCTCTTCTGCGAAGGGCACCTGCACCAATACGGCCTCTGGGAAACGGTCAAAAGCCTGCTCAATCCAGGACCGCATTAATACTGGGTCGCACCTCCATGGGAACCCCGAACCCTCAACCTGTGTTGAACCTGCTCGGCAGGTAGACTCGCGGCGCTCATGTTCAGGGCCAGTCCCAAGAGGGAGCGCTTCGAGCGGATGGCCGAGGACGTCTTTCCCTCGCTCTACGGAACGGCACTACGCCTGACAAGGAGCCCGGAGGACGCCAGCGACCTCTCCCAGGAGGCGCTCGTCCGTGCCTACGAAGCCTTCGACCGGTTCGACGGTCGGAACTTCAAGGCGTGGATGCTGCGCATCCTGACCAACCTCTACATCAACAGGTACCGCAAGATCCAGCGGACCGGGACGACGAGCAGCCTCGACGAAGAGGACGCCGCCGAGCCGGTCGCTCCGGCCGACGAGGCGCCGGACCGCCAGGTCTTCGACGGGATGCTGGGCGCAGAGGTCGAAGAGGCGCTCGCCAAGGTCCCCGACGTGTTCCGCACGGCGGTGATCCTGAGCGACATCGAAGGTATGAGTTACGACGAGGTGGCCGAGGCCACCGAAGTCCCCGTCGGGACCGTGAGGTCCAGACTGGCGCGAGGCAGGGCGATCCTGCGGCGAGAACTCGAAGAGTTCGCGCGAGAACAAGGTTACGTCAAGAACGAATGAGCGACTGGATCGAGAAAGTGCACGCGCACGCCGACGGTGAGTTGAACGACATCGAAGCGGCGGAAGTGCAGCGCATCATGGCCGAGGACCCGCAGGCCGCTGCTGAGCACCAGTGGGCGGTCTACATTCGGGAGACCCTGCGCAGCAAGCACGTTCGGCCCGACCACGCCGAAGCGTGGGCGAAGGCGAAGGAGCGGCTCGACGCGATCGACGCGCTCGAAGGCGACGGCAAGGCCAGCGCGTTCATCGGTCGGCACTCATGGAAGTTCGCGGCCGGGCTCTTCGCCGTGATCCTGTTCGCCGGGTTCCTCAACCGCGGCAACCCAGGCGGCGAACTCAGCAGCCAAGACCTCGCAGGGCTTTTCTCCGTCGGTTCGCTTTCGCAACAGCAGGACGTGCAAGGCGCGCAGGACGCCGACACGTACGCCAAACAGAACTTCAACGCACCGTTGCCGACTATTGATCCTGTGATCCGCGTCCACCGCGTCGGCCAAGGCACGCACGAGGGCGTGGAGTTCCTGCGCGTCGATATGAGCGACAACTCTGGCCCGATGCAGATGTTCGTGTTCAAGGGCGTGACGGACTTTGACGGCTTGGAGCCGGTCCCTGGTCGCGGCGAGTACGTCGGCGGGATGGTCAGCGGCGAGAACGTCGTCGGTTGGAGCTCAGGCGACATGGCCTATCTGCTCATGTGCGACCGATCGACCGAAGAACTCGTGTCGATCGCCGATCAGATGCAGCGGTGATGTCCCGCTTCAAAAGTTCGCGGATTCCCGTTTAAAACGGGAATTGGGGTGGAGCGTTCGGGTTTGTTCGGATTGGTTCGGGGGTTCGGAGGTTCGGAGGTTCGAGCCCGTCATCCTGAGCCTGTCGAAGGACGAACGGGCTCGGTCGCGCAG
>CAZGXW010000090.1:0-6920 GCA_964529975.1 uncultured Fimbriimonadaceae bacterium
GCGTCGTTCGTGTGCAGCGTCGAAAGCACCAAGTGGCCCGTCAGAGACGCCTCGATCGCGATCTCCGCCGTCTCAAGGTCGCGCATCTCACCGACCATGATGATGTCAGGGTCCTGACGAAGGAAGGAGCGGAGGCCCGTGGCGAACGTCAAGCCCGCCTTCTTGTTGATCTGCACCTGAGCGATGCCGCCCAACTGGTACTCGATCGGGTCCTCGACCGTGATGATGTTCACCCCGATCGTGTTCAACTTGTGCAACACGGAGTACTGCGTCGTCGTCTTTCCTGAACCCGTCGGACCGGTCGAGAGGAACATGCCGTTCGGCTGGCTGACCAGTTCCTCCAACTTCGCCATGTTCTCCATGGTGAAGCCCAACTTCACTAGACCGACCATCGCGTTCCCCTTGTCGAGGATTCGCATGACGATCTTCTCGCCGTAGGGCGTCGGGATCGAACTCACGCGGAGGTCGTACTCCTTGTCCTTGTGGCGGACCTCGATGCGGCCGTCCTGAGGGACGCGCCGCTCCGCGATGTTCATGTCCGCCATGATCTTGTAGCGGCTGATGAGCGGCGCGATCAGCGTGCGGGGCACAGTCATGGCCTCCATAAGCACGCCGTCGATGCGGTACCGGACGCGCACGTGGCGCTCCTGCGGCTCGATGTGGATGTCCGAGGCCCGGTCGATGATCGCCTGCTGGATCAAGGCGTTCGCGAGTTTGATGATCGGCGCCTGCTCGGCCATCTGCTCGGCGTCGCCTTCCTCAAATCCGACGTTGGCCGCGTCGCGACCGACCTGGGCCGCGGCGATCACGCCGCGCAGGTCGCGCATCGAGGCCGGCTGGCTCTCACTGCCCGAGTCCGACTCCTTGGCCGCACCGTTGCTGCTGCCGTAGTGGCGACGGATCGCGTCCTCGATCGCGCCAGGAAGCGCCAGTGCCGGCTTTACAAAGCAACCGGAGGCAAGCCGCACGTCGTCGATCGCCGGAATGTCTGCCGGGTTCGCCATCGCCAGCCAGATCGTCGTCCCCTCCTTCTTGATCGGCATGACGCTGTGCAACTTCACGATGCGCTCAGGCACCACGTTGACCGCAGAACTTTCGACCTGGATGTTGTCCAGGTCCACGAACTGGTGGCCCTCCTCCTGGGCCTTCGCCTGCAAAACCTCGCGCTCGCCGACGTAGCCCAGATCGACCAAGATCCGCCCAATATCCGGGTTCTTGGTCTGGCGCTGTACGTTCTGCGCCTCGTCTAGTTGCTCTTTCGAGACATAGCCCTTCTCAAGAAGAAAGGCGGTCATAGGGATCCGCTTCAATGCCATAAGACGCTAAGTCCTCACCATGCCCGTCGCCCACTGGTCCGAACCCGCGACGGCAACCGCCCCGGGCACGGCAATCCACGCCCAGTGAGCGATAAACGCCCTATTGTAGTCCCAAATACAGGCGGAGCGATACTGGAAATCACGGGTTTTTCCCTTATGGGTGATAGGACGCCGGGCTGGGGGTCGGGTGTTTCAGGTATCCCTGGTCCACTTTGTTGAGGCTAGAACTGGCGCAGAAGGTGGCGTCCGCAGTGGATCGGCTCGTCGCTGGGGGCCGGCTGCCTGCGGCCTCCTACCCGCCCGTCGAGATCAGCGACACCAAGTCCGAGGAGCACGGCGACTTCGCGTGCAACTTCGCGCTGGCCGCCTCGAAGGTGGCGGGGATGCCCCCGCGCGCGATCGGCGAGGCGCTTGCCTTCGAACTTCAGGGCGATCCCGACTTCGAGCGGATCGAGGTCGCAGGGCCGGGGTTCGTCAACCTCTTCGTGTCCACAGCCTTGACCGCCCGGGTGTTGGAGACGGTGCTCTCTGCGCCTGAATCGTTCTATCGTTCGGCCCCCGAACGACCGCTCAAGATCAACGTCGAGTACGTGTCGGTGAACCCGAACGGCCCCATCACCATCGGGTCAGGCCGCGGGGCCGCGTACGGCTCGACGCTCTGCAACGTGCTCGAAGCCGCCGGGCACACCGTCCACCGCGAGTACTACATCAATGACGGCGTGAACAGCGAGCAGATGCGGCTGTTCGCCGAGTCGGTGAAGGCGATCTTGGAGGGCAGACCCGTGCCTGAAAACGGCTACAAGGGCGACTACGTGCACGAGGTCGCCGCGCGGCTCAAAGGTCGCGGCGTGATGTCTGTCGAAGTCTGTCAAGGCGAAAGCCAATCGCTCATGCTCGCCAAACAGAACGAGGACCTTGCAGCGTTCGGCGTCGAGTTCGACACGTGGTTCTCCGAGCAGTCCTTGCACGACTCCGGCGCGGTCGGTGCCGAGATCGACCATTTGGTGAAGTCGGGAGCGGCGGACGACAAAGAGCACCGCGTGAAGGTGAAGTTCGGCAAGGGCGGAGCGATCGAGGACGTGGTGGTCGAGAGCCAGGCGAGCGAGGACGACGAGGGGCCGGTCGATCCCACCTACGACGAGCTCGAAAAACGCGAGATGTCCAACGAAGGGGGCGTCGCGAGGATCAATGAGACCCTTTGGCTGCGATCGACCAAGTTCGGCGACGACATGGACCGCGTGCTGCGCCGCCGCGACGGCCGCCTGACCTACATCGCCAGCGACGTCGCGTACCACAAAGACAAGTTCAACAGGCCGCCCTCGGCCGACCTCCTCGTCACCGTCCTCGGCCCCGACCACCACGGCTACATCGGGCGTCTGCAGGCGGTCGTGGCGGCTGATTTGCTCGGCTCAATACCCCCTCGCCCCTCCGGGGGAGAGGGGGCAGGGGGTGAGGGGTGGACGGAGAACCACGCCAAGATCTGGAAGAACGCCGACGAGAAGGCCGCGTGCCAGGCGGCGCTCGCGTTGGCGCGAGAGAGACTGCAAGTTCTGATCTTCCAACTCGTGCGCTTCGTCAAGGACGGCAAGCCCGCGCCGATGCGGAAGCGCGACGGCAACATCTATGCGCTGATCGACCTGATCAATGAGATCGGCGAGAAGGTCCAACCAGAAGGTTCAGCCGAAGAGAAGCAGCGCGCGGGTCGCGATGTCGCGCGGTTCTTCTATCTGATGCGGAGCCACGACACGACCTTCGACTTCGACCTCGACCTTGCCGAGAAGCAGAGCGAGGACAACCCCGTGTTCTACGCGCAGTACGCGCACGCGCGGGTGTGCGGCGTGATTCGCAAGGCGGTGTCTGAAGGTGTCACCCCCACCCTAACCCTCCCCCAAGGGGGAGGGAATCTGTTGACACACCCAAAGGAGAAGGCGCTGATCCTGAAGTTGCAGGACTTGGGGCACGAGGTCATGCGGTGCGCCGACGACTTTGGCGTGAACCGGCTGGCGACGTACGCGGTCGAACTGGCGCGGACGTACCACCATTTCTACGACGCCTGCCGGGTGGTCCAGGCCGAGCAGCCGGAACTCACGCAGGCCCGCCTCGCCCTTTGCGAGGCCACACGGGCGAGCCTGCGGGCGACGTTCGACCTGCTCGGCATTTCCGCGCCAGAAAGGATGTAGGCTCACGCCAGCCCTCAATTGCCCCGAAGGTCCCACCGGACTTGACATCGTGTGTCATAATGTCATTAGTATTCGCATCTTGAGAGCATCATAGAGCGCACGATGACAATAGACTTCACATGAAGCAAGGCCAAAAACGGGAGAAAAACGGGAGAAGTTTGGACTCGAAAAACGGGAGAAAACGGGAAGAAAACGGGAGAACCTAGGGGTGGGCAGATGGCTCGATTCCAAAACCCTCGCAGTAGCGGTCGAAGAGGTTGTGGGCGGAGGGCCAAGAGGAGTGGGGGGAGAGGAAGTGTGCGAACTCGAAGGTTATGATCTTTTCGACGACTTTGGCTGCCTCTCGGAGTTTGAGGTCGAGGTAGCGCCAGTCGGCGGGCGGGAACTTGATCGGCATATCGCGGTCGAAGGACTCGACGTTCGCCCAGAGTTCGATGTTGTGCTTTGATGTGAGCGACTGGATGCCCGCATGGAACTCGGGGAGTTCGTGGTAGTGGATCTGTCCGTCTTGGAACGCGCAAACGTCGATTGCGCCTTGGGTCTCGCTGAAGATCGTGTCCCATTCTTCGAACGTGGTGGAGAGCGGGATCGCGTTCTCCTTCCCCGCTTGTTTCTCTCCCATCGGGAACGGCGAGATGAGGACCGGGGCGTCTTTGGCTTGTTTGCAGTGGCGGGCGATCCCGTTGAAGAGGTCGATGATGTTGAGGTGGTTGCGCGCGGTCTCGTGGCACATGTACCAGCCGTGGAAGGCGGGGTGGTCGGCGTAGCGCTTTGTGGCCTCGTCGATGAAGGCTTTGTTGAGGTCGACTTCCCTCTTCCAATCACCGCGCATCCAATGGTCGCCGCTGTCGTAGGTGCCGAAGAAGAGGCTTTGGCCGTGCTCCGCGCTCAGGTCGAGGAAGAGTTGGACGAGGTCCTCTTTGACAGGGAGGGCGTTCGGGATGGACCGAGCCGGGAAGGCGCACTTGTCCTTGTAGCCTGCTCGGATGACGATGACGGTGTCGATGCCGATGCGCTGGTAGAGGGCGAACTCCTTCTTCCACTCCTTCGGGCCCCAGTTTTGGCTGGGGATGTCGTGGGTGATCTCGTCGAGGAAGGTGCCGGTGATGCGCATGCGATTTGAATTCTACAAGGAGCCTGGGGAGGAAGCGGATACTCCTCTGCGCAGGCTGAAGCCTGCGGCTACGGGTGCAACGGACGTCCGCGCTCCAATAGGCGTCAGTCGAAGAGGCCTGGCCTAGCGTCCTTCGCCTTCTTTGGCGGGGTGAGGCCGAGGTGTTCGTAGGCGAGTTTGGTGCAGGTGCGGCCGCGGGGGGTGCGGGCGAGGAGTCCCATTTGAAGGAGGTACGGCTCGTAGACGTCTTCGATTGTTTGAGCGTCTTCGCCAGTCGAGGCGGCGAGCGTCTCGACGCCGACGGGGCCGCCATCGTACTTTTCTATGATCGCTTTGAGGAGCGTTCGGTCGGTGGCGTCGAGTCCTGCGAGGTCGACCTCGAGGGCGTCGAGGGCCTTGTCGGCGATCATTCGCGAGATGGCGTCGAGGCCGTCGACCTGGGCGAAGTCCCGGACCCTTCTGAGCAGTCGGTTCGCAATGCGCGGCGTTCCGCGAGACCTTCTCGCGATCTCTGCTCCGCCGTCTTGCTCGATCGCGTAGCCAAGGATTCTGGCTGAGCGCGCGACGATGCTGTTGAGCGCGGGCTGATCGTAGAAGGCGAAATTGAAGACGATGCCGAAGCGGTCGCGCAGCGGGCCGGTGAGCATGCCTTGTCGCGTGGTCGCACCGATGACTGTGAACGGTGGAACGTCGAGCCGGATCGAGCGCGCGGCGGGGCCCTTGCCGATCATGATGTCGACCTTGCGGTCCTCCATCGCGGGATAGAGGATCTCTTCGACCGGGCGGGCGAGGCGGTGGATCTCGTCGATGAAGAGGACGGCGTGCGGCTCGAGGTTAGTGAGGATTCCGACGAGGTCACCGGGCCTCTCGATCGCCGGCCCGCTTGTGACGTGGATCTGTGCGGACATCTCGTTGGCGACGATGTGCGCGAGGGTGGTCTTGCCGAGGCCGGGCGGGCCGTAGAGGAGGAGGTGGTCGAGCGGCTCGCTGCGCTGTTGGGCGGCTTGGATGAAGACCGAGAGGTTGGATTTGATCTTGTCCTGACCGATGAACTCTTCGAGTCTTCGTGGGCGCAGGTTGAGTTCCGCGTAGTCTTCAGGGAGCCTGCGGGGATCGAGTTCTTCGATGCGGCTCACCGTGCGAGCCTCCTGAGTGCGCTGCGTATCTGGCCTTCGACGGAGTCGGCGTCGGCCTTTGCTTGGCTTGCGGCGTCCTCAGCCTCTTGCCTACGGTAGCCAAGGGCGATGAGTGCATCGACGACCTCGTCGGCGGGCGGTTGCGAGATGGTCACGGCGGCGCGTTGGATGAGCGAGAGTTCGGCGACTTTGTCCTTGAGTTCGACGACGATGCGCTCTGCGAGTTTGAGACCGATGCCTGGAGTGCGCGCAAGCATGCGCGTGTCTTGTGTTGCGATCGCGGAGACGACCCCGTTCTCTCCGAGTTCGCTGATCGCGGCGAGGCTGATCTTGGGCCCGCAGCCTTTGACGTCGGTGAGGAGGTCGAAGAGCCTGCGCTGTTCTGCGTTGAGGAACCCGAAGAGGAAGTGGCCGTCTTCGCGGAAGACTTGGCGGATACGGAGGTCGACGTCTGCACCGACGCGACCGACGGCGAGGAACACGGACTCGGGGACTTGGACCTCGTACCCGACGCCGGACGCGTCGACGACGATGCGGCCGTTTACGGCCTCGATCACCTCGCCTCGCATCCTTGCGATCATTACGGAAAGGTTACCCTGTGTCTACCCGTTTCCACCGTCGCCCAGCGGAAGGATGATGATGCGCGGGAGGTCGTCGGACGCGATCTCTCGGGTCTCGACGTCGAACTCCAAGCGGACTTCGTAGGCGCGCGGCCAGGGGAGGTAGGCCTTGACGTCCTTGAGGCCGACGATCTCGTACTGTTTGGTCCCGACAAAAAAGCGCGTGCCGAGGAGTTGTTGACTGAACTGGTCGATGAGTCGCTTTCTCATCTCTTGCGAGACGTAGGTGTTGAGGCGCTCATAGTCGTTGGAGTTGGCCTCGGCCTTGGTGCTGCCGGGCATTTCCTTGACCATCGCGTAGGCTTCGGGGCGCGTGTAACTGTGGTACTCGAAGTCGTTGACGAGCCGATGGAGGACGAACTTCCTTAGTGCGACTTCTCTTATCAGAGGATCGACTTGTTCCTTTCTTGCGAGCAGGTAGACGTTGGCCGCAGGGATCGCCGTGCCCATAGTGTTTCCTGCTGTGTTCCACCCCGCGTAGGCGAGGAGTCTGACGGCCCGACCGTTCTCAGTGACGACGTTGAAGAGGGCCGGGTCGGCGGTGCCGGTCTTGC
>CAZGXW010000091.1:0-6910 GCA_964529975.1 uncultured Fimbriimonadaceae bacterium
CCCCCTACTTCTCCGTCCCCCACGGCGTCCCCGACTTCACCTCGCGCCAGGCGTCGCGCCACCTGTGCACTTCCACAACTCCCACTTCCTGCAACGGCAAGCGCTCTTCCGCAGAAGCCAACGGCGGGAACGGTCGCGACGGCAACGTCTGATACCAGTACGCCACCGACGCCAAGTTCAATGTCAAACAGTTCGCGTGACCGTGCTCGATCGATGCACGAAGTGACTTGCTAAACCGCACAGGGTCGACGAAGTGGAACCGATAGCAGTGCGTCTTGCCCATCCATCCAAAGCGGCCTTCGTTGTTGTCGCGCCCAGGCGCGCGCGCTGTGCCAAAGAACGGGTGGTTGTACAGCGTGTCCGGGCACCACGACTGGTTGAAGTAGTCCTCCGTCCCCGTGCCGTGCAGCGAGCCAGGCCAAGCCTCGCCGTCGACCAGGAACATGTCGTCCCCCTCGCCGTACCACACGGGCCCGGGGTTCTGGATGTAATAGTTCACTCCCACAAAGTGCCCTGCGCCTTCGCACTCGCAAAAGAGGTAGTTGTGCGCGTCCGTCGTGTTCTTCGGCGTCTCCGCGAAGATTGCCCACTCGTTCTCCTGTCCTGCCTCCGGCTTCGTCGACTCCTGGTTGTACCAAGCGTGGAACCGCAAATCCGTCTCGCACGATTCCAACTCCTCGAAGTCCAGGTAGTAATAGAAGTTGTCGATGTCCTCAGGGCCCTGGTTCTCGACCGTGATCCGCGCGCCCTTGGCGAACGGCATCTGCCAGTAACTCACAAGCGCGTTTCCCTCTTTGGGGGCTGCCGCTAGCGGCAACGAAACGAACTCGTACCTCTCACCCCAACCCTGCCCAAAAAAGTCCCCGATCGGCGCCTCGACGCTCGGATGCTCCTGTCCGTCCCAATACATCCGCAACACCACGTTTCGCCGCGCGAAGACGTCTTTGCTGCTCATCGTCACCCAAATGTGCGTGACCTTCCCCGCACCCTCCACCTCCCCCAAAACCACTGTCTCCCCCTTCGGAACCTTCACATAGTCCGCGTTCCCACCCGACCGGTCATAACTCGAAATCCGCCGCGACCTCCCCCTCCCCCGCACCGTCACCCCGTCCAAAAAACCCTGCATCCACCCATTCTACACCCCCTCTCCAGGTTCAAATCAGTATTATTTTCATTACTATCTGAAAGTTCAGTATCAAAGTGGCATAATGAGGGAGGAGGTTGAAGAGATGGGTGAGTGGGTGCGAAGAGCGGTTCGGCAGGAGATGGATCGCGGGGCGTATTGGTTGGGGACGTTTTGTTGTGGGGCGGCCGCGATGTTGTGGGTTGCGGTGGTGGAGGCGGGGTTAGGGGTTGTTTGGAAGGTTCTAGACGCGAGCGTGTTCGCGTTCTTTGGGGGAGTCGGGTTTGAGGCGAGCACTGCTGGAGCGTTGAGCGTGCTCGCAGTGGTCCAGGCTTGGATGACGTCGATGCGGTTGCGGCACGCGGGGATGCCGGCGTGGGGAGGGTTGGCCGTGCTGGTCCCGAAGGCGGGCTTGTTCGTGCTGCTCGTTGCACTGTTTGTGCATGGAAGGACGGAGAGGGATGGAACTTGGCTGGGAACTCTCGGCGAAGTCATGGGCGACAAAAAGCGCGTCGCGAAGTTACTGGGCGCGGGGCTCGTCCTGGTTGGCGCTGGTCTGGCGTTCTCGATGTCGGTCGTGATGTACGGCTCCTACGATGTCGTGCTCTTTCTGCTGTTGCCCGTCGGCGTTGGGTTCATTCCGGCCTACTGTGCGACGTTTACTGGACACCAGACCCTGTGGGAGTGCTGCAAGTTCTCGTTCGTCATGCTTGCCATCGCCTGTGCGTGCTTCTTGGCCATCGGTGCTGAAGGGTTGATATGCATCCTCATGGCGTTGCCACTTGCTGCGGTGCCAGTTTTCCTAGGTGCTGCGCTTGCCTATGCTCTGCAGATCTATCCATCGCCCAAGAGCACTAAGCCCCCTGTTCTGTTCTCTGCAGCGATGTTCCTGCCGCTTGTCGTCTTTGTGAACGGTGAAGCAGGAAACGCTGCGCCGCAGTTGTCCTCCGTGACCACTTCGCTTGTGATCGACGCTCCGCCGAGCGTGGTCTGGAGGAACATCGTGTCGTTCAACGAACTTGCCCCACCTGACGAATTGATGTTCCGTGCCGGCATCGCGTATCCGATCCGCGCTGAGATCGAGGGAACGGGCGTCGGAGCGGTGCGGCACTGCGTGTTCTCAACAGGGCCGTTCGTCGAGCCGATCACGGCGTGGGACGAACCCTTCCTTCTGGCCTTCGACGTGACGCAGAACCCACCCACGATGGATGAGATGAGCCCTTATGAGATCAAGCCTCGGCACATCGAGGGCCACTTTGTGAGCGAGCGCGGGCAGTTCTTGCTCGTGGACTTGGGCGATGGTCGCACGCGAGTCGAAGGGACGACCTGGTACAAGCAGTCGTTCGGTCCGGACGCGTATTGGCGGCTCTGGTCGGACCATATCATCCACACGATCCATGGCAGGGTGTTGCGACACATCAAGCGGAATGCGGAGCGGGCGTGGTAGGGGATCGGGATTGTTCGGGTTTGTTCGGGTTAGATCGCATGTTCGGAGACGAGTTGATTGCCTCCTCTCAACCTCCCCCGACGCGGTCAGTTACGGCAGGCGCGGGCGGAGCGGCACCATCCATTCAGAGCGACTCTAAGACGCCAAGCGGAACTGGGACGCGCGGCGAACCCGTTGCTCGCTTGGCACGATGAGGGGCGAGTGTTTGGTGATGTAGTCGACGAGGGCGTCGATGTCGACGATCCCAGATTCGATCCGCGGGCCCGACGCGGCCTTGAGTTCGAGGTGGTTGTCGCCACCGCCTGCGGTGAAGTTGTTCACGGTGACCTTGTACGTCTTCGCAGGATCGAGCAGATGTCCAGCGATAACAATCTCAGTCGCCACGCCGTTCAAGAGGCGATAGGATGTTCCTGAGGACGGGTGCAGTGTTCCCCCGCCGCCGCGCGAGAGGGCGGCAGCGAGTTCTGAGCCTTTGACCTCCATCACTACAAGCGTGTTGCCGAACGGCTGCACGCTGAGCGCCTCGCCATAAGTGATGTCGCCTGCGTCGATCGCGGCGCGCACGCCGCCTGCGTTGATGAACGCTGCGACGCTGCCCAGGTGCTTGGTGGCCTCGAGTTGCGCATCGGCGATAAGATTGGCCATCGCCTGGTCGTCTCCGCGCGCGATCTCGCCGAGAGTTTTCCCGACGACTTTGTCTTTGACCGCCGCGATGGGAACCAGAAGCGCTTTGACCATTGATGCGATCGCGGGGTCTTCCGGAACGTCCTCTGTGACGGGCACGGGGGCGCCGGTCCACGACCTGACACGACCTGCGTCGTCGAACACGACCTGCAATCGTCCGAGCACGAGTCCCCAATGCCAGGCCTGCACGATGAGCGCGGTGTCGCCGTCCTTGTTCTTGGTGACAGCGGGATACGCGCCGCCACCTATGCCCTGGATTCCTGTATCGCCGAGGAGCGTGTGCGAGTGTCCGCCGACGATCACATCGACGCCGCTCAGTCTCTGTGCGAGTTCGACCTCCTCTCGGTGGCCGACGTGTGTGACCATAACGATCACGTCGACTCCCGATTGTCGAAGCGCATCGATCGCGGCCTGGCACGAAGCGACCATCTCGCGCATCTTCACTTTGTCTCCGATGAAACTGATGGTGGGGAGTTCGTCGGTGACCGCGCCGACGACGCCGATCGTCTTGCCACCTACTCGGATCGTCGCTGAGAGCGGGATGCGGCCTTGCAGGAGGGGTTCTTGCGTCACATCGAGGTTCGCGGCAAGCACCGGGAACGCCGCGCCCTTGACGAACTCCGCGAGCGCGCTTGGACCCCTGTCGAACTCGTGGTTGCCGACCGCCATCGCATCGTAGCGGACGGCGTTCATGAACGCGAGGTCGGCGAGCCCGCCATAGGTGTTGAAGAAGATCGTGCCCTGGAACGTGTCACCGCCGTTGAGGAGCACGACGTTCGGGTCGGACTCGCGGAACCGTTTGATGAGCGTCGCTTGTCTCGCGTAGCCGCCTAGCATCCGCCCCGAGACGCGGGTCGGCTCGACGTGTGCGTGCATGTCGTTGGTGTGCAGGATCGTGAGTGTGAAGTCCGCGTGCAGGAGGCACGAGACCAAAAGTGTTGCGACCAACGCGATGCGGCGCATGGCGGATTAGGCTACCCGCTCAGACGAGCGCGCGCTTCAACCTTAAACTGTTGGTAACGACGCTGACGCTGCTCAGCGCCATCGCGAGGCTGGCAATGACCGGCGAGAGCATGATGCCGAAGAACGGATAGAGGACCCCAGCGGCGATGGGGATGCCGAGGACGTTGTAGACGAACGCGAAGAAGAGGTTCTGCCTGATCGTGCGCATGGTCGCCCTGCTTAGCCTGACGGCAGAGACGACGCCGTCGAGGTCGCCGCGAATGAGGGTGACGTCGCTCGCCTCGATCGCCACGTCGGTGCCCGTCCCGATGGCGATTCCGACGTCCGCCTGCGCCAGCGCGGGAGCGTCGTTGATGCCGTCGCCGACCATCGCGACTCGCTTGCCTTCGGACTGGAGTTTCTTGACCTCGTCGGCCTTGTGCTCTGGCAACACCTCGGCGAGGACGCGCTCGATACCGACTTCCTTTGCGACCGCGTTGCCCGTGCGCGCGTTGTCGCCTGTGATCATCGCGACTTCTATGCCGGACGCTTTGAGCAATGCGATGGCCTCCTTGGCTCCTGGCTTGACGGTGTCCGCGACGCTGACGACGCCTGCGGGGACGCCATCGATGGACACGGCCACGGCCGTGTGGCCGAGTGCGGAGAGTTCGTCGATGAGCGGTCTGATCGACTTCGCGTCGTTCGCCACGAAACTCGGCTTTCCGACGGCGACGGTCTTGCCCTCGACGGTGCCCTTGACGCCGTGGCCGGTGGTGGAGTCGAACCCTTGGACGTCCGGGATTGCGACGCCACGCTCTTCTGCGCCCACGACGATCGCGAGCCCGACGGGGTGCTCGCTGCGCTGTTCGACGGCGGCCACGAGCCGCAAGACGTCGTCCGTTTGGAAGCCCGGAAGCGCGCGCACCTCGCGGAGGACGGGCTTGCCAGAGGTGACGGTCCCTGTCTTGTCAAGGAGGACGGTGTCGATCTTCTCTGCGACCTCGAGGCTTTCCGCGCCGCGCACTAGGATGCCCTTCGTTGCGGCACGACCTGTGCCGACCATGATCGCCGTTGGCGTCGCGAGGCCGAGCGCGCACGGGCACGCGATGATGAGGACCGAGACTGCGGCGACGAGAGACTCGCTGAGGCGCGACACTTCCGGCGCGGCGATGAACCAGACGGCGAACGTGACGATCGCGATGATGAGCACGACAGGGACGAACACGCCACTGACGACGTCGGCCAAGCGTTGGATGGGTGCCTTGTGCCCTTGCGCCTCTTGGACCATGCGCACGATCTGTTGCAGCGCGGTGTCCTTTCCGACCTTCGTCGCGCGGTAGGTGAATGAGCCAGTGGTGTTGACGGTCGCGCCGAACACCTCGTCTCCGCTCTGTTTAGTGACGGGGATACTTTCGCCTGTGAGCATGGACTCGTCGACCGCGCTCGAGCCCTCGAGGATCTCGCCGTCGACCGGGATCTTCTCTCCTGGGCGCACCACGAGGGTGTCGCCCACGACGACCTTCTCGATGGCGATGTCTTGTTCAGTGCCGTCGCGCAAGACGCGCGCGGTCTTGGCCTGCAGTCCGACGAGCGCGCGGATCGCGTCTCCGGCCTGCGCCTTCGCTTTAGCCTCGAGCATGCGGCCGAGCACGACGAGAGCGATGATGACCGCAGCGGCCTCGAAGTAGACCGGTGGGTTCAAGGTGTTTGGCGACACGAACTCTGGGAAGAGGATCGCCGCGGTGCTATAGAGGTAGGCCGTGCCCGTGCCGAGCGCGACGAGGGTGTTCATGTCTGCGGCCCGGTGGCGGAAGGACGACCATGCGGCCTGGAAGAACGGCCTTCCCGCGTAGAGCATGACCGGCGTCGTGAGGACGAACTGCACCCACCCCATGAGGGGCGACTCCATGAGGTTGTGGACGACGTGCGTGTCGCCGAGCAGGTGTGGGAGCATCGCCATCACCATGACGGGGAGGCTCAGTGCTGCGGCGACGATGAACCTGCCGAAGAGGTCGCGGTACTCGGCCTCGCGCGCCTCCTTCTCCCAGTCCGTCTGCTCCTCTTCTTCCAGGACGTGCGCGGGGATACCTGCCTTTTTGAGGGCGCTCGCGATGCCGTCGCCGTTGGTGGCGGTACCGAGGAACTCGACGGTGAGTCGGTCGCCTTCTTGCGTCGCGTTCGTGACTCCCGGGATCTTCTTGGCTCCTTCGACGGCGTCGCCGACGACATGGAGCAAAACGGTGGTCGCCCCGGCTGTGTCGAAGCCTGTCTTGCGGATGACATCGACGAGGTTCGGAGTGGTGGTGGCCGCCGGGTCGTACTCGATGGTCGCCTGTTTGGTGGCGAAGTTGACGTTCGCGCTCTGGACGCCCTCGGCACGATTGAGGTTCTTCTCGGTTCGCGCCGCGCAGGCGGCGCACGACATTCCCGTCACCGGGACGGTAACGCGCTCATGCATTAGCACCCTCCTTCACTACCAGCGTTCCGTGCAGCATGCCCATGCCGCACTCAAAACCGTACTTGCCAGCCCTTTCGGGCGTGAACTCGACGACCGTCGTCTTGTGCGGCGCGAGTTGCTTAGCGATGCCGAAGTCTCCGAACACGACCGTCTCACTGCAAGGGTTGGTCTCGTCGCGGAAGAACTCGATCCGGACCGGGGTGCCTGCTTGCACCTCGAGCGTGGCAGGGTCGTACCCGCCCTTCACGGTGACCTT
>CAZGXW010000092.1:0-6449 GCA_964529975.1 uncultured Fimbriimonadaceae bacterium
AGAGGGCATTCGGATTGCCCCACCCCCAACCCCCTCCCCGCCTGCGGAGAGGGGGCAGTCGTTCATCTTGCCCCTCACCCCGACCCTCTCCCCAGGGGCAGGGAACGTTCGTCCCAGCCGGGGGACGGGGGTGAACGGGCAGGAGTAGCAAGGAGGGAAGGAGGCAACAATGCAACACAACATCGACAAGGTAGACGGAAGGAACGGCATGCGGCCTTCGACGGCCCTGTTGCTCGGGCTCGGGATCGGGATCGTCGGGACGGTAATCGTGATCGGCGCGAACGAGGAGAAGTTCGGGCGCGCTGTGCGCCAGACCAAGAAGCGCGCTCGCGAGATTGGCGACGACGTGCGCGACAAGTACGACGACGTCCTGGACAGCGCTCGTGAACGCGGTGCGCAGGCGGCGTATGCCGTCGGGCGCGGGGCTGAAAGGCTCGGCGACCGGCTAAGCGAATAAGTCTGTCCCTTCACTCGGACCCCCACCCCTTGGTCCCCTCCCCCTCCGTCTATGGCGCAAGGGGAGGGGATACTTTATGCATGACCTATTGGGCGATGAAGAGCGAGCCGGACGTCTATTCATTGGCCGATCTGGAGCGGAGTTCGCCCGCGGTGTGGGAGGGATGTCGGAACTACCAGGTGCGCAACTGGATGCGCGACGTGATGGCCGTTGGGGACCTTGCGCTTTTCTGCAATTCGAACAGCAAGCCGAGCGGGCCGGCAGGGGTGATGCGCGTCGTGCGTGCGGCGTATCCGGACCCGACGCAGTTCGATCCGGCTTCGCCTTACTATGACGCGAAGTCTACGATGGAGGCGCCGCGTTGGGTTGCGCCGGACGTTTCGTTTGTGTGTGCTTTTCCTGCGGTGTTGCCGATTGGTGATTTGAAGTCTCGGCCCGAGCTTGATGGGATGTTCTACTTGAAGAAGGGATTGATGTTCTCGGTAGTGCCGATCGAGCAGCGGGAGTTCGAGTTCGTGTGTCGATTGGCCGGTGTGGATCCTTCTGGGTTTTTGATTGCGCGCTAGCGGTCCATTAGCGCGGCGATTCCGGGGAGGGTGCGGCCTTCGAGAAACTCGAGCGACGCGCCGCCGCCGGTGCTGACGTGCGACATCTTTTCGGCGAGGCCGAGTTGTTCGACCGCTGCGGCGCTGTCGCCGCCTCCCACGATGGTGGTGGCGCTCGACTCTGCCATGGCTTCTGCGATCGCTTTGGTCCCGTTGGCGAACGCGGGGATCTCGAAGACGCCCATAGGCCCGTTCCAGACGACGGTGCCCGCGCCCTTGATGACGGTCTTGAAGGCTTCGGCTGTCGCGGGGCCGATGTCTGCCCCGATCTCGTCGTGCTTGATCTCTTCTGCGCGGCAGGTGCGGGTTTGCGCCTTGTCGCTTATCTCACTTGTGGCGACGACGTCGGCGGGGACGAGGACCTTGCTGGAGTTTTCGTCTAGGACGCGCTTGGCGAAATCGAGCGATTCGCTGTCGAGGAGCGACTTGCCGATCTCGAGGCCTTGCGCCCTGAGGAACGTGAACGCCATTCCGCCACCGATGAGCAGGTGGTCGACTTTGGGCAGGAGCGATTCGATGACTTTGATCTTGTCTTTGACCTTCGCTCCACCGAGGATCGCGACGAACGGTCGCTTGGGATCGTTCAGCGCTTCGCCGAGATACTTGAGTTCCTTTTCGATGAGGAACCCGGCGACGGCGGGGAGGAGGTGCGCGACGCCCTCGGTGGACGCTTGTGCGCGGTGTGCGGTGCCGAACGCGTCGTTGACGTAAAGGTCGCCGAGCCTTGCGAGTTGCGCGGCGAACGTGGGGTCGTTGTCGGTCTCTTGCTTGTGGAAGCGGACGTTTTCGAGGAGTAGCACGTTACCGGGTGCGAGGGAGTTGACGCGCGACTCGACGCCTGGGCCGACGCAGTCGGGGACGAGGTCGACTTGTTGGCCGAGGAGTTCGGTGAGGCGTTGTGCGACGGGTGCGAGCGAGTATTTGGGGTTGGGCTCTCCGTCCGGGCGTCCGAGGTGGCTGCACAGCACGACGCGCGCGCCTTTTTCGACAAGGTAGTTGATCGTGGGGAGGGACTCGGTGATGCGTCGGTCGTCGGTGATTTGGCCGTCCTTGATCGGCACGTTGAAGTCGCAGCGGACGAGCGCGCGCTTGCCGGCGACGTCGATGTCTCGGACGGTCTCTTTGTTCATGAATCAGGGGAAGGATACTTAACTGTGCCGTGCATGATGGGGCACAATCCTGGGGATGGAGAGGGACCAGTTCGAGGCGATCGTGCGGAAGATGGAGGCGTTGAACGCGCGCGACCCGGAGGGCTATCGCCGTAAGGTCGCGCGGTTCGGATCGCTGGGCTTTGTCGTGTTCGGGTCTGTCTTCGTTTTCGTTTTCGGCGTCCTAGGTTTGGTCATTTGGGCTTTGGCCACATACGGCGTGAGCGCGGGCGCGGTGAAGGGGCTCATCATCTTTGGGATCCTTGCATTCGCGTTTGCCCGGAGCGTCGTTTTCAATATCCATCCGCCCGAAGGCAGGGAGGTCACGCCGAAGGAGGCGCCTCGCCTCTTTGCCGAACTTGAACGGATCAGCAAGCAGATCGGTGCGCCCAAGGTCCATAAAGTGTTGCTCGATAGGGACTTCAATGCGTTCGCTTCGTCCTCGACAAAGTTCGGGATGTTTGGAGAGCAGTGCTACGTCGTTCTCGGCGTTCCCTTGCTCGCGACGCAAAGGGAAGACGAGGTGATCGCGACTCTCGCCCACGAACTGGCGCATCACAGCAAGAGCCATGTGCGGGCCGGCACGCGGGCGTATCGGCTCGAATCGATGTGGGTCAGGGTACTGCACCAGTTGAGCGAGAGCGGGAGCGTCATGACGATCCCCATGGTCGCGTTCGCGAAGTGGTACTCACCCAGGTTTTCGGCGATGTCCCTCGTCTTGCGCCGCCAGGCGGAGTTCGAGGCGGACGCCGTTGGCGCAAGCGCGACGAGCAATCGCGCGATGGCGCTCGGTCTCGTCCGAATGGGCGTCGACAGCCAGACGGTGTTCCGCGACTACTACGACCACGTCCAAGAGCAGGCGGGCCTGCTGCCAGAGCCGATCGAGGACTTCTATTCCGGCATGGACGAGAGGGCACGCGCGCTCACGCCCGATGTGAGCCAGGTCCTGCGAAACGTCTTGAGGAGCGAGACGATCTACCACGACTCACACCCATCGACGCGAGAGCGGACCGAGGCGCTTGGAATCCCTGCCGATCCGGAGGACGAAGGCCAGGTGAGGGCGATCGAGCAAATGCTGAAGGAGGAAGGGGCGCAGGCTGGACCCGCGCTCTTTGGCGAGAACTGGCCGACGCTCCTAAAGGAGTTCGACGCAGAGTGGTCTAAGCAGGTGTCGGTCCAATGGAAGGAGAGGCACAAAGACGTCGCCTATAGTCGCGAACGGCTCAGCCAGTTCGAGGGGCGCGACGTCCACACACTGAGCGAGAAGGAAGCGCAGGAGTACTTGAAGCACGCCGGCACGGTGCTCGGGACGAAGAGCGTGGCCCAGAGCGCGATCGACTTGGCCGCCAGCCATCCGTCCAACGCAGACATCCAGTACTTCGCAGGCTACAGCATGCTGACTCGCGGCGAGAAGAGCGGCATAGACTTCCTTGTTCGTGCGGCAGACATGGATCCCAAGATCGCGCACTCTGCCTTTGAAGCCATCGCGCACTTTCACAGCGAGCAAGGCGAGTCGTTGCTTGCAAGCCAAGCGGCCGAAGCAGCGCATAAGGCCGAGGAGCAGGTCGGTGAGCGCTACTCGCGTCTTTACATGTGCTATCCGTCCGATCCGATCGCAGAGTTCGGGGGAGACGAGGCGGAACTGTCGAGGGTCGTCGCCCTCTTGCCCAAGTTCGAGAAGGTCAAGTCCGCGTATGCGATGCGAAAGGTCGAATCGAACGATCCGCGCGTGTACCTCGATGTGCTCGCCCTCATCGTGGACAGACCGACGATCGTCAAGGACGACGACGAGTACCTCTCCGGTCTAACGAAGAAGGTGTACGAGGCCGCGGAGACCACGCGCGGGTTCTACATCGTGACGCTGTATCGCAAGTCCCCCACGGGGCAACTCTTGGAGGGCGGACAGGGACGCAAGGTCTACGACGCTAGCGAGAGCCGCGGACCTGCTTGACGAGGACCGTGCTGACCAGGAACAGGCAGCCGGCGACGATGATCGCGGACATGTAGCCTGCAAGGTCCGACTTCTTGTTCAGCCAGTCGATCACAGAGCCATACGCACCGCTCAGCAATTGCACGCTCACGATCGAGGACGCCCATACTCCCATCTCGACCCCTGCCGACGACTTGTTGGGGATCACATCGCTCACCAGCGCCCAGTCGGCGGAGATGTACAGTCCGTATCCCGCCCCGAAGACGGCTGCGAGCGCCCATGCGACTGTGTAGTCGCGGACGACCGCGAACGGCACCATCACCAAGAAGATCACGACGCCCGCGACGTAGATGAGCCGTTTGCGCCCCAGGCGGTCGGCGTTCTTCGCGGCGTACATCGCGCCGAACGCTCCGAAAAGCGACATTGTCAGGCCCAAGACGTTTACAGCCATCTTTGCCTCGCCAAGGTCCCGCCCGAAGAACACGTACGACGAATACGCGTCCGTCATGAAATTAAGAATGTACTGTGTGACCAGGAAGAACCCGAGCGCCGAGAGCAATCGCGTGAACCACACCCACACAAAGTCGCGCTGCTTAAAGGGCCTCAGCCATGTCGTCAGAAAGAACTCCTTCTTGCTCTCCTGTGCCTCGCTCGGTGGCCGTACGCCTCGTATCGTCCAGACTGTCCAAGCCGCGCAGAGCAGATTGACCAACCCGACGCCGATGTAGATCAGTTTCACTTCACCGAGCGCCATCGCAGTGACGGCTGAGCCGATCTGTCCGAGCAACTGAAGCATGCTCATCACGCTGCTTGCGCGACCGCGGTGCTCCTCGGGGACGATCTCCGGCACCATTGCGCTGTATGGCCCGGTACCGACGTCGTCGGAGAACTGAAGGAGCAGGTATCCGACCACGATCATCCAATACGCGCGCGCGTCTGCGAGCACGAACAGGGCGATCACGGTCAGTGCCGCTCCTGCCGCGATGAAGGGCTGCCTGTGTCCGAACTTCGAGCGCAAGCGGTCGCTCCAGCCGCCGAAGATCATCGGTCCGAAGAGCGCCCACACGGCGCCGAAGAGCACGACCAGCCCCCACTTGGTGTTCTTGATCGAGTCGACGTACTTGTCGAGGTCCATGCCTGCGAGGCCGCGGGCGGCCCCTTCGGCCGTCGCGACGTCCACGACCTGGCCGGGGATGACGACGAGCAGAAGGATGTACCACTTCCAACTCGTGGCGAACCAGTAAGCGGAGAAGCCGAGGTTCCACAGCCAAGTGTTCTTGTATCCGCTTGCGGAAGCCTCGCTCACGGGCCAGAGTATGCCCGAAGCCGACCTACCCCCAAGCCGTTGCCCTGCAACCGTTTAGCCACAGTTCAGCCATCGTTAAGCCCTGCCGGTCCGTCCCTTCCCATCAGAGGTACACGCTATGAAGCGCACTTTGGCTCTCATCGCTGCCCTGGGAGCGTTCGCGCTAACCCAGGCGCAGGGCACACTCTCCGGCGAGTTCAAGTTAGGCTTGGCCACCCAGGACATCTGGCGCGGCACGCTCGTCAACGACGGCATGACGTTCATCCCAATGATCGACCTGGGCTTCGGCACGGGGACGCACATCACTGGCCGCGGCGCGATCGTGATGGACGGCGACGGTTTCGACGAGTGGAGGTTCGGCATCCACCATAGCCTCGACCTGGTCGCCGCGACGGTCTCGTTCGGCGCAATGATGTTCGAGCGCGAGGGCACGGGCGGCGACACCACGGAAATCTGGGCGTCCGCCAAGATGAAGTGGCTCACGCCGATGTCGTTCATGGCCGCGATGGACATCGACGTCGTCGAGGGCATGTACTACCGCATCGGCATGGACTCCGGCATAGGCGTCTCCACCCCGCTTATGGGCATGAGCGCGAACGTCGGCTGGGAGATCTGGCTCGGCTACGCGGACGACGACTTCGCGGCGTACTATGGCGCGGCCGATGCTGGCCTTGCCGACGCGGGAGGGAAGTTGCACGCGACGTTCGCGATCGACGATGCGACGGTCACCGCGTGGGTAAAGTACGTCACTCTGGTCGATCCCGACTTCACCACGTTCACCGGCGACCGCAGCAACCTCGCGTTCGGCGCGTCAGTCGGCTGGCGGTTCTGAGACCGTAGCGTTCGGGTTTGTTCGGATTTGTCCGGACAAACCCGTCTTAGTTTTGGGAGGTCGCCCGCCCTCCCGTATAATTGAGGCATGGCGCCGAGGGCAGAGTGGGGGAAGGGCGGATACACGCTCGACCGTGGAGAACTCCTCCGCGAGCACCTGCGCACCTGCTGG
>CAZGXW010000093.1:0-6414 GCA_964529975.1 uncultured Fimbriimonadaceae bacterium
TCGATGCCGGTGGTGTCGCAGTCCATGACCAGGCCGATGGTGCCGGTCGGCGCGAGCACGGTGACCTGCGCGTTGCGGTATCCGTGCTTTTCGCCGAGCGCGAGCGCGCGGTCCCAAGCGTCCTTGGCGGCGCTGAGCATCGTTGCGGGGCAGTCCTCCGCGTCGATTCCGACGGGCTTGATGTCGATGCCCTCGTAGTCGTCCGCCTTTGAGTCGTAGGCGGCGCGTCGGTGGTTGCGGATCACGCGCAGCATCGACTTCTTGTTCTCGGCGTACCGCGGGAACGCCCCCAGTTCTTCGGCCATCTCCGCGCTGGCCGCGTACGATTCTCCGCCAAGGATCGACGTGAGCGCACCAGCGATCGCGAAGCCTTCGGGCGAGTCGTAGGGGATGCCCATCAGCATGAGCAGCGCGCCGAGGTTGGCGTAGCCGAGCCCGAGCGTACGGTAGTCGTAGGAGAGTTGCGCGACTTCCTTAGACGGGAACTGCGCCATGAGCACGCTGATCTCCAGCACGACGGTCCACACGCGGATCGCGTGCTTGTATCCCTCGACGTCGAACACGCCGCTCTCCGGGTCGTAGAACTTCGCGAGGTTGATCGACGCGAGGTTGCACGCAGTGTCGTCGAGGAACATGTATTCAGAGCACGGGTTGCTGGCGTTGATGCGTCCGCCGTGCGGGCACGTGTGCCAATCGTTGATCGTGGTGTCGTATTGCGTGCCCGGGTCGGCGCAGGCCCACGCGGAGTAGCAGATGTCGTCCCACAGGTCCTTGGCGCGGATCTTCTTGATCGTCTCGTGTGAGGTGCGGCTCGTAAGTTCCCAGTCGCGGTCCTCTTCCACCGCGCGCAGGAAGTCGTTGGTCACGCGCACAGAGTTGTTCGAGTTCTGTCCGCTGACGGTGACGTAGGCGTCGCTCTCGTACCCCGTGTCGTAGGTGGGGAAGTCGATGCTCGTCGCGCCCTCTTTGGCGAGTTGGATCGCGCGCTGGATGTAGTTCGGGCTGATCTCGTCGGCCTTCGCCTCGGCGATCGCGGTGTAGAGCGCCTTGTTCTCTCGAGGGTCGGTGCCCTGGCCGTTGTGGCAGGCCTTGATGATGTTGTTCAGGTGCTTGTTGTTCAGGATGCTTCCCGTCACCAGGCTGGCGACTTTCTGCTCCTCGATGACCTTCCAATTGACGAAGTTCTCGATGTCCGGGTGGTCGACGTCCAGGCACACCATCTTGGCGGCGCGCCGCGTCGTGCCGCCGGACTTGATCGCGCCCGCGCTGCGGTCGCCTACGCGCAGGAACGACATGAGGCCGCTCGACTTGCCGCCGCCGCTCAGCCGCTCGTTCTCGCCGCGAAGTTTGCTGAAGTTGGTGCCCACGCCCGAGCCGTACTTGAAGATGCGGGCCTCGCGGGTCCACAGGTCCATGATCCCGCCCTCGTTGACGAGGTCGTCCTTCACGCTCAGGATGAAACACGCGTGGGGCTGCGGCCGCTCATAAGCGTTCGCGCTCCTGCTCAGTTCGCCCGTCGTGGGATCGACATAATAGTGCCCCTGTGGCACGCCCTCGATGCCGTAGGCATAGAAAAGCCCCGTGTTGAACCACTGTGGGCTGTTCGGCGCGGCCTTCTGGGTCGCGAGCATGTGGCAGAGTTCGTCGTAGAACGCCTGGCTGTCCTCTTCGCTGTCGAAGTAGCCGTGCTTGTCGCCCCAATAGCGCCAGCACCCGGCGAGGCGGTGGAACACTTGGCGGCTGTCGGTCTCGCTGCCCTCCGTGCCGTCCTTCTGCGGCACGCCCGCCTTGCGGAAATACTTCTGCGCGATGATGTCGGTCGCGACCTGCGACCAGGAGGAGGGAACCATCACCCCCTCCATGTGGAACACGCGCGAACCGTCCGGATTCCGGATCTCGCTGGTGCGCGGAACAAACTCGATCCCCTCGTAGGCGCCTCCCTTGGCGCTCGTGAAATACCTGTCGATCTTCATTCTTCGTTTCCTTCCCGTGGACTACCTGTTGTATGTAGAAATCAGTCTACCAGTTGCTTGACGATGGATTCGGCCACGCCCGGGTTGCGGACGTCGCGCTTACTTCTCTTAATAGTGCTCACCACGTTCGCGAACTCCTGCGGCGAGTCGAACTCGAGATAGACGCTCGCGAACCGCACGAACGCCACCCCGTCGAGTTGGAGGAGCTCTGACAGCACCCGGTCGCCGATGCGCGTGCTGCTGACCTCAGGTTCGAGGAGGTCGTACATCTCTTGTTCGATGCGCTCGGCAGACTCGCGAAGCACATCGGCCGGCACCGGTCGCTTGTGGCAGGCGTGGGTCATCCCACTTAGAACCTTGTCCCGACTGAAGTCCTCCCTCGCTCCACCGCGCTTGACGACCGACAGCCGCGGCTTTTCGTACTCCTCGAACGTCGTGAACCTACGGTTGCACGCAGCGCACTCGCGCCGCCGCCGGATCGCCTTACCCTCGCGGGACGGCCTGGACTCCACGACACTGAGTTCGATGCTCCCGCAAAACGGGCACTCTAGCCCTTTCGGCACCTTCGGGGCCCCAGATTTGGTGTCTTCCGCCACGTTCCAACCTTACCAACCCCAGGGGTGGGGTGTCAAGGACTATTTTGCTGACACTTTTTGCCCAGGTTTTACGTCTAGGGTTGTCCGCAGAATGGGGGTAGTTTTCGGGGTGTGGGAGTGCCGCAGGGATCGGAGTTGGTGGTTTTGGCCGTCTTGGCCTTACCGGTCGTGGTGATCGGCGTTGTGGTGTGGTTTGTGGTGAAGGGACAGAAGAAGCCAGGCTAGGGCTTCTTCTTTAGCTGCAGGCCCATTTCGGACCATTGTTTGTCGTCGATCTCTGAGGGGGCGTCCATCATGGGGTCGTAGCCGCCGCCGAGTTTGGGGAAGGCGATGACCTCGCGAATGTTCTCGTCGTCCATGAGGAACATGACGAGGCGGTCGATGCCGGGGGCGATGCCGCCGTGCGGCGGGGCGCCGAACTCGAAGGCTTCGATGATGTGTCCGAAGCGCTCTTGTTGCGTCTTTTCGTCCAGGCCGATGAGGGAGAACACGCGCTTTTGGACCTCGGGCTGGTGGATCCGGATGCTGCCTGACGCCCATTCGACTCCGTTGCACACGACGTCGTAACAGTCGGCGCGGATCGCGCCAGGGTCGGATTCGATGAGGTGCAGGTCGGCGGCCTTGGGCGAGGTGAACGGGTGGTGCGTGGGGTCCCAGCGCTGTTCGTCCTCGTTCCAATCGACGAGAGGGAAGTCGATGACGAACGCGAACGCGAGTTTCTTCGGGTCGCGGAGGTTCGCCTTTGTACCGATAAGGTTGCGCAAGCGGCCGAGGACCTCGTTGCCGACGGCGTTGCTGTCGGCGATGAAGCAGAGCAGGTCGCCGGGGAGCGCTTTGGACTTGATGAGGATCTCGCTGAGTTCTTCGGGCTTGAAGAACTTGGCGATGCTGCCGCGCACGAAGAGGCCGTCGACGTCGATCGAGCCCTCGGCGGCTTGGCCCTCGACGTAGAGACTCGCCATTCCTTTCGCTCCGGCGGACTTGCAGAAGTCTTCGAGTTCGGTGACCTCTTTGCGGCTGAGCCTTGCGCCGCCGGGGAAACGAAGGCCGCGCACGCGGCCGCCGGCCGCGATGGCAGTTGTGAAAACCCCGAAGCCGCAGTCCTTGACGATCGGCGAGAAGTCGACGACTTCGAGGTCGAATCGCAGGTCGGGCTTGTCGCTCGCGTACTTTTCCATTGACTCGTCGTAGGTGAGCCACGCGAACTTACCGACCCTCTCCTTCTCGAGTCCGAACTCTTCAATGAGGCCGTTGACGACGTCGATGGTGAGTTCCTCCATGAGCGTGAGCACGTCGCTCTGCGTGGTGAAGGACATCTCGAGGTCGAGTTGTGTGAACTCGGGCTGTCGGTCGGCTCGCTGTGCCTCGTCGCGGAAGCACTTGGCGATCTGGTAGTAGCGCTCGATTCCCGCGACCATGAGGAGTTGCTTGTACTGTTGCGGAGATTGCGGGAGAGCGTAGAATTTTCCTGGCTCCAGGCGGTAGGGAACGAGGTAGTCGCGCGCGCCTTCTGGCGTGCTGCGCGTGAAGATGGGCGTTTCGACTTCGACGAAGTTCTTATTGTCGAGGTGGTTGCGGATGCGCCTGACCGCCGATGCACGGACGGCGAGCCGCTTATACATCGATGGTCGGCGCAGATCGAGGTAGCGGTGCTTGACGCGGAGTTCCTCGTTGACCTTCTCCATTTGGTCCTCGTCGCTGACGGGGAAGGGTAGGGTCTTGGCCTGGCTGAGGATCTGGAAGCGCGTGACGACGATCTCGACGTCGCCCGTGGCCATCTTGGGGTTGCGGTTCTTTTCTTCGCGCAGGCGGACTTGGCCGGTGACGCTGAGGCAGGTCTCGCTGCGGATCTCGTCGGCGCCGTCGACGTTCTCGGGGTCGAAGAGGGCTTGGACGAGTCCGGTGCGGTCGCGCACGTCGACGAAGAGGAGGCCTCCAAGGTCGCGGACCTTGTGCGCCCAGCCGTTGACGGTGACGGTGGTGCCGACGGAGTCGCTTGTGACTCTGCCACATTCGTGTGAGCGCTGGTCGAAGGCCATCTTGGGTTGGATGAGGATACCGGGGGGTGGGGAGTAGGGAGTGGGGAGTGGGGTAGGCGATGCGTATCGGTAAGTGAACTGATCGGGCTTGTTCAGGCACGTCTATCCTTCGACGGGGCTCAGGATGACGTGCAACTGCGCCGGTCTGCTCTGCCAGTCAGACCGGCGCACCCGGCAAGTCGGCCCCCCGCCGGTTCCGAGTTCAGTTCCCTCAGGGCATCGAGTCCGTACGTTGGATCACGGCTGTCCGGAGGACGCGGAGTTCAGGGGAAGGGACTCTGTGTTGTCGCGTCCTCGGGACAACCGTGGCACACGACTTCAAAGCAACTGTGGTTGCACACCGCGGCCACCCGCCCGCGGCCACCCGCCCGGCCAATCCAGGATGCGGAGTTTAGGTGAAAGGACTCTTGTTGACTTCCCCTCACCCCTCCCTCTCCCCAGGACACGGGGAGAGGGGGCTGGATCGATGTTGGTTAGTCGTCGCGCACCAGGCTAAAGCCTGGAGCCACCCAAAGATTAGTCTTCACTCTTCACTCGGGCCACCCTGCCCGCCGAGATCGCTTGCGCTGACAAGCACCAGGCTAAAGCCTGGAGCAACCCAGCGTTCGATCTTTACTCTTCACCATGCCCACTCGCTGCGACAGCATGGATCCATTCATAACTCTCATTGATGATCCCAATGTGTTGCATAAGTTCTGAAAGGCACCCTTCGTCTCCAAGTCGTAGGGCATCGTGAAGAACCTTGACCGCTTGGTTGAGTGGCGAGTCCTTTTCTGTCGTTGGCCAACCAATCCTCGAAGTCAGTGCGAAACTGATAAAGGCGACTCTTGTGAACAAATCGTGCAATCTGCTCCACTCTTCGTAGGTTTCCTCTGACTGATTGGTGCCAGGCAGTGAATCTATCCTCGAAAGTACGAACTTGAGGAACGAATCACAACGATCTTCGCTAGACGTTTTCATTGCGAATCATCTCGAGCATTATCTGCAACACACGTAGTCCGATCTGCGGCGGGTGGCCGGGGTGTGATCGGTTCATTCCTCTGCGTGTGACCTCCTCATTGTAACTCCAAGTCGTGTGCCACGGTTGTCCCGAGGACGCCACGACTCAGAGTCCTTTCCCTGATCCCCGCGTCCTCTGGGCAGCCGTGACGCATCGAGCGTGACGAAGTGCCTTCGGCACCTGGCTGCTCCTACGGAACAACCAGGCCACACGATCAGGGGGAACTCGGGAGCCACACCCCGGCCACCCGCCCGGCACAGCCCCTTTCCCTGATCCCTGCGTCCTCTGGGCAGCCGTGACGCATCGAGTCCTGCACTGGATCGAGGCAAGACCAGGTGACGTCGTGTCGAAGTGCCTTCGGCACCTGGCTGTTCCTACGGAACAACCAGGCCACACGATCAGGGAGAACTGGGAAGCCACACCCCGGCCACCCGCCCGCTCTGTGCAGGATCTTGGCTGATGAACCTTCCTGTGTGAGGCTCGTAGTAGCGCGCCCTCATGTACGTCAAGAACGACTCAGGGTCGGCGCGGTGGCCGAGGTTGGCGACGTAGCCCTGCTGCTCGCTGGAGGAACCAGAGCGCACACCGCCCCACACGTCGTAACTCTGCTCGTTCGACAGCGCGAACGATCCGCCCGAGCGTGCCAGCGTCGCGACCATGTTCCCGTGCGTGTCGTAGAGCGGGTAGCCGAACGTCTCGCTGCCCGAGTTCACCTTCTTGGTGATCACGTCGATGCCGCGCGCTCCGACGCCGTAGCGCGTGAGCACCGTGTCGGTGCCGTCGGTCCACACGTCCTCGATGCCCAG
>CAZGXW010000094.1:0-6112 GCA_964529975.1 uncultured Fimbriimonadaceae bacterium
ATGCTGCAAACGATGAACTGGGCCCAAACATCATGGGCTCTGAAATCTTTTGGGGGCCGAACGGGCTGATCCGCGGCGACGACCTCGGCGTGCGGTTGGCGGACTGGGCGGGCACGGAGCCGAGATACCGCGAGACGGACTGAGCGACGCGTCGGGTCAAAAGTCAGTTGCTGTTGATGTTGGGGCGTTTCATTGCGGTCCAGTTACCGCTGCTGTCGTGCCACACATTGCCGGTTGCGGTGTCGATCATGTAGGTCTTAGAGACGGGGCCGGAGCCGTTTATCCAAGTCACGTTGCCGGTCGTATGGAGTTTGAAACGGCCGACGTTGTCGGCTTGGGTTTCGCCCTTGAATCCGTATGCGGCGAAGAGGGCAGCGGTCGCGGCTACGCCGATCAGAATGCCGATGAGTTTCTCTTTCATGGTAAAGGTTAGGACGTAGGGAACGGGCGCAGTGTTTGCCAGTGACCCTCACCCCTTTGTGCGCGAAGAAGTCGGGGTGTCCCGACTTCTTCGCGGAAAATCCCCTCTCCCTCCCGGGGCGCAGGGGGAGGGGAGGCGATAAGGACGCAGGAACTCCCAGCCCTACTCTTCGTCAAGATGCTTCAAGATCGCGCGGCCGAGGGACTCGACCTTCGTCGTATCGAGGTTCGAGAGCAGCACGACGGTGGTGCCCTTGTCGGTCCGGCGTCCGATGTAGGCGGCGAACCCTTGCCAACCGCCGCTGTGCTCGACAAGGCGCGTATCGCCGTCGGTCGTGATGAACCACCCGAACCCGTAGCCGCGCTTGGTCGTTTCCGTCTCGCCTTCACGGCGAGGGAAGCGGTTGACCTGCGCGTACATCTGTTCCATGAGCGACTTCGGCAGGAGTTGTTCGGTGTAGAGCGCGGCGTCCCACGCGGCCATGTCGTGCAGGCTCACATAGAGCGCGCCGTCGGCGGTGGTGTTGGTCATGGGCGCGACCCACGCTTGGTTCTTGATGCCCTGCTCGCTCATCTGGTAGCCCGCGGCGCGGTCCATGACGATGTCGGCCTCGCTGATCACGCGCGCGGTCTTCATTCCGATCGGCCCGAAGATCTTCTCCTGCATCAGGTCGCCGTAGAACTTTCCGCCGACGCGGCGCAGGAGGATGCCGAGCCGCACGTAGCCGCCGTTGTTGTATCGCCACTCGATCCCCGGCTCGTACTTGATCGGGTCCTTCTGCGCGACCATGTACTTGATGAGGTCGTCCTCGGTGTGGTCCTTGCGCAGGTCCATCTCCCAGTACGGCAGGTCGGGGAGGCCGGACGTGTGGCTGAGGAGGTGCCGGACCTGGATGCCGTCCCACGCGCCCTTCGCCTCGGGAAAGAACTTGCCGATGTCGTCGTCGAGGCTGAGCTTGCCCTCCTTGACGTAGATCATCGCGAGCATGGCGGCGAACTGCTTGCCGACCGAGCCGGTCTGGAAGATGGTCTCCGGCTTGACGGGCACCTTGTGCTCCAGGTTGGCGTAGCCGTAGCCCTGCATCTTGATCGGCTTGCCGTCTTTGAGGACCGCGAGCGCGATGCCGGGGGTCTTCGACCTCTCCATCTCGGCTCGGACGAGGTCGTCGATCGGGTCTGCGGGCAGGCATTGGGCGAGCGCGAGCGCGAGGGCGAACATTGTCTGGGATAACCCGGGGGGTGGTGGGGTTAGTTCCCGGCGGGTTCACGGGCCGCCGCGCCGATCACGACCTCGCGGAGGATGGTGTCTGGGCGTGCTTGGTTCATACGTAACGAAACAGTGTGGTGTCGGTGGCCGCCGCAGAACTAGACGCCCACCGGCACCACTATCAGTCGATCAACGTTTTCAGCTGAACAATGCTCTCATTGACTGCTGCTTCCGAGACTTCTACCAATTCATAGTAGTCGTAGCCGGGCTTTGGCTCCTGCCGACCTATCTGGAAATAGGGCCGGACGAGGTACAGCACAAGGTGCTCGTTTGTCTGGCGGAGGCGTGGCCGCCCCATCGTTGAGCCTTGGTAGGTTAGAACCCACTGATCCGCAGAGGCCTTGTAGAGTTCGACTTCGTAAGATTGGGAGTGCATCCAGGTGAGCAGGTAAGTCGAATCCCCTCGCTTGAACTTGTAGCACATCACATCGTCTGTGACAGTCAGCAAGGGATTGACGATCATGGATCGCTTTGGAGCAGGGAGGTTTTGCGGCCGCCATGTGCTGCTTGAACCCACGATGGTGGTCACGCATGCAGCCATGACACATAGAGCCTTAGTGCTTTTGGTCATGGTTGCGCCTTCTTCCCGAACCCGCACATACAACAGCAGAATGGACTATTCTTCTTCGCATTCGTACCCCATGCGAACTCGCCTTCACCGAGTTCCTTGGGCCACTTGCGATTCACATTGCCCGCGTATTTGCAGTTGCAAAGCAAGTAAATCCCAACACGCAAGTTGTCACAAGCGTCCGTCGGGTCGAAGTGATCGAGCGATCTCCACTTGCCGTTGCCAAGCGGGATAATGCCGCCCCACTTGCAACCGTGGTAGTCAGCCAATGCTGAACATTGATTTTGGGTCTTGTCGCCAGAATCGGCAAAGCCCTTCCACTGCATTAACCCGCTCGGGATGATGTCGAACCGTTCACCTCGGGGACCGATTGTCCCTCGACCAGCCTCGTTACGAATGCCCGCTCGGCCGCTTGATTCGGCCCAGACCATGCAACGTATGACGTCAGGTGTGATGCCGGGCACATCGTTGGTTGAACCACCGCCTTGGAATGGATTGTCAGTGAAAGCGTAGCCCTTTCCGCGGCAGTACATGTCGACGTACTCGCTGATCTTATCGCCACAAGGCGGGTTCCATCCGTCGGGCGGAAAGTTCGGAACGCCTTTGGAGTACTCGCACGACGATTCAGTCGTACCTGCACAACTCCCACGCGCGTCATTGCATGGTCTGTCTGGACGGCCCTGGAAACATCCCGAGGGATCAATGTGGTTCACGGGGTTGCCGCCCACATAGTTGTATGGCAGTGCTTCTGGCCAGCGTGGATCGGTGGATATCCATTGCCCGGCCTGTCGCGCGAAGTGCCTTGCGCGGATGTAGGTGTCCGCGATCGGGACTCCCGTCTGGCGGTACCCATGCGTACCGTTCCAGAGGAACTTCGGATCCTCGCCGGCACCCGTCTTTGCGTGCACTTCGCCGTTCGGTTTATAGCGGTAGGTGTTGATGATCGCGCCGTTCTCGTCGACTGTCGCAGTGACGTTCCCTTGCGCGTCGGGCAAGTAGCCGGTGAAGACGCCGTTTGTGGTCTCTCCGATGATCCGGCCATTGACCGTGTGATAGCTCTTGGTCATTTCATTTCTCCTTTCATCCGGTGCTGCCCATTGTCCGACGAAAGCGAGTCGCTTTTCGACCCGCGATCCCGGGCAGGCCGCACCGTATGTCCACTATACGCCAACTGGGAACGGTCATCGTCAGCACTTTTCCACCGGCGGCGCGTTCTTGGTTCGGGCCCATACGAAAAAGGCCACGATCGGAACCAGGGCAAGGGGAGAGCAAATCCCTGGGCGGTCGCGGCCAGGTGCTAAGCGTAGCACGAAGGGGCCAAAGTCGGCAACCCGCAAGGCTCGCTAGGTTCAAATGAGCCTGCGCCGAGGCGGTTTTAGGTTCAAACAGGCTCAAATGGGGCTCTGTCAGGCTCAAACGGGGCTCCGTTCCAGAGGATTAGGGCCCCGTTCCAGCCGGTTGGGGCTCGGTTCGGCTGGGGTGGGCAGGCGTCCGGGTCGGGCGGGCGCAGAAAACCGGGGAACGTTGCGATTTTCCACACGCGCGGGGTTTCATCAGTCATGGCAAGAATCTCAAAGAACGCCGCTGTTCTGCGGGACCAGTTGACCGACGCCATCGCGGGGATCACCGCCGCTGGTCTGAACTGGCCGCCGACGGCTCCAGACGCCGCCGCAGTGACGGCCGCGCGCGACTCGCTCGGCACCGCGATCACCAGCACCGACGCCGCAAAAGACACTTGGCAAGTGGAGGCAGAAAAGAAGAGGCTGGAGATCGCTTCCAGTTACGAAGTGATGACGAAGGTCGTGCAGGCCGCGACGTTGCTCTATGGGCCGAGCGGCGCGGAACTCAACAACTTCGGTGTGACGCCGGAGGGCACGCCGCTCCCGCCGCTCGCAAAACTCACGGACCTCGCGACTTCCGATGGATTGTTGCCCGGCTCGATCCGGTTTGATTGGGAGAGCATCGAGGGCGCGACGTACGAAGTGCAGTGGGCGTCGGACTCCGCATTCAACAACATGGTCGGGAGCGCGACCGCGACGCAGAGCGAATACGAGGTCGCGGGCCTGACTTCCGGGACGCAGTACTGGATGCGCGTGCGCCCTGTGCGCGGTTCTCAGACCGCGCCTTGGAGCGATCCTGCGACAAGGGTTGCACCGTTGTAGTTCGGTTCAGGTGCGGGGCGCGTTCCGCGTCCCGCACCGCCGCTAAGGCTCGCTTCCCCAAGGGGTGGGAATCAGTCACCTTCGCCAGCCACGAACGGGCTGGTGTAGTTGGGCGGTTCCTTTGTGATCCAGACGTCGTGGGGGTGGGATTCGCGGAGGCCGGCGTTGGTGATCTGGATGAACTCCGCTGTGGAGGAAAGTTCGCGCAGGTTGGCAGCGCCGCAGTAGCCCATGCCGCTGCGCAAGCCGCCGACGATCTGTTCGATGGTCGATTCCAGCGGGCCTTTGAACGGCACGCGGCCCTCGACGCCTTCGGGCGCGGCCCCGCCGGACAACTTCTCTTGGAAATAGCGGTCGCTGGAGCCCTGCTTCATCGCGCCGATCGATCCCATTCCGCGATACACCTTGTACGCGCGGTTGCGATAGATCTCCGTCTCGCCGGGCGACTCTTCGCACCCCGCGAACATGTTGCCCATCATGACGGTGGACGCGCCGGCCGCGAGCGACTTGACGACGTCGCCCGAAGAGCGGATGCCGCCGTCGGCGATGGTGGGGATTCCGAGTTTGTTGGCCTCTTCGCAACAGTCGAGCACGGCGGTGAACTGCGGGACGCCGATGCCCGCGACGATGCGCGTGGTGCAGATCGATCCCGCGCCGATGCCGAGCCGGAGTCCGTCCGCGCCCGCAGAGTGCAGATCCTTGACCCCTTGTTTCGTGGCGACGTTGCCGCTGATGACCTTGAGGTCGGGGAGTTTCTTCTTGAGCATCGCCGTACACTCGATGACGCCCTTGCTCTGTCCGTGGGCGGCGTCGATGACGATGAAGTCGACCCCTGCGTCCATGAGAGCCTTCGCTCTTTCGTACGGTTCCCTGAGCGGCCCGATCGCTGCGCCGACGATGAGTCGGCCTTTGCTGTCCTTGGTGGCTTGCGGGTGTCGGCGGACCTTCTCGATGTCCTTGATCGTGATGAGTCCCTTGAGTTTGCCGTCCTTGTCGACGATCGGAAGTTTTTCGATGCGGTGCTCGGCAAGAAGCTCTTGCGCCTGGTCGAGCGTGGTGCCCGGCGCGGCGGTGACGAGGTCTTTGCTCGTCATGCGTTCGCGGATCGGGCGGTCGTAGTTCGTTTCAAACCGGATGTCGCGGTTGGTGAGGATGCCGACGAGCGTGCCCTTTTCGTCGACGATGGGTACGCCGCTGATGTGGAAGTGCGACATGAGTTCCATCGCCTCGCGGATCGTCTTTTCCGGCGTGAGTTTGATGGGGTCGGTGATGATGCCGGCCTCGGATCGCTTGACGCGGTCGACCTGGTCGGCCTGGACGTCGATGGGCATGTTGCGGTGGATGACCCCGACTCCGCCCTCGCGCGCGATGGCGATGGCGAACCGGGCCTCGGTGACGGTGTCCATCGGCGCGCTGACGATGGGGATGTTGAGGCGCAGTCCGGGGAGGATCTCGGTGGAGGTGTCGACCTCGCTGGGGATTACGTTCGTCCTTCGGGGCAGGAGAAGGACGTCGTCGAAGGAAAGCCCCAGTCGAAACGCGTCGGACATCTGGTGCGGTTGATTGTGGCACGGGTGAGGGGGTGGGGGTAGGGAGGTTGGGTTTCTGCCCCTCTCCCCCTGCCCCCTCTGGCGCGGACGGAGCCGTGCCGTGCGGCCTGAGGTCTCGCTCCTTCACGCAGGCTAAAGCCTGCGG
>CAZGXW010000095.1:0-4246 GCA_964529975.1 uncultured Fimbriimonadaceae bacterium
TCGACGACTTTCGGGTCGAACTGTGAGCCGCTGCACCGTTTGATCTCCTTGACAGCATCTTCCTTGCTGCGCGCCTGTTGGTAGGGGCGGTGGCTGGTCATGGCGTCGTAGGCGTCGGCGACGGCGACGATCCTGGCGGAGAGCGGGATGTCCTCGCCGCTGAGCCCTTCGAGGTAGCCCTTACCGTCCCATCGCTCGTGGTGATAGAGGGCGATCTCGCGTGCGAGCGAGAGGATGGGTGACTCGGCGTGCGCGAGTATCTCGGCACCGATGAAGGTGTGGAGCTTCATCTGCTCGAACTCGTGGTCTTCGAGGCGTCCTGGCTTGAGAAGGATGTTGTCTGAGACGCCGATCTTGCCGATGTCGTGCAGCGGCGCGGCGTGCCGGATGACGTCGACCGTGGTGCTGTTTAGGCCCATCGCTTGCGCGATAGCGGCGCTGAGTTCTCCGACCCTCTTGGTGTGCTGCCCTGTCTGGTCGTCGCGATAGTCGCAAGCGGCGGCCAGGCAGTCGAGCGTCTCCTTTCTGCTATGGACAAGATCTGAGGTGCGCTCGAAGACGCGCTGTTCGAGGGTGCGGTTGTACTGTTCGATCTCTTGCTGCTGTTTGCGCAGTTGGAGGAAGTTGTTGACTCTCAGCAGTATCTCGGTGGCGTCTCCGGGCTTGGTGAGGAAGTCGGACGCGCCGAGTTCGAGGGCGCGCTTCTTCGCTTCGGCAGTGCCGTCGGCGGTGAAGACGAGGACGGGGACATAGGAATAGAACTCGCGGATGTCTGCGAGGACCTGGAAGCCGTCAGTCTTGGGCATGTGCAGGTCGAGAATGACGAGGTCGGGGTTGTACTCGCGGAAGACGTCGAGGGCGGTCGTCGGGTCGAGGACCGTTCGGATGTTGCCGTAGCCGGCCCATTCAAGCACCCTGACGCTGAGGTGAATGTTCTGTATGTTGTCGTCGATCACGAGGATCTTGGACTCTGGAAGCTGTGCGCTGACCACCTTGGGCTACCCCTCTTTGTGTACATTTTCGGCTGGACTGGCTGGAATCCTAACGCCCGTTATAGGTTCAAAACCCTTACAATGGGCCCATGGACAGCGTGTTTTCGCTCTTGAAGTGGGCCGTGGTGATCGGGCTAGTCGCTTTTGGCGGGTGGTGGCTGTGGCAGAACCAGCAGAAGCAGCCCCTGGACTCGAACGGGGTGGCCGGGGTGGCGCGCAAGATCGCTGGCATTGTGGGGGAGTCGAAGACGGAACTGGCTCAGACGGACTTGCCCTCGGTCGAGTTCGAGGCGGGGAAGGTCGCTGCGCTGACGATCGAGACCGTGAACAACGGGCTTCTGCAATTGGGAAGCACCCGCGCCGAGTATGTGGCCGCAGAGTTGATCTTGCTCCGTGTGTATGCGACGCCGCCGGACGGTTATGCGTCGATGATCGAAGGGGACCCTTGGGCTGTAAGCGGGAACCTCGTCGAGTTGTCTCCGTTTGAGATCAAGCGAGAGGGAAGCGAGACGCCGCCGATCGCGGACATGGTGAAAGCGTTCAACATTGGTGGGACGCGGCGCGGCGCTGGCGAGGGCGTCGGACTTTAGAGGCTGTTGTAGGCGTCGAGGGTTTGCTGGGCCGCGCGCTGCCACGTGAACTGCTTGACGTGCTCGGCGAGATGGGGATCGGGCTTGTTGGCGAGCGCCTTTCTTGTTTGGATCCTCATGGACTGCGCGCTGTGCGGGTCGCAGTAGGTCGCGAGTTCGCCGAAGTAGTCCTTGGCGCTGCCGACGTCGGTACTGAGGATCCGCGTTCCTTGTGCTGCGGCTTCTAAAGAGGCGAGACCCGGAGTCTCGCGGAGGCTTGGGAGCGCATGGAGCGCGGCGCGTCGGTAGAGCGCCCGGGTTGTTTCGGGGGATTGTCGGTCGAGCAGGATCGCACCCGCGGCTTTGCACTGGTCCGCATATGGCTGCGTGAGCGCTCCCGCAAGGACGATTGGCAAGCCGAAAGGCTTTGTTGCAAGGATGTACGCAAGTTGGTTCTTGACTGGCTCGACGCGGCCCGCGATGAGGATGTAGGGGGCATCGACGAGGCCGTGAATTGCAAGGAGGCCTTCTGCCGTGTTGTCGTCGGCGCTTCCCTCTGTGTCCACGCCGTTGAAAACGACCGCGACCTTGGCGCGCGTGGTCGTGAGTTTTGCGAGTTGGTCTGCCTCCGATAGCGAGTTGGGCAGGAGGAGGTCTGCCTCTTGGAGGATCGTCCTGTGCTTACGCCTTTCCTCGAAGAGGACCTTCTCCATCCGCGCTCGGAGGATCGGTCGGACAAAGTTTGTTCCCAGGATGTTGCGGAGCGTGCGCCACTTATGGCTTGATTGGAGGACGCTGTCGGCGGCGAAGTCCCACCAGATCGTGCTAAGGGCTGTCTTCTTGTGCCTTTGTTTTGCCCGTTGGAGTTGATCCAGGGTGAAGTCGGGTGTCTGGAGGTTGAAGAGGTGGACGATGTCGGCCTGCTCGATCTGGTCATCGGTCGGTGGGCCGACGGACACATCGACATCGACGCCGAGGATGCGGAGCTTATCGGCGGTGCGGTCCATCTGCATGGTATCGCCGCCGTAGTTGGTGCGGGCATCGGGGCGATTGATGAAGAGGACGCGCACGATTCAGGGCTTAGGGTGTGTCGCCGCCGCCTCCGCCACGGACGAAGGGGTTGGGCTTGAGTTCGATCTTCTTGACCGACTGCAGGTAGGCGACCATCTTGTCCGCGTCCTTGCCTGCGAGTTGGGCGTGGAAGTGGAGCGAGAAGCCGTGCGGCCCTCTTGCGTCGATGAGTTTTGGCTGGAGCGTGAGGATTTGCTTGACGGCTTCAAGTTGGCCGAGCATGGTCATGGTAAAGATATCGATCCGCGCGCCTTTTTCTAGGAGGAACTCGACGATGTCACGTCTTCCCATGTGGCTCGCGCCTCCTATTCCGCTTTCCCAGTCGCCGTTGCCCCAGTCCATGGAGGCGTTGATGAGCATAGGTTCCTTTTCCAGGAGTTTCTTGGTCATCTCGAGATCGGAGTGCGCGTAGATGACGAAGTCTGCGATGAGGGTCCGGTTGAGTTGGGGGTTTGCCCAGGACGGTTTGAACCCTGGTTCGGGGTAGTCGCGCTCGAAGGACTTCTCGGTGGGGCCCTTTTGAGCCTGCGCCGAAGCGAAGCCGGTTGTGAAGGCTGCGGCGAGGGCGGCGAACTGGCGGCGGGAGAAGGTCTGCATTTGGAATGAGGATAGCAGGGGGAGGGGGAGGATGGCGCAGAGTGAACGTCTCTTTTTTTTGCGGCGCGTTCATCCTTCGACGGGGCTCAGGATGACGCGCTCTGCAGAAACCAAGGAGCGGACGACCACACCCAAGGGAGGGAATCTGCGCGATACTGGGGGCAGGATGTTCATTGGTCACAACGCGCTGGCCTTTGGGATGAAGAAAGTGGCGCCTGAGGTGTCGCTCGGCGTCGGGTTTCTCGCGGTGCAGTTGCCGGATCTTTTGTGGCCGGTGCTGTTATTGCTTGGGGTTGAGAAGGTGGAGCCGGTCGTCGGAGAGACGCCTTTCCTGAACCTTGACTTTGTTTCGTATCCGTATTCGCACAGCCTTCTTGGGATGGTTGTGCTCGGCTTGCTGTTGGCCGTCGTTTGGTACTTGGCTTGTGGCGCGCGGACGGTGCGGGGGTTTTTAGTGGTGTTCGGCTTGGTGGTGAGCCACTGGGTGCTCGACTGGGTGACGCACCGGCCCGACTTGCCGTTGTCGTTCTCTGGCGATGAGTATGGGCTGGGGATGTGGTTCTATCCTGCGGTGACGATGGTCGTGGAGTTGGGGCTGTTCTTTGGTCTGTTGTCGGTGTATTTACGATCGACGCGGGCTGTTGGGCGGTCTTGGGGGTTGTGGTGCTTGGTCGGGTTGCTTGTGTTGATCTACTTGGCGAACGCGTTCTCTCCGCCTCCGCCTTCTTGGCAGGCGGTGGCTTGGGCGGGGCTGCTTTCGTGGTTGTTTCCCGTTTGGGCGTGGTTGGTGGATCGGAAGCGCGTGAGGGCGTAGGGATTGAACGCTCTAGGCATCGTGTTGGTCATCGTGGGGTGGATCAGTGCGCGCCTGACCGTCGCCCACTGGCTACTGAGGCGCGCTTACGGTGTGGATCTTCGAACGATGGGCGTAGCGCTAGCGCTCAATCGCTACGGGCTCATGTTTAAGACCGGCGTCTATTGGTGCAATCCACTCATCGACCTGCCTCGTCGGATGGT
>CAZGXW010000095.1:4346-5554 GCA_964529975.1 uncultured Fimbriimonadaceae bacterium
TGGGAGCCACCGAACGCGCAGGGGTGATAAGATTCTATCGAGGTGTGAAATGACGTTGGCGTTGGCTTTGGCGATTGTGGTCGGGCAGCAGGAGACTGCGGAGTCGATCGTGCTGGCAGCGAACAAGCGGCTGGAGGAGGCGAAGACCGCCGTCGCGAAGATCTGGATGGAGCAAGGCGAGTCTGGTGGTTCTGGCGAGATCGTGCTGATGAAGCCGGACAAGTTTACGATCTCGTTCTCGGGCATGGAAGTGCGCTTCGACGGGGCGACTTTGACGATGCGGATGTTCGACGAGGTTTTCGAGGAGAAGAAGATCGGCCTTAACGAAGCCATGACGTATCTCGATGTCCCGCTCTTTGACGGTTTCTGGAACAGGAAACTCACGTACGCGCCGAAGGAGGCCAAGTTCGTGACCGACGCGAAGGGGAAGGATCAGGTGCAGGTCATGAGCACGCGGGGCAAGGGCGAAGACGAGAAAGTTTGGCTCGCGTTCTTCGACCGCGCGACGAAACTGCCTTCGTACCAGGTCGGTGGCAGCAAGGGCGATTCAATCACGTTAAGGATCGACAAATTGGAGTTCGACGCGAAGGTCGATCCGAAAGTGTTCGCGCCTGGCGGGGGATAGGAGTAGGGAGTAGGGATTCCCTCCCCCTTGGGGGAGGGTTAGGGTGGGGGTGGAACCGGCTCGCGTCCAGCGCGTTCTACGCACTCCACAGTGATGTCCGAGACGACGGACTCTGTGTTAAAGAGACACTCACGAGAGGCGAACCGCAACGTCTGGATGCCGTGTTGTGCTAGGTATTCATCTCTCGTTGCGTCCCGATGAAAGTCGTGCTGGTCGCCATCGACTTCGACGCACAACTTTGCTTCATGGCAATAGAAGTCGAGCGTGTACGCGTCGAATGGGACTTCGCGCTTGAAGTGGAACCCCGTCTTGTGGTGGCGGATCGCTTGCCACAGCTTCTCTTGCGACGCCGACATTGAACGCCGGAGTCTTCTTGCGTTGTTGGTCTGTCCCTTTGATGGCCTTGGAAGGCGCATGTTTCGAGTTTAGCTTTGGCTGACCCCCACCCTAACCCTCCCCCAGGGGGGAGGGAACGTTATGGTAGCGACCCCCACCCTAACCCTAGCGCGGGTGGGAGGGACCGTTAAGGTAGAGACCCCCAGCCAAACCCTACCCCAGGGGGGTGGGAGGGTTGAGTGTGCCA
>CAZGXW010000096.1:0-5363 GCA_964529975.1 uncultured Fimbriimonadaceae bacterium
GTGCGCGTCATCGGCACCGCCCTTGCAGCCAACACACCTCGTAGCCGCAGGCTTTAGCCTGCGTTTGGGAGGGGCGGGCGTCCTCGCCATTAGCACGCCTGACATTTCCAGAATCCCAATCGTCTAACCTCTACTCATGACGCTCGCCGTCGTCCTGGCCCTCCTTCAGTCACAGCCGAAGAACCCCCTCGAGTTCGCCAAGCGGCACCTCGACAGCGCGCTTGGCTCGGCTGCAGCAAGCGTCGAGATTAAGGTCCAGCCCGGCCAGCCAGCCGAGTCCTTCACCATCGAAACGGAGGGCGGCAAGACTACGATCTTCGCCCCCGACCAGGTCGGCGCAATGTACGGCGCCTTCGAAGTCGCCGAACAAATCGCCAATGAAGGAAAGCCAAGACCGACCAAACAACAACCCTATCTGAAAGACCGCGGGCTCAACCTCTTCCTCAACCTCCCTTGGGACTACGCGAAGAACGATTCCGACTACGATCCCGCCGCACTCACCGACCCTAACCGATGGTGGTTCCACAACGAGGACTACTGGACGACGCTGCTCGACATAATGGCCGAGAGCCGCCTCAACTGGCTCGACATCCACGGCACGTACGACATCTCCGTCACCGACTTTCCCAACTTGTACGCGTACTTCGTCACAAGCCAGACGTTCCCCAAAGTCGGCGTGAGCAGCGAGATCAAGGAGAAGAACCTCCGGCAACTCAACCACATCGTCGAGATGGCCCACGCGCGCGGCATACGCGTCTCGCTCATGTCGTACGAGGCGAAACTGACCGTCCCGCACAACCGCGCCCCCGGCTACGACAACACCGAGCAAAACGCTTACACCTACACCAAAGAGGTCGTGACTGAGATCATCAAGAAGGTCCCCGGCCTCGACGCGATCGGCTTCCGCATCGGCGAGAGCGGTCGCGGTGAGTCGTTCTTCAACTGCTACACCGAGGCGGTCAAGGCGAGCGGGCGCGAGATTCCGCTGATCACTCGCTCGTGGATCACGCGAAAGCAGAAGGTGCTGCCGCTCGCACGCGCGAACAAGGACTTCACTGTCGAGATCAAGTACAACGGCGAGCACTGGGGCGCGCCGTATATGGTCGCCGGCGGCCGAGTCGCCAACTGGTACTCCTATTCGTTCGAGGACTATCTCAGCGACTCCGGCAACCAAGCGCAAAACACCAAGACATGGCCTGGAAATCCAATCCCCCCTCTCCCTTCCGCGAAGGGAGAGGGGGCAGGGGGTGAGGGTCAGACCGAACCATCAAGTTCCCTCCCCCTTGGGGGAGGGTCAGGGAGGGGGTCGTCCGTTTCCCTCTCCCGGCACTCGAACGCACAGCAAGAGTCAGACTCAGGCGCCGGGGGAGGGTTAGCGAGGGGGCAAGCACAGACCGAGCAATCAGATTCCCTCCCCCCTGGGGGAGGGTTAGGGTGGGGGTCGAACCAAGACAGCGAACGCTGGCCCGACCAGCCCTACAAGATCGTCTGGCAAGTCCGCGCCAACGGCACGCACCGCATCTTCCCGTTCTACAACCCGGAGTGGGTGCGCCGCACGATCGGCTGCATGAAGATCGGCACGGCGAGCGGCTACACGATCGAAGGGCTCGACGCGTACTTCCCCAAGAGCCCCGACTACTACCTCGCCGACCCGTCGAAGAAGGCGTACACCTGGATTCACCAGCGCGACCGCATGTACTGGATGACCTGGGGCCGCCTCGGCTACGACCCGACTGTGCCGGAGTCGACGTTCGACAATGAGGCGGTGCGATCGTTGGGTGAGGGCACGGAGAGTCTCGTCAAGGCATGGAAGGATGCGAGCGTCCTCATGCCGTGGGCGTTCATGGCCTACTCGCTTGGCCCCGACCATCGCTCCCACGCTCCCGAACTCGAATGGGGCGGCGACACCAACGCTTACGTTCAAGGTGCAGGGTTCGACACGCATTCGTTCTTGCCCATTAATGAAGTTCTTGCGAACAGAGCGACAGGCGGGACAAGCGGCCGCGTCCGCTCCGACGACTTTTCACATGTCAGTTCGCTGGCCTTCGATCCATTTTCGCTAGGTCGCTATCTGGCAACCGACAGTCCTCGGCAGCGAGAACTTACGGAGCAATTGAAGTTTGCGATTATTCGCTTCACCTATACAGTCGGACGATTCAAGTCAGCACTTGAGGCAGCGACAGTAGAAGCCCAATATGGGGACGCGCGCCGTGATGTGGCTTCTCAAGAGGCTTTGTCAATCGCCGAGGAGGTTCATAGGGGACTTTCCTCGAACACGTTCTACAGGCCCTTCACCGATCGGTTGAGAATGCACACAAATGCCTTCACCTGGTCGTCGGAGCACACGAAGATTGTGAATGAACTCGTACGTCTGAAAGGACTGCCTGAAGGTGTTGCTAATCCAGACCCGACGCTTCGACTCCAGCCTCCGAATTCGGACCTACTCTTGACTGGATCGTTTCATGTGATCACATCGCCTGACAAGATCGTGTGCAAGTTCGTAAGCGGAGATGCAGAACGCGTCTGGTTGCTCGTGAAGCCACTGCCAAGTTCGACGTATTTCCATCGGATTCCGATGACGAGGAATAGCGACACGTTCACTGTCGAGTTCAGGCGCGAGAACTATGGGCACATGGTGGCTGTTGAGGCCTGGAACGGTACAGTCGCCGCCCGCTTCCCGGACGTCCGCAAGGAAACGCCCTACCGCATCGTCCCCTCCATGAGCGGCCCGACGCCGCAGATCTACTCCGCCGAAGAAGCGATGACCTACCTCAAGCCCGAGGTCATCGACCCCGCCAAGCACGGCGCGATGATCATCGGCACGCGCGGCTGGCGGTTCTTCTCCTCGTTCGACACTCAGACGCGAAGGAAACTCCTCGACCCGGTTAGCAGGGGAATGAAACTGCTGATCCTACAACAGGACTTCAACCGCTACAAACTCGACTTCCTGCCCAAGCCTCTGAAGATAGAGGGCGGCAACTGGACCACCTTCGACCCCGCAGGTCAACTCGGACTAGAGAAGACCGACACGGCCGACGTCATGTGGCAGCGGTTTGCACAGAGCGAAGGGTGGGAGGTCTTCGGCAACGGCGGCATCGCACGGCTCAAGCACGGCAAGGGCGAGGTGTGGGTCGTGAGCGCGCGGTTCATGCAGCGCATGTACATCCCCAGCGCAGCCCGCAACTTCGTGAAGTTGCTCGGGATCGGAGGGAAGGACAAGCCCACGATCCTGATCGACAGCAACAGCGAGGGCGCGGACTTTTCCAGCAGCAACCACCCCGACCTGATGAACTCGCATGGCATCCCGTTCCTCACGCTCGGCGAGGTCATCGCGATCGAGCAAGGCATGGACTCCTTCACGCCAGTTCCTGGTCCGTCCAGCGACGACGATATCCTCGGCGGCAAAGGGCGTGAGCAGGCGAACGAGTGGCTGAGAAAGCAGGTCGTCGCCAAGGCCAAGCGCACTCCGCCGACGAGCAGGGAAGCCTTCGAGGAGCAACGGGCCGCCAGAAAGCGAGAACTCCTGCGCTCGCTCGGGCTCGACCCGATGCCGGAGAAGACGCCGCTGAACGCGCGCACGACCGGCACGCTGCTGCGGCGCGGATACCGCATCGAGAAGATCGTGTACGAGAGCAGGCCGGGGTTCTACGTCACCGCGCACGTCTACGCGCCGTACCCGCCGCCCAACCGCCGCGCACCGGTGATCGTAAACGTCAACGGCCACTGGGCGCACAAGAAGAACGAGGACCGCATCCAGTACCGCGCCGCGTTCCAGGCGCTGCGCGGGTTCATCGCGCTGTGCATTGACTCGCCGGGGTGGTCGTTCGAGGGCAACTCGCTGATCGAGCGCAGGGCGGAAGGCGACCACAACGACCCGTACCTCGTGCAGGGCGGCACGAACGCGACCGGCTACTACGTGTGGGACGTGATTCGCGGGCTGGACTACTTGGCTTCGCGCGCAGACACCGAGATGGCGAACATCGGCATCACGGGCGCGAGCGGTGGTGGCCTTGCAACCCTCTATGCGTTTGCGGCGGACGACAGGTTCGACGTCGCGGTGCCGGTGGTGTATATGGCGAGCATGGAACTTGCGCCGGACAACGGGTGCCTGTGCAACCACGTACCCGGCACGATGCAGATCGGCGACCGCAGCGACGTGATTGCGATCCAGGCACCCAAGCCTGTGTTCGTGATCGGTGCAGGCACCGACCCCGAGTTTCCGCCCAACGCGATGGCCCACACGATCCGCAAGATGAAGGCGGAGTGGGCGCTCTTCGAGAAGGACAACGTGGTCTTCGGGCAGATCTTTCCTGGCCCGCACGACTACAGCCAGCCGATGCGCGAGGCGGCGATGGGGTTCTTCGACCACTACTTGCGCGGGACGGGGACCGGTTCGCCGGTCACACAGCCGGTGATCGACGTGATCGACCCGGAGAACCGCAGCCTGCTCGTGCTCGACCCGCCCAAAGAAGGCGAAAAGACGATGCGCGACCTGGCGATCGAGACGCTGAAAGCAGTCAAGAAGGACTTGCCGGTTTCCCGTTACCTCGAAGTCAACGGTGGCCTGCCGGCGCGGACGTCGCTGAACTGGCGCGAGCAAGGCGAGGGCGCGAAGCGGCGCGTCACGTTTGAATCGGAGCCGGGGTTCGTGACCCCGGGCGTGCTGTTCGTGCCTCCTTCGCCGCGCGGGGCGCGGATCGTGCTCGACGACTTGGGCAAGCACGTGCGCACGACCGACGACAAGGCGGACGGGCTCGTGCACTTCTACATGGACCCGCTCGGGGCGGGCGAGTTGAAGGACATCGAACTGCGGTATCCGATCTACTTGGGCCGTGCCGTGCCATTCATCGCGGCGTGGCAGATCGTTCGTGCGCGCGAGGCGCTCGCGAAGTACGGGCCGGTGGAGATCGAGGCGCACGGTCCACTGTCTTCGATGGCGGCAATGTACGCGTGTCTGATCGAGGGCTCGTTCTCTCGCGTGGTCGCGACCGGAGCGCTCGAGGCTTGGGAGGACGTGTTCCTTCCCGGCGTTCCCGCGGCGGCGGTGCAGCCGCGAGCGAACCTCCTTCCTCCTCTGGAGCGGATGCGCGCACAGGTCAAGAACGCGAACTGGACGTTCGTGCCACGACCCGACCCTCCTAACCTCCCTACCTCCCAACCACCGATCATTCGAACAAATCCCCACTTTTCCCAAGGACTTCAGACCCAAAACACCTTCCAAAACGACAATCTATAGGGTATAAGGGAGCAGCCTCTCGAGGCAAGGAACTCGCCCTTGGAGGGCGCGGCTCCGACCGCGCCGCGTCTGCAGACGGCGAGCAACCAGAGCCCGAAGAACCAGTAGGGCCGGCAGATCTGGGCGA
>CAZGXW010000097.1:0-5281 GCA_964529975.1 uncultured Fimbriimonadaceae bacterium
TAGGTGTGGGCGTCTTGGATCGCGGCGAGAAGGACAAGGCCCAGCATGGTTGGCCCAGTTTAGCCGAGCGTGCAGGTCTGGAGACCCGCACCCCAATGAAGTATCGTTACGCTCGATGGTGAAGGTCGGGTTGGTCGGTTGCGGGTTCATGGGCACGATGCACGCGAACGTGTACTCGGTGCTGGAGGGCGCGTCGCTGGTGGGGGTGTGGGACAGGAAACCGGAGCGCGCGGCGGAGTTCGTGAGCAAGTGGGGCGGGCGCGTGTTCTCGTCTTACGACGACATGCTCGCTGACTCCTCAATCGACATGGTGGACGTGTGCCTGCCGACCAGCGAGCACGCGGTGTTCTCGATCAAGGCTTGCGAGGCGGGCAAGCACGTCATGTGCGAGAAGCCGATGGCGCTCTCGCTGGATGACGCCGACGCGATGTGCGCCGCCGCTTCGAAAGCCGGTGTCAAGATGATGGTCGGTCACTGCATCCGGTTTTGGCCCGAGTATGAGGAACTCCATCGCGTGGTGAAGTCCGGTGAACTCGGCCGACTGCTCTCGCTCAACCTCACGCGCTATGGTGCGTTTCCGGCATGGACCGTCGACAAGTGGGCCGCGGACGTGAACAAGGCGGGAGGTGGGATGGACATGCACATCCACGACACGGACTTCGCTTTGTATCTTCTCGGTGAGCCAAAGACGATGCACTCCTTTGGATCGCGAGATGAGCGGGGAGTCGGCCACTTCTTCACCGTGATGGACTACGGCGACGCCGTTGTGCAGTGTGAAGGCGGATGGAACCTGCCGCAGGGCGCGCCGTTCCGCATGGAGTTCCGCGCCGTGTTCGAAAAGGGCGCGTCGATCTACCGCGACGGCGAACTGTGGATCTACGGCGAAGGCACCGCGACGAAGTTCGAAGCACCGCAAATGGAGGCGAGCGGCGCGGGCGGCAACCTGAGCAGCCTCGGTGGCTACTACAATGAGCTCGCGTACTTCGTCGATTGCATCGAGAACGACCGCATGCCTCAGGTCGTCACGCCTGAGTCCAGCAGAGAGTCATTGAGGTACGTTCTCGAAGAGGTCAAGCAGATCGAGGCTCGGTTGTCATGAACCCAAAAGGCATCAACTACTGGTCGTATCCCGGCTCTCCTTCGCTAGAGGAGTTCTTCAAGAAGGCCAAGCGCGACGGATACACATGCGTCGAACCGGCGATCGGCGACGAGGGCGAACTCAATCTCGACGTCACACAGTCGTTCTGCGAAGACGCGCGCGCGATGGCGTCGAAGCACGGGCTCGATATCCAAACGATGGCAAGCGGCACCTACTGGTCGTACAACCTCGCTTCTGCGCGCGAATCCGACCGCACAAAGGCCTTGAACGCGCTCGAAAGGATGGTCCGCATTACCTCGTGGTTCGGGGCATCGACACTGCTCACCATCCCTGGCGCGGTCGACGTGTTCTTTATGCCAGAAATCGCAGCGCAGAACTATGCGCTCGTGTGGGAGCGCGCGACCGAGGGCATCGAGAAGGTCATCCCCGTCGCCGCCGATTGCCAAGTGAGCATTGGCATCGAAAACGTCTGGAACAAGTTTCTGCTCTCGCCGCTTGAGATGAAGCACTTCATCGATCAGTTCAATTCGGAATGGGTCGGCTCGTACTTCGACGTTGGAAACGTGATGGCGTTCGGCCATCCGGACCAGTGGATCCAGATCCTCGGCCATCGCATCAAGGCCGTGCATGTGAAAGACTTCCGTCGTGCCGTGGGCACTGTCGAAGGATTTGTCGACCTATGCGAAGGCGACGTGCCATGGCATGCAGTGATGGCTGCACTCCGTGAAGTGGGATACGAAGGCCCGTTGACGGCGGAACTCATCCCGCACTATCCAAACAACCCTGAGTTGAGGTGCGCGAACGCGAGCCGTGCGCTCGATGTGATCCTCGGCTCATAGGACCAAAGTAGAATCAGCGAATGCTCGCGCTGGTCCTCGCCGTCGTCCAGTCTCAGCCGGAGTTCTACGTTATCCCCCGGCCTGTACAGATCGAGAGGCGAGAGGGCGACTTTGTCATCAAGACCGTCGGCTCTGAACTCCTGCCGGAGGAACTTCGGCGCGAACCGAACCCGAGCAAGGTGTTCTTTGTCGCTGGCGCCGAGATCGAAGCCAAGCACCTCTCCAATGCGTTTGGCGATCTGAAGACGGTCGAGACCAAGAGCACGCAGCCCGTCGCGGGAAGTTTTCTCCTCGCGCTCGACGCGAGAGATGCGCAACTCGGCAAAGAAGGATACACAGTCCATATCACTGCGCGATCCGCAACGATCCGCGCGAACACAAACGCTGGACTGTTTCGAGGCATCCAGACGGTCAGGCAACTACGCGGCCTGGCAATAATGTCCGCTGGGCCAGAGACCTTGCCTGCAGTCTACGTTCGCGACTACCCGCGCTTCTCATGGCGCGGGATGCACCTCGACGTCGGTCGACACATGTTCCCAGTCGACGCGATCAAACGCTACATCGACACCCTTGCGTTCTTCAAGATGAACACGTTCCACTGGCACCTCACCGAGGACCAAGGATGGCGGCTCGATGTCAAGAAGTATCCGAAACTCACCACCATCAGCGCGTTTCGTGATGAAACTCGCGGAAGACCAGGAACGAACCTCCCAGGCGACGGCATCCGCTACGGCGGCTACTACACCCAAGTTCAAATCAGAGACGTTGTCGCATATGCGTCAGAAAGACACGTCACTGTCGTGCCCGAGATCGAGATGCCCGGCCACTCGACCGAAGTGCTCGCCGCGTATCCTGAACTAGGCTGTGACACTCCAGAGAACATCAAAGCGCGACAAGAAGGTCGCAACCCTTTCAAAGTCTCGACGCTCTGGGGCGTGATGCCCGACATCTTCTGCGCCGGAAAGGAGGCGACGTTCGAATTCATTGGGGACGTGCTCGATGAGACGCTCACGCTGTTCCCAAGCAAGTTCATCCACATCGGCGGCGATGAGGCGCCAAAGACGCGATGGGAGAACTGCTCTGCCTGCAAGAAGCGCATGGCCGACGAGGGCCTCAAAGACACGCACGAACTGCAGAGCTACTTCATCCGCCGCATCGACAAGTATCTCGTCAGCAAGGGCCGACGATTGATCGGTTGGGACGAGATCCTCGAAGGCGGGCTCGCCGAGAACGCCGCCGTGATGTCTTGGCGCGGGATCGAAGGCGGACTCGCCGCCGCCAACGCAGGGCACGACGCAGTCATGACGCCGACCAGCCATTGCTACCTCGACTACTATCAGTCGCGGCTTCCCGGCGAACCGGAGGCGATCGGCGGTTTTGTCGACCTGGCGAAGGCGTACTCGTACGAGCCGGTTCCAGCGGCGCTTGCGCAAGACAAGCGTCACCACATCCTCGGCGTGCAGGGCAACGTGTGGACGGAATACATCGCCGACGCACAACACGTGGAGTACATGGCGTGGCCGCGCGGTGCGGCACTCGCCGAAGTCGGCTGGACGCCTGCAAGCCTCAAGAACTTCGACCACTTTCAATCGCGATGGAACTGGGCCCACCGATGGCTACAGGCGATGGGCGTCAACTACTTTATGCCGCGCGAACTTAAGGTTGCGATCCCGGCGACCGTCGAGACGACAATGACACCGCTCGAAGGCAAGCCAGTGCTCTGCGCGTTCGACGGCGACATCAACTCACAGTTCGTCGCGGCAGCCGGAGTCAAGGCAGGCGACACGCTCACGATCACTTTCGACCAGCCGCGCAGCGGTAGCGCCATCGTGTTCGACTTCGGCCCGCTTGGCGGCCGGTTGCGCGGCGGATCGATCGAGGTCAGTCTTGACGGAACAACCTGGTCGACGTATGCGACCGGCGAAGGTGAGCGGTTGGCCGTGCCCAAAGCGCGCCGAACAGTCAGGGCAGTGCGCCTGAAGATCAACAAAGACTCTCCGCACCGGCTCGTCGTGCGCGAGATACACGTGAACTGACCGAATCGCTGCCTGTCGAAAGTACACTGCCTCCATGCTCACTCGCCGGGAGATGCTGATCGCCGCTGGAGCGACCGTCGCGTTCAAGGACGACACGCTCGACCTCGTCTCCCGTGCGCTCTGTTGGGGCGGCGGGCAGGCGCAGGACGAAGACTTCTGGGCGCAAGTCCAGAGCGCGTTCACGCTCGATCGCAACCTCGTCAACTTCAACAATGGTGGATGCTGTCCGTCGCCGCGCATCGTGCAAGACGCACTGAAACGGCAGATCGAGTACAGCAACCAGGCACCGGCGTACTACATGTGGCGACACCTCGAGCCAGAGATCGAGGCGGTCCGCACACGCCTCGCCAAACACTTCGGCTGTGACGCAGAAGAGGTCGCCATCACAAGAAACGCGAGCGAGGCGCTCGGTATCGCGATCAACGGCCTCGACCTGAAACCGGGCGACGAGATCCTCACCACCGACCAGGACTACCCGCGCATGATCAACATGATGCGTCAGCGCGAACGCCGCGAAGGGCTCAAGTTCGTGCAGGTCAAGGCCCCGCACAAGCCGAACAACAAACAGGAACTCACGCGCGCCATCGAGCAGGGTATCACGCCGCGCACGAAGATGATCCTCATCTCGCAGGTCGTGTTCTACAACGGCCAGATCTGGCCGGTCCACGAGATATGCGACTTGGGAAGAAGCAGAAACATCCCCGTCATCGTGGACGGGGCACACGCGTTCGCCCAGTATCCGTTCACGAACGCAGACCTGCAGTGCGAAATCTACGGCACGTCCCTGCACAAGTGGCTGATGGCGCCAGTCGGCACCGGAATGCTCTATGTGAAGAAGGACAAGATCAAGTCGCTCTGGCCGATGATGGCGGGCACGCCAGAGCAGGACGCCGACGTCAGGAAGTTCGAAGAGATCGGCACGCACCCGGCGGCAAACCACAACGCGATCGGCGAAGCGCTCACGTTCCAGGAAATGATCGGCGCTGCACGCAAAGCCGCAAGGCTCCGCTATCTTCGCCAACGCTGGACGTCGCGGCTCGAAGGCGAGAAGAACGTGCGCTTCCACACCAACCTCGCGCCCGAGCACTCGTGCGGCCTCACGACGGTCGAACTCACCAACGCCACCCCCGCCGCACTACAAACCTACCTTCTGGAAAGAGGCGTGTTTGTCACCACGATCGACACCCCGGGCTACAAAGGCATCCGCGTCACCCCCAACGTCTACACCACGCTCTCCGAAATCGACCTCTTTGCCGACCTCATGGTAAAGGCGGCGCGAGAGGGCGTTGGCTAGAACCGGAGTCAGT
>CAZGXW010000098.1:0-5272 GCA_964529975.1 uncultured Fimbriimonadaceae bacterium
AAGGCGAGGTCACGGCCGTGCCCGTGCCCGACCCCCGCTTCGACCGCATCGTCGCCCAAGTCCAGCCCAAAAAGCAGACGCCGGCGACCGTCATCCTGCACGACGACATCGAGTCGATCGCCGGGAGCGGAAAAATGTTCTCGCTCAAGTTCTTAGAGCAGGCGCGCAAGGCCGACGTGCTGCTGCACGTCGTTCGCGCGTTCGACTCGCCGATGGCACCCTATCACGCCTCAATCGATCCTGTCCGCGATCAGGAGGCTGTCGACGTCGAGATGGTACTCAGCGACCTGCAGACCATCGAGGCGCGTTTGGAGCGGCTGCAAAAGATGCAGGCGGTCAAGGCGCCCGGGTCGCCCGAGTACAACGAGAAGATGCTCTTCGACCGCATCAAGCCGTTGATCGAAGAGGGCACTCCGATCCGCGCGCTCGACTTGTCTGAAGAAGAGCAGCGCATCTGTCGCAACTACCAGTTCCTTTCTGCAAAGCAGACCGTCGTCGCGTTCAACACCGACGAGTCGGGCGCGCCGGACGCCGTCAAGGCGCAGATTGAGAAACTGAAAACGATCGGCACAGAGGCGTTCGCCGTGTGCGCGACGATCGAAGAAGAGATCGCACAACTCGACCCCGCCGACCAGCCGGAGTTCTTGTCCTCGCTCGGACTGACCGAGCCTGCGAGCGCGCGGCTGGTGCGCGCGATCTACGACGCGCTCGGCCTGATCACGTTCTTCACCGCGGGCGAGAACGATACGCGCGCATGGCCCCTGCGCCGAGGATCGAACGCATTGAAAGCGGCGGCGACGATCCACAACGACATCGCCAAGGGGTTCATCCGCGCCGAGGTCGTCCACTACGGCGACTACGACGCGACCGGCTCGCTTGACGCGGCTTATAAGGCCGGCAAGATGCAGCTCGAGGGCAAAGAGTACGTCGTCCAAGACGGCGACCTGCTGCACATTCGGAACAAGAGTTAGTTCGGACGTTCGGTGGTTCGGATCAGAGCTCTCCCGCTCCTGTTCCCGTTCCTGCTCCATAATGCACCCCATGCGTCTCACGCAAATGGTCGCCTGCGCGGGTTGAGCGAGCAAGCTGGGTCCAGCCCAGTTGGCGGAGGTTCTCCGCCTTTTGCCTCGGTCATCCGACCCTGACCTGCTCGTCGGATTTGAAAACAGCGACGACGCGGGGGTGTTCAGGCTGTCTCCGACCCAGGCGCTGGTGCAGACGATCGACTTCTTCACTCCCGTCGTCGACGACCCCTACTCCTACGGCCAGATCGCGGCGGCGAACTCGCTGAGCGACGTGTACGCGATGGGCGGCAGGCCGCTCACGGCGATGAACGTGTGCTGTTTCAACCCGGAGATGGCCCCAGCAGACGTGTGGGCGCAGATCCTGATCGGAATGCGCGACAAGACCACCGAGAGCGGGACCGTCGTGGTCGGCGGGCACACGGTCGAGAATTCACAGCCCCTCTTCGGGCTTTCGGTCACAGGGCTGATCGACCCGACGCGCGTGTTCCGCAACGACGCCGCGCAGGTCGGCGACGACATCTATCTTTCGAAGCCCCTCGGCACCGGGATCTTGACGACGGCCCACAAGTTCGACAAGTGCACCGATGACGAACTCGCCGCTGCAGTCGCGTCTATGTCGACGTTGAACGCGGCGGCGGCGCAGGCTGCGCACGAGGCTGGCGTGAAGTGCGCGACCGACATCACCGGCTTCGGCCTTGCGGGGCACCTGTTCAACGTCGCGCGCGCGAGCCGCGTGGGGGTCGAGATCGATTCTTCCGCTTTGCCGCTCTTGCCGGGCGTCGAGCGTCTAGTGGCCGCAGGGGCCCTGACCGGAGGGGCCACCAAGAACCTGGCGTTCCTGGCCGACGCATTGAAATTCGGGGACTCTGTCCCTTCGTGGTTGCGTCACGTGGTCATGGACCCGCAGACCAGCGGCGGGTTGGCGACGTTCTCGCGCTTGCCAGTCGCTGGGTCGGTCAAGATCGGCCGCGTGATCGCGAGCGTGCCGATGGTGATTGTGAAGTAGCTCCGCTAGGCCGACGCCTCGCCCTTTCTCTTGCCTCTGATCGCTTTGAGCATGGCGAGGCCGATGAACGCCCACACCACGTTGAGGGCCATCGAAGACCACGCGCCGAGGAGCAGGGCGTACACTGCCAGCACGACGCTGCCTCCGACGTTGAGCCACTGGTAAAGCGGGGACTCGCCTTTGATCTTCCCTTTCGAGACCAAGAAGTAGGCGACTAGAAGGACCGCTGCGCCAGCGGTGCCAAGGCCGTGGAGCCAGAACGTGTAGCCGAGGGGCATGAGGGAGATACGGGTTCGGGGGTTCGGGGGTTTGGCGGTTCTTGCACATTGCCCGCATAATCAGGCAGTGATGCTCTCGCTCGTACTCTTTGCCGCCATGGCCGCGCCGCCGGTCGCGATCATCGATGTGACGGTGATCGAGCCGGGCAAGACTACGGTCGCCACAGGTCAGACCGTCGTGATCGAGAACGGGCTGTTCACGCAGGTCGCCAGGGGCGCAAAGGTCCCCGCAGGCGCGACGCGCATCGATGGCAAGGGCAAGTTCCTGATCCCTGGCCTTTGGGACATGCACGTCCACTGGTACGACGAAGGCGCGCTCGGGCTTTTCACCGCGAACGGCGTGACCGGCATCCGGTCCATGTGGGGCATGACCCTGCACAAGCAGTGGCGCAATAAGGCCATGCGCGGCGAGTACACGGGCCCGCGCGTCGTCACGGCGGGGCCGATCGTCGACGGGCCCGACCCAATCTGGCAGGGCAGCACGTCGTTCACCGACCCGGCGCGCGCGGGGATGTTCGTGCTCAACCACCGCGCAGACGAGTGGGACTTCATCAAGGTGTACTCGCTGGTGCGGCGCGACGCGTACTTCGCGCTGATGGCGGAGGCGAAGGGCCAGGGCGTGCCCGTCGCGGGGCACGTGCCCTATACGGTCTCGCTCTTGGAAGCGGCGAAGGCTGGACAGAAATCCAACGAGCACCTCGGCGGCATCACGTTCGACCTGCGGCCCGACGCGGCGGAGATCCGCGCGAGGATCGACCAGGCGCTCGCCGGTGAGAAGCCGAAAGAGACCGCGTTCAAGGTGCTCGGCGACGCAGTCGGCGAGACGCCGTTCGTGCCGGACGCGGCGGCGATCGAGAAATACGCGCGCGCGCTGGCGAAGGAAGGGATGTGGCAGGTGCCGACGCTCGTGGTGCTGCGCTCGCTCGGCCACATGACCGAGGACGCGTACCTGAAAGACCCGCGTTTAAAGTACATGCCCGCGCAGATACGCGACTCTTGGAACCCCGCGAACGACTTTCGCTTGAAGGAGCGCACGAAGGAGGACTGGGACTACTGGCGCGCGGACTTCAAACGCAAGATGGCGCTGATCGCGCCGCTGAAGAAGGCGGGCACACGTTTTCTGGCTGGCACCGATTGTCTGAACCCGTACTGCTTCCCTGGGTTTTCTCTGCACGACGAGTTGGCACTGCTGGTGGAGGCGGGGCTGACGCCGACGGAGGCGCTGGAGGCGGCGACGCTGAACCCCGCGCGGTTCTTCGGGTCGACGAAGACGATGGGGCTGGTGAAGAAGGGGCTGGTGGCGGACTGCGTGCTGCTCTCGCGCGACCCGCTGGCGGACATCCGGAACACGACTGCTATCGAGTCGGTGGTGCAGGGCGGGCGTTTGTTCGACCGCGCGGCGTTGGACGCGATCTTGAAGGCGAACGAGAGGTAAGCCGTGGCACGCTCGTCCCGAGCGTGTGTGGCTTGGCCGTCCCGGCCAAGGATTCGGACTCGCGCGAGACGCGCGAGCCACACATGGGCGGGACGCCCATGCCACGTTTCCGGAGATTCGACGGTAGCATTTCGGGAGCGTGTGCAACCTGCTGCACTTTTCGACGACGAGCGGGGAGGACTTCTCTGCGCTCCCGCGCGACAACTACATCATCGAGCGTCCGCGCGAAGAGGAGGCAGGCCTCGTCGCGCTGCTGGTGCACCCGCAAAAGTGGTACATCGCGTGTCGTTACGGTGGGTGCTCGTGCCACTTCCGGCACATCATTCCCTTCTACGAAAAGGATGGAGCCTTCTTTCCTGTTGAGAACGGTTTTGCACGACCTGAAGAAGACGAGTTTGACGACAGCGACGAGCAGGTCATCGAGGACACGGGCGCGTTGTACGACCTGTTCTCGCGGTTGGTCGCCCAGGGGCACGGCGTGGACGTGCTGGACTCTTGGAACGGCGAGGACTTGGAGCATGTGCGGGCGATGGAGGTCTCGCTGTCCGAAGTCGGGCGCGACCGCTTCCGGTTCTTCGAGTCGTGCCGGTTCGAGATGCGAGCGTAGGGGCAATACCGGGCGATCGCGGTGCTTCTGGATTCTGCGACCCCTCCAGGGTCGTGCCATTTAATGGCGCTCGTTTCCGGAGGTCGCGTTCCGCGACGCCCCGGCTACCATCGTGCACCCCTCCGGGGTGCTTCGCAACCATCCTCGAAGGCGCGGCGGTTGGGAACAGATCGGCGTGTCGCAACTGGCGACGTACACCGACACCCGCGCGCCGCTGGTCGCGGGACAGCCGGAACAGCGCGAGTACCGCGCGCAAGGGATGGTGCAGAACGCGCGCGACGGCTCGCCTTCCGACATCGCGACTGTCGTTACTGTGCCGTAGCGTTCAGAACGGGGCGGCGTGGAACGCCGCCCTCTCGCGCATCACTTATCAAGGTACGCGCTAATCCGTTGGTCACCCTTGACCTGATACTTCCCCGCAAGCGTCGCTGCATCTTTCTTGTAAGGGAGCGCCCGCTCAATGCCTAGTTTTCGAAGTTCTTCACGTACACGCAAGCGATCATCAGCGTCATCTCCATTGTAAGTGTAAACACAGATCACTCGCTTTTTGTCGTCCTTTGCGTTCTCGTTCGGGCGTGCAGTCGCAACTTTTGATGATGATCCGAGAAGTCCGTCCTCCGTAGCACGCTTGATCTTCCTCCAAACTTCATCAATAGTAGCAACGGGCTCGAAGACGCAGTATTTGCCGCATTGCGCCGTAGGTTCTGGGTATTCGCCCACCTCTCTGTCTGCGTAGATCCAGAAAACCTCAGTCACCTCAGAAGGGTTGCTGTCCTTGAATGCGAGTGCAACCTCCCGCTGTTTCGACAGCATCATTTCGTGCTTCATGGCTTGTTCATTCTCTCAAGCAGGCTGATGATCTTTCGGTTCTGCTCAATCTGGATGACTTGAAGTTCAACCAGCGCTTGTGCGGCCGCTGCT
>CAZGXW010000099.1:0-5163 GCA_964529975.1 uncultured Fimbriimonadaceae bacterium
GAAGCAGGCTCGAACCACGCAAGTTTTTCGTCGTACGCCATTACAACGACGCGCTTGCCATTACCAAACAAATCGACATACAAGGGACTCTCGTTCCCCGCACTGCGCCAAATCAGATGCTCTTTCCAATGTTGCCTTTGGGGGGTGAGGGGATAACCGGGGTTCTCCCGCCACAAAGCCTTCTCGCCCGGCATCCCGATCACGATCTGGTCGATCCACCCGTCCTTGTTCACGTCCTCGAGCCAGTTGTGGAACGAGTCGCTCCAAGCCGACTTAGGCTCTACAAAAGCAAACGGAGCAATCTCGCGCTTTTCCCAAGTCGGCCCCCTGTACCACGCGCTCCCGGCGACAATGTCCAACTTCCCGTCTCGGTCGATGTCACCTACAGCGACGCCCTCGCTCACGAACCGCGTGTCGATGACGGTCTTCTTAAATGCGACTTCCTGCGGCGAAACGATGATCGTCGCGACTACTATCGAGAGCATCGAGAGGATTCTATCTCGCAACCCTTCGAGCGAGTGTCAAAGTTCCGATCACGCCACCCGAAGTTTCAGTCCGGACTCTGAACTCCCATGGCTGCGTTTGCCCTAGTTCGCGGCTAGCGTAGAGCAGGACTGCCTGTCCTCCACTAGGAGTGAACCGCAGCACCATCAGCGTCGCATCTTCGCCGCACGAGTCGAGCCAGTCGTACACATTGCTGACTTCCTCGATGTTGACCGTCTCGCCACCTCGCGTGGCCGTCCCAGAAACGTAGCCCAAATCGCTGACAACCAGATCGAACGTTGTGTCCTGAGAAGGGTCGCTCGCGTGTTCAAATCCCCCGTCGTACCAGCCCTCATACGCGAAGTTGGACGTGCCCCATGACGTGCCCCCACATGGCTCGATCCCGCCACATCCGACAATGGTCGCGAGTGCGACCAGTAGCCAGATAACCCTTCCCACGCACGATGGACGCGCCCAGCATCCACCAACGTTTGGTCACTTAGCGAACGGGTCGGAAAAACGAGGGTCGGATAGCAGTTCGTGGTCGGTCAGCGCCTCGAGGAACGCAACGAGCGCTGCCTTCTCTTCCTCAGTCATTCCCAGTCGTGCCGCACCGCCGCGCGACCGCAACAACGGATCGAGCACTGGGTTCGCAACGATTCCCGAATTGTAATGTTCCACCACCTCGCGCAACGTCTTGAAACGACCATCGTGCATGAAGTGCGCCCGCGCGCCCGCGTTCCGCAAGGAAGGAGACTTGAATCGACCGCCCTTTCCTGGGTCAAGCGTGCGATCCGCGTCGAGGCCGTTGTTTCGCGCACCGTCGCTCGCTTGTACGTTGCCTCGATGGCAGTTCGCACAAGTCGCCGTTCCAAGACGGCCAGTCCGCAAGAAGCCCTGCGGATCGCGAGGCGTAGTCTGACCAAAGAACAGGCTGTGCCCTAGCCGCTCCTGTTCTGTCAGCACGTTTTCAAGTCCGTCCGTGAGCGCTCGGTCGAACTTCGAACGGTGTGAAATGATCGATCGCACAAACTGCGCGAGCGCCCTGGAAATCCTGTCCGTGTCCACGTTGGGCGAACCAAACGCCTTTTCGAAAAGCGGCGGATAGAAACTCGTCTTCTGCAGTTTCGGCACGAGTTCTTCGAGGCTGATCCCCATCTCGATGGGATCCTCGATAGGCATCAGCACCTGCCTTTCCAGCGATGGAGCGCGCTCGTCCCAAAACATTGCCCTCGGTTCGTGATAGCGCACGTTCACCAGCGGCATTGAAGTCCGCGTGGTCTTCTTCCCCTCGAACCCGGTGCTGAACCGCTCGGGGTCGGTGAACGCGTACTTCTGCACGTGGCACGATCCGCACGATACGGTGTCGTTCTTGCTCAGCCTCTTGTCGTAGAACAACACCCGCCCGAGCGTCGCGCCCGCGTCCGTGACCGGATTGTCGTACGGCGTGTTATCCATCCGCTTTGCGGCGTGATAGTCCTGGTTGCTGAAGTGCGGCGGGAGCGCAGGGTTCGCGTAGTTGTACGGCTCTTTAGGCAGGTTCGGAACTGGACCTTCGCCACCAATGAGCGCAAAAGCCCACGGTGCGAACGACAGAGCCACGATCGCCACCTTGCGCATGCTTGGAGTGTATCCCGATGCATGCCATCAAGGGCTGAGAAGCAGCGGGCCGGGCTCATGGAGCCCGGCCCTCTCTCACTCGAGGAGTGGCTTACTTGCGCCGTCGGCGGAGCAAGGCTAGCGCACCGAGACCGAGTGCGGCGAAGGTCGCCGGCTCTGGCACGGCCTGCGCGTTGATCTCGTACGTGTTCAAGATCGTCGAGTTCGTGTACGTCGTCCCGCCGTTCGAAGAGAACAGCGAAGACGTGTGCGTCGCACCGGGTCCGGTCGGTGTCACCGCTGGGCTGCTCGCCTTCCAGTTAAGGCCGCTCAGAGACGAGCCGGGCGTGCCTTCCAAGTGCAGGTAGTACAGCGTGTTCGCCTGCAACAGGAAGTTCGAAGAAGTGAATGTGTAGTTGTTGATCGCGCCGGTGACGTATCCTCCGGGGGCGGTCAGCGTCTCGAGGATCGGGCCGGGAACCAGCGGCCCCGAGCCCTGTCCGCGCAACGTCAGGATCGGCGCGTTGTTCGTCCACGTCGCGGTGAACTCCAACCGCAGGGTGACGCTCTGCATGTTGTACGCCGTCGCGCCCATCGTAAAGCCGAGCGCCTTCCATCGCAGGTTGTCGACGTCGGCGGCTTGCGTGCCGTCGTTCGTCTGCGGATAGTTGCCGATGATGACGATCGCGTGCGCCATCGAAACGGACATCGCGAAAGCGAGTACTGCCAGAAACCTCATGGTCCTTCTCCTGCCAGCCCGCAACCGGGCCGCACGAACCATTAGATTACTCCCACTACGGTGAATCTCAACCCAGTATTTCTGCGAGCCCGATTGAACCTTGCTCAATCCATCTTCATCCGCCGCAGACCAGGCACCTTCAACGAGTCCGGCCCGAACCCGCCGCCAAAAGTGACCCCGCCCGGCACCGGCGTGTAGATCTCGATCGCGATCTGCGAGATCGCCAACTGCGAGCCCTGGACCGCAGGCTTGTCGCTCGGCGTCACGCTCGCGACCACAAGTAGCGGCGACTTCTCGTCCTTGTATCCCGCGAGCGCCTCGTGCGCTCCGGGCATGGTCGGGAAAAATTTCTTCATCGCGCCCTGGTGCATCGGCGACTTGTACCAAGCGTTCACCGCGGCCTTGTTCTCGAACCACGCGAATATCGTGAGCGTCTTGCCGTTGTTGAACGCGGACGTCTTTACGTCTATGCACCCCGGCGTCGCCTTCAACCCACCGACGAGGTCGGGAAAGTCTCCGACGGACTGTTGTTGCCTTGCGCTGTTCCCTCCCCCTTGGGGGAGGGTCAGGGTGGGGGTCTCCCCGCCAGCGTCTCTCATCGAACCGACTCCGATTCCCAACACGAATGCGGCCGCGGCCGCTCCCAACATCTTGTGTTGCATGAAGTGGGTACGGCGCGCTCCCTGCGCCCGTTTCGCCGTCCCGCTCCCTACTCTTTCTCTTTCGTCTTACCGGACAGGAACATAATGCCGATGAGCCAGAGGATCACTCCGGGTATCAGGATCTGAGCCCCGAGATTGGCCGAGAAGGCGTCGGCCAAGTTCGCGTGCTTGGGGCTGTTGCCCGCATTGTAGATCGCGACCGCGACGATCACGCTTCCCGTGTAAACCGCCGCGCCCAACAAGACGATCGCTCCTGCTAGCCTCATGGTTCTCCTGACTCGGAGCATACACTGCTCCACTCCTCCCTCCCACACAAATCAATCCAGTTTCACCCCCGCGGCACCTGCGATAACATCGAAACAATGAAGGCGTTCGTCGAACGCAACCGGGCATGCGTCTACTTCGCGCTGACGTTCGCGATCTCGTGGACCACGGTGTTCCTCGCTGTGGGGCCGGGCGGCTTCCCCGGCACCGAAGAGGACTTTGCGCGCCTCATCACCCCCGTCGTCGCGGCGATGCTGTTGGGCCCGAGCGTCGCGGGAATCCTCGTCGCCGTGCTGAGCAGCCAATGGATCGATTACAAAGAACGACTAAAGTCGTTCCGCGTGTCCGCCAACTGGTACGCGTACGCGCTTCTGATCGCACCGCTATCGATCGTCAGCGTCTTGCTCCTTCTTTCGCAAACTTCGGACGTGTACCGGCCCGGAGTGGCGACGGCGAGCGACCCGATCATGCACACGCTCATCGGGCTGATGACGGGAGTCGCGGCAGGATTCTTCGAAGAACTCGGCTGGACCGGCGTCGCGATCCCCGCGTTGCGCAAGAAGTTCTCGTGGATCGCGACCGGCCTGATCGTCGGGTTCTTCTGGGGCGCGTGGCACATCCTGGCGACGTGGTGGGGGAGCACGCCGACCGTCGGCGACGTGCCGATGGGAATCTATCTCATCGTGATGGACTTCGCGTTCCTGGTCCCCTATCGCATCCTGATGGTGCGGATGTACGACCGCACGCCGAGCATCCCTCTCGCGATGCTGATGCACTTCGCTCTGACGGCCAGCGTCCGCGTGTTCGACCCGATCGGCATCCAAGGCAACGCGATCCTCATCTACACGCTCTCGCACAGCGCGCTGATGTGGGTCGTGATCGCCGTCATCGCGCTGAGGGACCGCAAGGCAAGGGCGTGAGCGGCCACGGCCCGTGCCACAATGGGCCGTGCGGCCAAGGTTCCTCTGGGTCGGCCTGAGCGCGGGGATGCTGTACGCCGCTGCGGCGGTCCCGGCTTGGTGGGAGCAGGATGCCAGCCCGAAACTGCTGGGCGGGTCGCTGTTGGCGGGCGCAATCGTCGCGCTTGCGCTCGCGGTATGGCGCGTGCGCGCTCCGCAGGCGTTCTTGTCTGCTTCGCTTGTGTTCGGCATCGCCGGGATCGCGTGCTTGCTCGTCCTCGGTTCGGGCAGCATTGACTATCCAGAGATGCCGCGCGTGATCGGAGCCGTCCTTTACCTCTCCGTCTCCGCGCTCGCCGCAGGAATAGGGTTTCTCTTGCGAGCCCTGCAGCGCGACCGGCACGGTCCATCGAACGATGCATGACGGGCGACGCCGCTCGACCTCTGAGCCGCACACTTAGACTAACGGCTGTTGCGGCTGACCTAGTGTCCAACCGAATTGACCTAGTGGCCAATC
>CAZGXW010000100.1:0-4801 GCA_964529975.1 uncultured Fimbriimonadaceae bacterium
CAAGGATCTGACGATGAGGCTCCACGGTCGAAGCGCACTCCGATTGAACAAGATCGATGACGCTAGAGGTCGCAAAGTTTGGTTCAACTACTGGGACACGCTCCTTACGTACGAAAAGTCGTACCTCGCACGATTGGCCTATGTGCACGGGAACGCAGTGAAGCACGGGATCGTCCGCATGGCGAAAGACTATCCGTGGTGCTCTGCCGCGTGGTTCGAGCGCGAGGGCGAGCGCTCTTTTGTCAAGACTGCTGCGTCGTTTCCGATCAATCAGGTGCAGGTGCCCGATGAGTTTGAGGTCAAGGCAGTCGGGCTAAAGCCCGACAGGTAAAGCGGCGCTGAAGCGCCGCACTCCAAACGCTACTTCCCGCCCAGCCCGCTCAACTGCACGCCCTCGATGAAGTAGCGTTGCGCGAAGAAGAACAGCAATACAGTAGGAATGGTGGCGAGAGTCGCGAACGACATCATCAGCGCGAACTCGCCGCCGCGCTCGCCCTGGAACATCTGCAGAGCGTAAGCGATCGGCATTTTCTCCGGCGTCGAGACGTAGATCAGCGGCCCCATGAAGTTGTTCCAAGCGCCCATGAACGTCCAGATCGCGATGCACGCGAGCACCGGCTTGATCTGCGGCACCATCACTTGGAACAGCGTGCGCAGATACCCGCACCCGTCGATCTTCGCTGCGTCCTCCAGTTCCATCGGCACCGTCTTGAAGAACTGCCGCAACAGGAACACGTTGAACGCCGCGCCGAAGAACGTCGGCACCCACAGCGGGTACAGCGTGTCGATCCACCCGAGCGAACGGAAGATGAGGAACGTCGGCAGCATCGTCACCGCGCCGGGAAGCATCATCGTTGCGAGCATCATCGCGAACAGCGCGCCGCGTCCGGGAAAGCGCAACCGCGAAAAGCCGTAGCCCACCACGCACGCCGAGAGCACCGAACCGATCACCGACATCACCACGAGCACCAGCGTGTTCTGCAAGTACTTCAACCCAAAGACGGTGTCCCACGGCAGCCACTCGAGCATCTCGGGATAGTTCTGCAAGCGCGGGCCGATCTCGCGCACGGGCGTCGTCTCTCCGAGCGGGATCTCGATCTCTTGCGCCTGCATTGCCGCCGGGCGTTGCACATGCACGACCACCGCGCCGTTGTCCACCTCGCGCACGACGTATCCCTCGACGTCCTGCCCCTCGTGCGTGAACGAGACCACTTTTCCATCGCGGTCGATCTCGGTGAGGCTTTCGCGCATCGCCTCGAACCGCCGCCCGCGCACGTTGTACGGGCGGTCGACCTCCAGCAAGACCGTCTTGGTGCTGAGGTCTTCCGCGATCGTGCCGCGCACGGTGCGCCCGCGGTACTTGGTCACGAAGAGCGGCCGCTCGGGGTCGCGGAACGGCACGGTCTTCTGCACGCGCGGCACCCACACCATGCCCTTTGCCGTGCTGATGTCCTGCTCTTCTTTGAACGAAGTGACGAGCAACCACGCGAACGGCACGCCGAACACCACGCACCCCGCTAGCAAGACGACGTGCACGACCGCCTTCTTCACCAGCCCGCGCGTGCGCACGAGCCGTTCGCTCCACACCATTACGCCGACTGCGACGATCGCGAGCAGCACGACGGCCATAAGTTTTCCGGGCGAGAGCGCGATCGCGCCGCGGAACACCTGCACCTCGCCGTCCGACCGCTTGAACCAATAGAAGAAGACTCCGCCGACGACCAGCCAAAGCGCGACCGCCAATAGGCGTCTCCCGCGCTCGCCGGGGGTGATCGCCGTCGTTGCCTGCACGCCGCGCACCGCCACCATCACGGCGCACACAAGCGCGCCGACCATCTGGAACGGCATCAAGAACCACATGAGCGGCACGTTCCATCCGTTCTTCGCCTCGCGCCCGAGGTCCATCGGCAGGAACGCCGCAATCATCAAACAAAGGGCGCCGACTGCGGCCAAGCGCACGATCTCTTGCTTTTTGCGCTCCTCGAGCCCGCTCTCGCGCCCGAAAGCCAACCGGATCGCCAAGTAAGTGATCTTCGCGACGCAGAACCAACCGGCCCACGTGAGAAGCGTACCGACGACGAACAGCACCTCCGCCCTCACTTGTCCACCTCGTAGTGCACCCACTTCTTGCCGACGAGGAACTGTGCCGCCGTTATCAGCAGAGCGGCGACGAAGATCGTCCACGCGACCGCGCTCGCATAGCCGAGTTTGAAATAGTTGAACGCGTGCTGGAAGAGGTAGTAGACCGGAACCAGGAGCGAATCGTTCGGCCCCGTCCCCTCGCCCTTGATCGCGACGTACACGCTGTCGAACGTCTGGAGGACGCCGATGCCCGCCATGATCATGTTGAAGAAGATCAGCGGCGAGAGTTGCGGCACGGTGATCGACCAGAACTGCTGTTGCGGCGTCGCGCCGTCGATGCTCGCCGCCTCATACAGCGTCGAGGGGATTCCCTTCAACCCAGCGAGCCACAGGATCATCCCGCCCGCAGCGCCCCACATCCCCATCGTGATGATCGCGGGCTTCGCCCACGCCTCGCTCGCGATCCACGCCGGCGGCACGGTGCCGAACCACTCCGTGATCGTGCGCGACCACACCCACTTCATGATCCCGCGCTCGGGATCGGAATTGAGGATCCACAGCCAAAGGATGATGCTCGCGATCATCGGCACGACGTTCGGCAGATAGAACAGTGTGCGGTAGTAGCGGAGCCCGCGCACTCCTGCGTTGAGCAGCATCGCCGTCGCGAGCCCCGTCACCAGTCCGAGCGGGATGCCGACGCCACCCAAGTACATCACGTTGACGAACGCTTTGATGAGCAGGTCGCGGTCGTCGCCGAGCATGTCCGTGTAGTTCTGCCCCCCAACCCACCGCGGCGGCTCGAACACGTTGTAACTCGTGAAACTCAGGTACAGCGAAGCGAGCATCGGCCCGAGCGTGAACACGAGGAAGCCGATGATCCACGGCGAAACGAGCAACAGCCCCCACCTCGCCTCGTGCGTCGCCAACTTGCCCATCTTCTGCCGCTTCCACCACGCGACGAACAGGAACACGCCTATCGCCAGCCCGAACAGACCGGTCACGGTCGGGATCGTGAGGTTGGCGAGCGGATACTTCTCGCGCTCATAGACCTCGTCGAGATAACTCTGTACGCGGTCTTCGCCGCTCTGCAGCGCGTCGTTGACCGAGAGCGACCCGCGCATAGCGATCTCGAACGCGCGCACGTGCTCGTCCCATAACCTTTGTCCCGCGAACGTCGTTGGACGGAACCGCGCTACCGGCATCAGCGACATGTGCAGGTCGCCCGCCGCGCGCAGGTTGCCGGTCTCGGGCAGATACAACTCCGCGAGTTGCTTGTTCGTCTCGATGTGTGCCGTCGGCCGCGGGACATAGAGCCGTCCGCGCTCCATTTCGAGTTTCGCGAACGACGCCACCTCCTGGATGCGCATCTCCTGCGACGTGATGTGCTTGATGAACTCCCACGCGAGTTCCCTGTTGCGCGCGCCCTTCGGGATCGCAAAACAAAAACCGCCAGCCCAAGTGATGAATTGGTCTTCGACGTCCTTGAACCGTCCGCGCTTGTAGAAACGGTCGTCCGGCACGGGCGGCGGCGCAACGCCGAAGTCCATGCGCGGCGCGTAGCGCGTGAACCCCGACATGATCCAGTCGCCATCGATCTTCATCGCGATCTGACCGGTGAAGAACGGGTCGCTCTCGTTTCCGCGCATCGAGGTGCGGAACTTTTCCGCCATCTCGTATCCGCCCACGATGTCGTAGCCGTCCTTCATGAACTGCAACGCCTCGCGGGCCTCAGGCGTGTTGAGCGTGCACTCGCGCCCGTCGGCGGACATGAACGACGCCTCGTTTTGGAAGGCGTAGAGGTAAAGCCATGAGTTGCCGAAATTGGGCAGGAACCCGGCACGCTTCAGGACGCCGTTCTCGTCGAACTCGGTAAGGACCTTGCTGTACGCGAGGATCTCGCTCCACGTCCTCGGCGCGCGGTTCGGGTCGAGCCCCGCCGCGCGTAACTCGCGCGCCTTCGACTGAAAGACTTCACGGTTCCAGTAGAGGATGCGCGTGTCCGACATCCACGGGATGCCGTAGACCTTGCCGCCGTAGGTGCACTCGTTCCACGGCGCAGCGTAGTACTGCTCGCGCTTTGGCGCGTCCGCGTCGCGGGCGAGCAAATCGTCGAGCGGTTCGAACGCCCCCAAGTGCGCCCAGTCTGGGACGGCGAAGCGGTCCTGGAACACGACGTCCGGAGGCACCCCGCCGACGATCGCCGTCATCATCTTTTGCGGGTTCATCCGCCCGGCGCCCATGCCGAGCATCTGCACGCGGACTGTGGGGTGCTTCTCCTCGAACCGCCGCACGACGTCGTCGAGCCCCTTGTCGTTCGGGCCGAGTTGCAGCCCCCACACCACGAGTTTCGTCGTCTGGTCCTGGGCGACCGCCGCGCCCGCCGACCACACGGCCACAAGCACGAGGACGGAGCGCAGGAACCAACGAACCATGAGATTTGAGCCCGGGACGATGCCCGTCAAAGGATGTTACTTGGCATCCTCCCGAGATTCGCTCCCTAAACAAGTCTCAAAACGCGAAATGGCACTGCACAAACCCGCTCGACAGTCGTATAATCCTATGTGCGGAACGGGCAAGCCCGGGCCGCGACCCGAGGCCAAATGCCGGGAAACCGGCTACGGGGGAACCGACTATCGGGGTGAATCGTCCGCGAGGACGTAGGGCTGTTCTTGGTCCGAACCCGTCAGCTAACCACGTCGGCCTTGACAAGAACCGGTTA
>CAZGXW010000101.1:0-4353 GCA_964529975.1 uncultured Fimbriimonadaceae bacterium
GTCGCCGCGTGACGGCGAGCGGGAGGCGACGAGGCGCAAGAGCGGCTGGCCGGCGGCTAGGGCAGCCACAGCCTCCTCCTGGGTCAGTCCACGGACCGTAAGAAACTGGAGGGCGCTGGGCTCGAATATCCGCTCGCTGCCAATAGCGGCCACTAGCTCTCGAACGAACTTTAGCAACTGGTCCTGGGTCATGCGCAAGAATACCTCTTTGAGGACGTTCGTCGGTGACAGAGGCAGAATCGAAGGACCCCGGCAGATCGATCAGTCATCGTCTTCATCGTCGTTGCGCAAGCGGTTTCGGCTCGCCAGCAGGCGCAGGTTGCGATGGCCAATGCCACTGACCTCGGGGCTTGAAATGGAGATTCCTAGCTCCGCTGATAGTTCGAGAGCTGCATCACTTCGGAACTCGTCCAACTCCTGGGCGCACACGCTTCGAAGTCCGACGGCCTCCTGCACGATAAGGCTGTCGACCTGCCTGTGCGCGGGATCTGCAATTGTAACGAGCACCTTGGATAACTCGTCCACTACGGTCTGCGTAACCCCGTCCCCAGGCAACATGTCACTCGGTAATTCGGCCGCGACGGCGAGTTCCTTAACGGTCACCCTCCGGCTCTTGGCGGGCCGTTCCTTGAGGATTCTTTCGACAAAGGAGGCGCTTCTTTCCCGTCCCCATTTGTCGAGAGTGAGACGCTGCCCGTCCCCCGCCCCCAGATCCCTGGGCAGGCGAGTAGGACCCGCGCCCCGATCAAGAACGACCACTTCGGTGTTTGCACCATGGTCGCGGGCTTCTTGGAGCGGAATCAATTCAGCGGATTGCGGCGCGACCGCCAACTCTGAAACTCGCAGTGAGTGAACCGCACCGACGAGCAACTGCGCTGCTGGCAGGCGCGTTGTGAAGAACTCGAACGGTGTGCCACCGTCCAACAGGACCTGGATCATCTCCGTCCCGGCAAGACGCCCCTTCCTGAAGGCCGTGGCGCCTTGCGATTGCTTTCCTGTGAGAGCCCATGACGTACCTAGTGTCCGATAGGCATCCATCAAAAGGAGAAGCAGCGGCACCCTCTGTTCCGGGCTGGCGGGCCCGTCGAAGTGAGCCCGCAAACCGGGGATTACTGAACCGTGGAGCAGTTCCGTCTTCGCCCGAATCTCGCCCGCTTCAAAGTCGGATGCCGAATGGATCACTTCCTGAGCAGCAGTGAGCGCGTAGATCTCCTTCCGAAGGTCGAGGGCGCTGAGCAGCTTGATCTCTTCGCGGATTGCACTCTCAACCCTTTCGAACCCGGAGGCCGCGTCTTTTCGAAGGTCTTGGATGCTGTCGAGTACCGCCAAGAACCCCCGGACGTTGGTTTCCTGGACACGAGCAAGAATCTGAACGTTGTAAGTGGTCGCGAGTGCCAGTTGTTCGGACAGTTGGCTGAAGCCGGCACCAACCAGTTCCCGCGTTGCATGGCCATCGAGAGCAACCACGGTGCGGGTCAGGCTCGCTTCTTGTGCTAACCCTGCCAGCAACACCTCCCGGGTGAACTCGAACTCTGCTTTCGTTTCCTTCCTGAGCTTGCCGACCTGCCAAATGTTGAACCCAGTCGCAAAGACATTCGCGATGCCAAGGATGGGGTTCAGGACGTTCAACACACCAACGTTCGCCGCCTGGCCTGCGGACGCCTCGACCAAGCGCGGTAGTCCGATGATCTTGGACCCGTCATGGGCGCTCGGGAGCAGGAGGCCAGATTTGTCCTGCATGATCCGGGCCGCGCCACTCGATAGTTGAGCACTGACTTCTGGTGACCAAATGGCCTTGTATAGCGGGTCTGTCATGACTTCCTCGTGCGCTAGCGGCAGGCTCGGCTAGGCATCACCCCTCGTCCTCAAAAGTACCGTCCTCGTTCATGCCCAATTCCTCGTTGGTACAGGACATATCTCGTTCGGCTAGGAAGGAATTCAGTTCTGGATCGTCACGATACATGTCTTGGAACTCGTCCCTGATCTCGCCCTGGGTCCAGCCCAAGTTCTCCAGTTCCTCGTAGACACTCGTGCCTTCCTCTTCAGCCGTGGCTTCAGCCTGTTCAACATCATCTCTTGGTCCGGCCATCGTGCTTGCTCCTGTCTGCCGTCAGTCGTCGTCCACTCCATAGGCGTAGTCACGCATCTCCTGCATCGCTTCTTCGCGCTCGGCCCATTCTTCGTGGCTAACGGAACCGTCATCGAGCGCGTCGTCCCAAGCCCTGTCATTGGCCTCCACGAATGGATCTTCGAGTTGCTCACGTAGTGCCGCCCGGTCATCATCTTCTTCTTTGGGTCCCATGATTCACTCCTTCTTCTCTCTGCCCTTTCGGGCGTTTCCCGGATCCACCTCAGTTGACGGATCGGAGGGGTCGACACTCGGGTCGAGCAGGTCGGCAACTTGGTCTGTGCTCAGACCCATCGCGCTAGCCTTCCTCAAGAGCTGGACGAAATACTGACCACCCAAAGCTCCCATCGCCGCACCAGCAGCGATCCCCACCGGCCCGGCGACTCCACCAAGGGCCGCTCCGATTCCTGCGCCGACTGCTCGGCCCACGACCGCACCCGAGGCCGTCGCGGCGATCTTCTCGAAGGGCATTCGGGGCTCCGATTCGTCGGCCTCCCACCTCGCCACGGTGGAAGGCGACACGCCCAACCTTGCGGCGAGCTCGGCTTGGGTGATCCCAAGTTCGCCCCTGAGAGTACGGAGGCGATCCGACAGCTTCTTGCTCATGGGGCCATAGTGAGCACCTAATGCACGTGCGTCAAGACCCCATTGGGTGCCAATGGCACGACACTAGAAACATGCCGTGAATTCCACAAGTTACACTGCACTGCTCCCTGTTGTCGGATGAGTCACCGAACGAAACGGGGGCGCTAGCGTGCTAGATCCGGAGCACTCACGCCGGGCGCGGGTTCTTGCCGGGCCGTGTGTATCTGTACGCTCCCCACCCGACAGTTCTGTCCGGGAACCTCACGCCGACCTTGCCCGCAACGTTGTCGATGATTTCGATCACACCGGGCTCCCACTCCTTGGCCTCGTCCATGAGCATCTCCACCGCGTTCCCTTTGACGATGTGCTTCGGGGGCGGGGAGAGTGCTTCGTGGAGCTTCCGGGGACCGGCCACATCTAGGGCGAAAGCATCGGTGAAGCTTGTTCGGTCGAGGAGATCCACTAGCTCGTCAAACCGGTCGACCAACGTTCCGTCATGGACTTCGAGGCGACGAAGCCTTTCCTGCACATCCTTCCTGCTGTTGATGATCGGAGAACGCCCACGGGGGTCCAGGCAGGCCAGGACTGGTGTGAGGAGATTGAAGGCCGGCATGGCGGCGTTGCGGCGTCGCGGGAGTGGGGGCAGTTCATCCACGATTTCGTAGGCGCGACGAGCGTCATCATCTGTGCGAGCGGTGGCTGCTGTCGAAAAAGCCTTCCAGACCTCGACTCGGTGGTCAGTGACCCAGGTCAAACTGGTGTTGCGAAAAGCCGTGTAGAAGTTGACGAAGCCCAATTCGCCGTCGGCTGCATCCACGATTTCCGGCCGGGCTCTCACGTCGCGAAGTTTGTTCCGAAGCGTCTCTGGGCTCTTCGCCCCACGCAGCTTCACGCCCAGCAAGACTTCGAGGGCGGGCGCGACGACAGAGCGCGTGCTGTCAGCGACCTTGCCGTTGCCCTTGGTGATCCAGGTGAGCTTGCAGAGCGCGTGGAGTTTCTCCGGTGGACTCTTCGACCCGTTCATAAAGAGCGGCGCGCAGAGGACCTCCGAACCCCGAAAACCCGCACGTCGCACCGTAGCACGCCGGTCCGGCTCCGCGCCCCAGCCTTGGCAGCCGAGGTCCCACGCTGCGTCCCACCCGCCGCAGGCCCCCGAAGCATCGCTCGTTCCGGCGCCCGCGCAGATCGCCGCCCCGTCGCGGCGCCCGCCCCCGTCACTTTCCGAACCCGAACCCCGTCTGTCCCGCCGGCGCTCGCTTCGTTGCGCGCGGGGGAGCTCTGGCGGGTGCGCCGTCTCCGCGCTCGAGGGCGAGCAGGCGCTCGGCGGCCTCGCGCGTCGTCGCGACCTCGACCCATCGCATCGCGCCGCCGCAGCGGTCGCAGACGGTGACGTCGTGGAGGAACACGTGTCGGAGCAGCCACGCCCACGGCTTGCGTGCGGGCTCGTCGTGGTCGAGGGAGTCGTCGCCGAGGTCGAGCGCGAGCTGTCGCGCGTCGGCGAGGGAGCAGTGTGTCGCGCCCCAGACTGGCTCGGCTGGCACGACCTCGGGGCGGAGGGTGGCGTGAGCGCTGAGGACACCGAAATACCGCAATAAATGCCACCTCGGAGGCGGCACTGAGGCACAGAGCCTGGCGACCAG
>CAZGXW010000102.1:0-2171 GCA_964529975.1 uncultured Fimbriimonadaceae bacterium
TTCGACGCCTGTCTTGGCCGCGTAGTGCGAAGCGATGGCGAGCACGACCTCCTCGTTCCATCCTTGCGACCGCAGGAGAGCCATGCCCCAGAGCGGGTGTTCGTCCGGGTGCTGTTCGTAGTCGAAGTCGTGGAGCAGGCCCGCGATTCCCCAGGCTTCTACGTCCTCGCCGAGTTTCTGTGCGTACCACCTCATGCACGCCTCGACACCCATACAGTGACGCCGCAGGCTCTCGCTCGGCGTGTGCTCGCAGAGCAGGGCGAAGGCGTCGTCGCGCGTGTGCGGCATCCGTCGATTCTACAGCGCGATACAATCTCCTTGTGCCGCAGACACCGACGATGAGGTTCCGCGAGGTGCGCCCTTCCGAGGCGCTCTCTTCGATCGTCGATTGTTTTTGGGAGTTTTCGGTCGGCCCCGACGCCGAGCCGCAGCACATCCACTCGGTTCCACCCGATGGTTGCACGTCGTTCGCGTGCGACCTCAAGTACAACATTGTCTCTTACGTCGGGCCGCGGCTCGAACCCTTGCGCACGCCCGTGTATCCCGGTGCGGTGTTCGCGGGAGTGAGGTTCCGGCCCGGAGCGACGCGCGCGGCGATCGGGCTCGACGGCGACGCCCTGCGCGACAAGGTGGGCTCGTTCGCGTCCATCGTGCCTTCGCTCTCGCTCGCGATCGGCAAGGCCCTGCGCGGCGTGAAGAGTCTCGATGAGGCGATCCCGCTGATCGAGCCGTTGCTCACGAGCAACATCCAAGGCGAGCCGGATTCCGTGGTCCAGGCGGGAGCGGCGGCGATCCAGCACAGCGCGGGCAGCGCTCGCATCGACGAGATCGCCTCGCTCTGCAAGGTCAGCGAGCGGCACTTCCAGCGGCGGTTCCGGCAGGAGGTCGGGCTGACGCCCAAACAGTTCGCGCGCATTTGTCGCTTCCGGGCAGCGGCGATCGACGTGGCGATGTCGGGCGCAGACGACTGGGGCACGGTCGCGGCGGAGCGAGGTTTCGCCGACCAGCCGCACCTGGTGCGCGAGTTCGCGCGCATCTTCGGCATGACCCCCGGCGAGTTCAAGTCCACCTTCGCCCCCGCGATCGAGCACATCGACGTCGGGCGGTAGTTGTTGCTCGTTCATCTTTCGACAGGCTCAGGATGACGGGCCGGGCATTGGAGATTCCCTCCCCCTTGGGGGAGGGTTAGGGTGGGGGTGATCGGCCTGTCGCTTTTCTTCAAGCCTTCGACCGCCCGCACCGCGTATCCTCGCACCATGACCAAGCGCACCGTCCTCGTTTCGCTCGTCGCCGTCGGGGCGATCGCCGCCGTCGCCGCGCCGATGCTCCAAAAGCCGCCCCAGATGACCGGCATGATGGCCGACGCGCAGTTCATCGTCGGCACGTGGGAGGGCGAGGGCTGGATGATGACCCAGACCGGCCGCCACGAGGCGACGATCAAGGAAGTGATCACGCCCAAGGTCGGCGGGACGGTGCTTTCGCTCGAAGGGCTCGGCAAGGACAAGGCGAGCGGCGAACTCGTGCACGACGCGTTCGGCGTGTTGTTCTATGACCCGGTCGCCAAGGCGCACCGCATGCGCTCGTTCACGCAGAACGGCACAGGCGAGTTCCCCGCGACCGTCAAGAAGGGCGAGATCGTGTGGAACCTGACCTCCGGCCCGCGCCAGATCAAGTTCACGATCAAACTCGACGACCAAGGCAGGTGGCACGAGATCGGCGAGGTCGAGATCAACGGCCAGTGGACGAAGATGTTCGAGATGACGCTGAAGAAGGTCGGCTAGAGCAACGGTTGCCATCCTCGTAGCCGCAGGCTTCAGCCTGCGCATCGATCGCCGCGATCAACGGCAACATCTGAACCACGCTAACGCGCTGTTCCGTAGCCGCAGGCTTTAGCCTGCGAATGGGGAGGGTGCCGCACCGCCTGCCCCGGTTTGCCGTGCGTCGGCACCGCTATCTTGCAAGAACGCGGCTTCACTGGCGCAGGCTAAAGCCTGCGGCTACGGGAACGGAGCACGTCCCTCCATCGGCGGTAACCTACCGCCGATGCTCGCGATCCTCGCCGCCCTCGCCATCCAACAGAACGACGCCCTCTTCGACGGCAAGACCCTCGACGGGTGGACCAAGGTCGGCGGCGGCGAATGGACGGTCGAGAACGGCGCGATCGTCGGGCG
>CAZGXW010000102.1:2271-4294 GCA_964529975.1 uncultured Fimbriimonadaceae bacterium
TCGGGCTACAAGGCGGACGCGTGGACGAGCCTGGAGGTCCACGCCTACGGCACGCGCTACAAGGTGTACGTCAACGGCGTGAAGATCACGGACGTCGACGACCCGCAGGGCCGCCGCGAGGGCGCGCTCGCGCTCCAACTCCACGGCAACATGGAGATGGACGTGATGTTCAAGGACCTGCGCCTGACCACGATCAAGTAGCGGCGGTCAACGCCGAGAGACGACGAACTCGTCCCGTGCACGGCCACGCAGTTCGATCGTGCGGTTGCCGTCGCGCACGAACACCGACTCGACCTCCTGCCCCGACTTGTCGCGGTGCTTGAGATAGGTCACGCCAGGCGAAGGCCGCACCTCCACAGCGCACACCGTCGCACCGTCCACGCTCTCGAACTTCAACGTCACGTTGTTCAAAGGCAGAGGATCGAGCGCGTTCTTCATGAACTCGCGAAAACGTCCCTCGAACGCGTCCTCCTTCGCGTCGTCGTCGATCAGCGCAAAGTCCTGCGCCATCCCCACAGCGCGTCCCGCATCGTCCACGCCCAGATAGAGCGAGCCCCCGGCGGAGTTCAAGAACGCAGCGACCGTGCGCAGTGAGCCCAACCGCATCTCAGGTGAGCGCGCCCCGCGGAGCACGTCCCACTCGAACGACGCCTTGTGTTCGACCGTTGCACTCTCGGCAGGGAACGAGCGCACCGCCTCGCGCGAAAGCGTGCCGCCCTTCTTCACGATCGCTCTCAAATCGGGCAGCGGCCGAGGCTCGCGGTCGCCAGAGATCATCGCTAACGCCAGTCGGAACCGCGCGACTTGCACGGCGGTCTCGTCTGTCTCCAAACCGCGCAGGTTCTCTGCGGCCACGCGCCTTTTGATCGCGCCGCGGTCCGTCGCGCCCTCGATGCGGCACGCGAAGTCGGTCATCTCTTCGAGCGCGGCGACGAGGTACGTGCCCGTGCGGCACTGGCCGTCGAACACGTGCAGTCCGCGCAACGACTCCGCAATGTCCTCGACGGCCTTCGCGTCCTTCGGTTTCTTCAGCCCTTCATCGACGCCAAGTTGTGCGGCGATCACGCGTTTGCACTCCACGCGGTGAGCCGCCGTGTCCTCGAAGACCGGCGTCGCACCCTCCTTGACGAACGCGCCGAGCACCGCTCCCATCGCCTCCGGGGTCACGGCCACCGTGCGCTCGCCTGGACGAGACTCGCGGGCGAAAAAGTCGTAGCGACTGATCAACCCGCCTTCGCCAAACAGGTCTTCGAACAACGCTTCCGGCAACACGACCAGACCCATCTCCTTTTCCAAGAGTTCCGGCGCGAACAGTCCTCCGCCGATGTACGGCACCTCGCCGATCTGGGGCTCGAGCAGCGCACGGGCAGTACCCCGCGGCTCGTCGAGCGCGTTGAAGAACACCAGCGCGAGCCGCTGATGGAAGAGATACCCGCCCGGATCCTTCTTCCACGATCGATAGAGCGATTGCAAGTAGTCGCGGCGACCACCGAACTTCATCCATCCCTTGCTTTGCAAGAACGCGACGAGGAGCACGCGCAAGAGAAACCGGTTCAGCACCGCGCGCGCGTCTTGGTCGCCGAGCCTCTTCCCCTTCACCGCTCCGACGTGCTTTTCGAAAAGTGCGCGATAGTCGTCGAAGAACGCCGTGGCGACAGCCTTCGGATCGAAGCACTTGGCGAGCCGACCCTTGCCTTCTGCCACCGCCATCCCCCGCAGTGGGGCGAGGCGGTCGAGCACGAACGCAGAGGGCTGTTCGGGGTCGACAGGCAGAACGAACCGCGTCTTGCCGTGGGTCCAGACGAGCGCGACGCCGTCTTCGGACTCACGGACTTCAATCTCTCCTTCGCCAGTCAGAGTCGTGCCGTCGTGCGAGGGCACCCAGCCGGGCAGGAGGCGCGAAAGCGCCTGCACTTTGCTGCCAGTGTCCGCCTGGGGCATGGTTCCATCATGCCCCAAATGCCGCGTTCAGGCGAGCGAGCCGCCGTCCCAGGTGTGCTCGGGGTCCGGCACGAACGTCGTG
>CAZGXW010000103.1:0-4226 GCA_964529975.1 uncultured Fimbriimonadaceae bacterium
ATACGGCGGCCATTTCCTGGAGGTCGACCGAAGACTGCTCAGCGAGATCGAACACGCGCGCTTCAACGTGCTCTCTGTCAATGGCGATAAAGACCCTTACATCGACTTCGTGTGCGACCTCCCGGCGCATGCCTTTGCGTGGGACCCACGATCTGGCGTCGCCGCGGACTACGTGAGGTCGATGCGGGCAGGCGCACTCATGGGCGCAGGATGTGAGATCGGACTTGAGGCAGACGACCTCGCGGAGGCTAGCCGATGAGTTACACCATCCCCTCGATCGATTGGCCGACCTTGATGCCGGTGCTTGTCGTGGTCACCACCGGCGTCGTTGCTCTCATCGTCGAGATGCTCGTGCCCCGCAGGAACAACAACACGGTCGTCGCCGTCTCGTTGTTCGGCCTGGTCGTGGCCGCCTTCACGACAGTCTCGCTCTTCAATATCGAGCCGGGAAAGACGTTCGCCGGAATGGTCGTTCGTGACCAAATGGCGTCTGTCCTTCAGTTGCTCTTGATTGGTGCCTGTGCCCTGTCCTTCCTCTTTAGCGAGAGGTACCTGCGCGAAAAACGCATTGCGTTCGCAGAGTTCTATCCGCTCGCCTTGTGGTCGACTTCGGGCGCGATGATCATGGTCAGTACGACCAACCTGCTCATGATGTTCCTCGGCCTTGAGGTGCTCTCGATCGCGCTGTATTGCCTTGCGGGAATGAGCCGAAGGGAGCAGAAGTCCGAAGAGTCTGCGCTCAAGTACTTCCTCTTGGGTGCGTTCGCATCCGCGTTCCTGCTGTACGGAATCGCGTTCCTCTACGGCGTGATGGGCTCGGTCGACCTGGCGTCCTTCGCACCCGCCGTCGCGCTCGACATCCAGCAATTTAGTGCAGTCGCGGTCATCGGAGTCGTGCTCGTCATCGTGGGGCTGGGTTTCAAGGCCGCGCTCGTGCCGTTCCACCAATGGACGCCCGACGTCTACCAAGGCGCCCCGACGAACGTGACCGCCTTCATGGCTTCGGTCTCAAAGATCGCGGCATTCGGCGCGCTCTACCGCGTCTTGGCGTCCACGACCGCCGTCCAGGAGCACTGGTTCCCGATCCTGACGTGGATGGCGATCCTCACGATGGTCGTTGGAAACGTCTACGCGATCGCCCAAAAGGACGTCAAGCGCATCCTCGGGTATTCGAGCGTCGCGCACGCGGGTTACGTCCTCGTCGCGTTGCTTGCGCACCTCAAATCGCCCGACACCGTCTCTCTGAACGCTGTCGTCTACTACTTGCTCGCGTACAGCCTGATGACAGTTGGGTCGTTCGCCGTGGTCACGCTGGCTGCGGGCGGTGGAAAGGAAGGCACGAAGTTGCAGGACCTTAACGGGCTATGGCAGCGCTCTCCATTCGCCGCGGGGTGCTTGATGCTGTTCATGTTCTCGCTTGTCGGAATCCCGCCGACCGCCGGCTTTTTCGGCAAGTACATGATCTTCGTCGGTGCAATCGATGCAGGCATGCAGACCTTGGCCTACGTCCTGGCCGCGAGCAGCGCGGTCAGCGTCTATTACTATCTCGCCATCGTCCGCGCTTCTTGGGTCGAAGAAGAGTCAGTGGGGCAACAGGAGCGCTCGCCGATGTCGCCTGGGCTTGCGGTCGTGTGCGCGCTGTGCGCCATTGGCGTCCTGGGAGCGATGGTCTTTGGCAACGCGGTCACCAGGGCAATCGACGTCCCTAACGAGAAACTTATCGAGCGCCAGCCGGTGACGCCGATCTTCGACGAGGACATGGGCGAGTTCGAACTTCTGCCGGTTGGAGAAGCACAATGAACCTCGGCGTCAGCATGTACTCGTACCTTCGCGCCGTCAAGGACGGGCGCCTGGACCACGCGAGGTTCATTCACGAGGCCAAACGTATCGGTGCCGACGGGGTCGAACTCCTCGACTTCTTCTACAAAGACGTCGAGGCCGACCGGGACAAGTCCCTGCAGGCGCTCAGCGACACTGGCCTCAAGTGCGGAGTCTTCTCAGTCGCGCAGAACTTCGCGAAACCCAGCGCTGAGGAGCGCGAGGCCCAGGCCAAAAAGGTGTTCTTCGGAGTGGACGAAGCGCTGAAGTTCAACACCAACACCGTCCGCGTTTTCGCAGGAGACGTCGCCGAGGGCATCACGTTTGACCAAGCGCGCGCGTGGATCATTGACGGTCTCACCGAGGTCGCGAACTACGCCCAAGAGCGCGGCGTGCGCCTCGCGCTCGAGAACCACGGCAAACTCGCAGGGCGCAGCGACCAAGTCAAGGGCATCATTGACGATGTCCGCGACCGATGCGGACACGCGGCCCTCGGAGCGAATCCGGACACAGGGAACTTCCAACTCGTCGGGCAATCTAGCCACGAGGCGATCCAAGACGTCGCGCCCTACGCTTACATGGTCCACTTCAAGGACTTCAAATTGAAGCCGGAAGGGTGGGACGCGTACACCTTCAAAGCGCTCGATGGAACGGAGTTCATCGGCTCTGTGATCGGAGAAGGCGACGTCGACCTCCCCAAGTGCGTGCAAGCCCTCAAGGACAACGGCTTCAACGGGTGGCTCAACCTAGAGTTCGAGGGAGAAGGCGACCCGCTCGTCGATGTCGAGAAGTCGTTCCGCAATACAGAGCGCTTGGCGCGCTAACCGCCAAGCAGCCGTCTCAGAGCCGCCTGCTGTTCCTCGAGACCAACGACAGAGAACGGTGGCACGTGCAAGAACGCGATCCGCTTTTCAGGAAACCTCCGCAAGGCCCGGTACAGCACATAGTTGCACAGGTACCCGCCAGCGTCCACGCTCGATTCGACGCATTCATCGTCGAAGACCCAGCTCGCTGACAACAGGGGAGGCCCCGTCGGGTCGATCACCCCTGGCCCGTGGACCTCGCCTCGCACGTCTGGGACGGCTGCGATCCAGTTCCTCCCGACCCGTTCGGAGAGCATTGTGGTCGCCTTTGCCGCGAGTCCAAGGGCCAGCCAGGCGTCGAAACTACCGGGATCGAGGCTGTCCAGGAACTCGTCCACGGCGCGATAACTGACCTCCAAGACCTCGAATCTTTGCCCAGAATCCGACGCCAGGACGGCAGAGGGGTTCTCCTCGTGGCTCAAAAAGGGGCCGAATCCGGTGACGAGCATAGCCTGGTGCCCAGGCTGGGATTTGAACCCAGACTCCCTTGCGGGAAACGGATTTTAAGTCCGCTGCGTCTACCGTTCCGCCACCCGGGCTGGAGGAAAGGTTACCTGCCAGGGTCCTTGCGCCCTTGAACCTGACTGAGCCATAATTTCCCCTCGGCGCCCCATCGGGGCAGGAGCCGCCCCATGGCCAAGAAGAAAGGCGAAAAGCGAGAAGTCATCAGGCTGGTCTGCACGGAAGACGAGAAGCACTACGTCGTCACCTCCAAGAACAAGCAGAACACCCCGGACAAACTCGAACTCATGAAGTACAACCCGAACCTGCGAAAGATGACCCTGCATCGGGAGAAAAGGTAATGCCCAACCCAAAACGCAAACACTCGCACAAACGAACGGCCCAGAACAAGCTCCACTGGACCACCCAACTGCCCGAGGTCACCGAGACCAAGAACGTCAGCGGAGAGCCCCTCGCCCTCAGGCACAGCGCCTCGCCGGACGGCTACTACAAGGGCCGCCGCCTCCCTGGCTACAAAGACAAGAAGTAACTAGCCCAAAAACACCAAGAGAAAGTCGCAAGCGCCGAGAGGCCCTTGCGACTTTCTCTTTCTCGACTATGTGCCTTCTTGAGTAAGCACGAATGTCGAGTACTGAACGACAAAGTCCTGTGTGCCGCCCGGAGGTATCGGGATCGTCCACCTGATAGAGTGGTCGAAGTTCACCGTGTCTTGTGTTGCCAATCGGACCGTCTCTGCGTCTGGAGTTGCGGTCACACTGTCGCCCCGAAGACTATGGCTGAGTAGCATGTCCACGCTCCTAGAACTCAGGTTTGTAGCTGTTACAACCGTCCTTGTCACCACTTCGTCGAAGACTCTCCCGTCGCGAAGTCGCAACTTGCTGCGGTTGCGGCTAACGATCGACCATGAAGAACTTGCTTTGATGTAGGGCGCGTCACCTAGTGCTAGCTCGACCTTGTCCTTCATATAGGCATAGGGCATGACCGCCTTGCCAATCAGTTCGTTGCCTCGACGAAGGACAGCAGACGACTTCGTCAAAGGCACAGCGAGTTCGTTATTGAACGACACAAACCTCTGTATTGCCA
>CAZGXW010000104.1:0-4051 GCA_964529975.1 uncultured Fimbriimonadaceae bacterium
ATAATGGTGTCGCTAGAGTCTTGGTACAACATCACCCCAAACGATCGGTATTGCGGGCGGGTGGCCGGGCTGTGTGCGTCATCTGGAATCGACCTCTCGCTCCATCCATTGTAACTCCCAAACGTGTGCCACGGTTGTCCCGAGGACGCGACGATACAAAGTCCGTTCCCTGATCCCTGCGTCCTCCGGGCAGCCGTGTCCGGAGCATTCCGAAAACTCGCTGAAGTTCCCTCCCCCTTGGGGGAGGGTTAGGGTGGGGGTGCGAACATTTACAGTCCTCTCAATCATTGCACTGAACCCTTGTACCAAACGAGCCCCGAGGTCTCTCAACCTCGAGGCTCCCGCGCCCCGCGCTCCATTTGCGCGACAGCGCAGGCTAGAGCCTGCGATAAGAGACCAAGAGTCGAGATACAAGGAAGACCGGGGCTGTGCGGTGAGCACGGCCCCGGTCTTCCTTGCCTGGTCAGTGGGATTAGTCTTCTTTACCGTCCTCGGCTGCGAGGTCGGCGAGGGACATTCCGCCAAAGAGGTCCTGCACGGCCTCTCCATCGTCCTCGCCGAACTCCGCGAGCGCGGTGAGCGACTGGGACGCCCAAGAGGGCTGGGTGCGGTCGACCTCGATCGCCAACTGTCGGTACGCCTTGACGCCCGTGCCTGCCGGGATGAGGCGGCCGATGATGACGTTCTCCTTGAGACCGCTGAGTTCGTCGTGCTTGCCTCGGACCGCGGCGTCGGTGAGGACGCGCGTGGTCTTTTGGAACGACGCAGCCGAAAGGAACGAGTCCGTCGCGAGCGAGGCCTCTGTGATACCGAGCAGGATCCAGTTTGCGGTCGCCTCGATCGGCTTACGCTCCTTCTCTTCGCCAGTGATCGGATCGGTGTACTTGATCTTCTTCTTGGCGGCGATCATGTCCTGGATCTTCTGGTTCTCTTTGGCCAGTTTGAACCGGTCGACGATCTGTCCCGGAAGGAACGGCGTGTCGCCCGGCTCCTTGATGCGTCGCTTGCGAAGCATCTGGCGGATGATGACCTCCAGGTGCTTGTCGTTGATGTCGACGCCCTGGTCCTTATAGACGGACTGGAGGTTTTGGATGAAGTAGTCGTGGACTGCCTTTCCACCGGCCAATTCGAGAACCTCGTGCGGGTCGAGCGGGCCTTCGGTGAGCGGGTCGCCCTTGATGATCTTCGATCCCTTTTCGACCGGCAGGTTGCCGAGCGGTGGGACGAGGATCGTGAAGAAGACGTTGACCGACTTGATCTTTGCCTTTCTCAGGACCTGCAGCGTGGCGGAGGTCAGTTTCTGACCGATCAGCCTTTCGAGCGCGGGGTCGTACGATTCGACGGTCGCGCCCTTCTTGGCCTTGCTGTCTCGCTTGGTCATCTCCCAGGTGGGCTGGGTGTCGGCGACGTACGCGCCCTTGATGGGGGCGTCGAACCCGACCTCTGCCTCGACGACGATCCACCGTCCGTAGGACGAGCGCTGGACGTCTTGGACGATGCCTGTGACAGGGCAGATGATGGCCTTGCCACGCGGCTGCTTTCGCGCCTCGAAGATCTCTTCGACGCGGACGATGCCGCTGGACTCACCAGTCCAGGAGTAGAAGAACGTCTTTCGGCTTCGCTCCCAGAGTTTGCGCGACTCGGTGTCCGCCTTCTCCTTGGCCTTCTCCGCGGCCTTGGTGGTCTTCTTCTTGCCCTCGCCCTCTTCGATCGAAGAGCCACGCGTGAAGAGGTTCTTCACGACGCTTTCTTGCGACTCGAGGAGTTTGGTGGGGTCGAACTCTCGGATGTCGGTCTTGGTGGCGGCCTGGAAGTCCTCCTGGAACTGTCGGATGAACTTGCCGGTCTTGTACTGGTTGGTGCGGGCGATGGTCTTAGAGCCGGCGACGCCGCCCGTGTGGAACGTGCGCATCGTAAGCTGCGTACCCGGCTCGCCAATCGACTGCGCTGCGATGATTCCCACCGCTACGCCGTTCTCGACGGTCTTGCCCGTGGCCAGGTCGATACCGTAGCACTTGGCGCAGATGCCTTGGTCGAGTTCGCACGTGATGGCGCTGCGCACCGTCGCGCCGAGGCGACCATGGTCGTCGACACCGAAGCCGTGTTTCTTGTACTTCTCCTGGATCTCGATGACCTTCTCTTCGCTGGTCGCCGCGTCCGTGAGGGTGGCGTACTCTTCTTCCGTCGCATTGAGCCGGTCGGCGATCTCTTGGGTGACGACCTCGCCACCAGAGACGATGACGTTGCCCTTCGGATCCTTGAGGGTTTCGACAGAGATTCGTCCAAAGGCGCGGTCGCCGATGTTCTCGATGGTCTTGCCTTCGAACGTGAGTTTTGTTGCGAGGATGCCGTCGTTGGTGCCGCAGTCGTTCGCACGGACGATAACGTCCTGGGCGACGTCGACCAGACGGCGCGTGAGGTATCCGGCGTCGGCCGTTCGGAGCGCGGTGTCCGCGAGTCCCTTACGTGCACCGTGCGTGGTGACGAAGAACTCGAGCATGCTGAGGCCTTTCTGGAACGAGTTCTTGACGGGCAGTTCGTAGATAACCTCGTTGAACTGGTTGAACATGAGGCCGCGCATTCCGCTCAACTGCGCCAACTGCTTGACGCTGCCTCGCGCGCCGCTGACCGTGATGATTGACAGCGGGTTCGTCTGCTTCATGTTGTCGACGATAGCGTTACCGATCTGGTCGTAGGTGTCCGTCCAGAGGCGCACGAGCGACTCTTGCATCTCACGGAACGAGGTCATTCCTCGTCGGAACTGCTCGAGGACGCGCGTGGCGCGGTCGTCGGCGACACCGAGCATCTCGTCTCGTCGCGCCGGCGGGTCCATGTCGGTGAGCGCGATGGAGAGGCCGTACTTCGTGGCCCACTTGAAGCCCATGTCCTTGACGTCGTCGAGGAGTTTGATCGTTCCCTCGGTGCCGACAAGTTCGTGGCAGGTGACGATGGTGCTTGCCAGCGCCTTTTTCGTGAGTTCAATGTTGAGGAAGCGGTCGCTGTGCTTCATCGGGTACGGCAAGATCGCGTTGAAGATCAGCCGACCTGGGGTGGTGACAGCGACGATCGACTCGAACTTCTGCTCGAGGGCGACCAGTTCGGTCACGTCCTCGTCGAGCTCGTTTTTCTTTGTCTCGTTCTTGTACTCGACGCCGGTCACAGGATCGCGATAGTCGATCTCTGCGTCGTCACGGAAGACCGGCCTTCGGATGCGCACGCGGACGGGGTCGTTGAGCCCGATCTGAGCGCTCGTCGGCGATTCAAAGTGGAAGACGACCTCATCAGGGTTCGCATAAATGTAAGGCGCCTCGTTCTTCTGAGGGTCTTTCTCGTGCTTTGCGATGCGGTCGAGGAGCGCCTGGTGGTTCGCCTTGTTTGTGTACGTGAGTGCGTACGCACCGAGGACGATGTCCTGGATGGGCGATGTGACCGGTCGTCCGTCTGCGGGCGAGAAGAGGTTCTGCGTGCTAAGCATGAGCACGCGGGCCTCGGACTGCGCCTGCATGGAGAGCGGGACGTGCACGGCCATCTGGTCGCCGTCGAAGTCTGCGTTGTACGCGTGACAGACGAGCGGGTGCAGTTGGATCGCTTTGCCTTCGACAAGAATCGGCTCGAACGCCTGGATACCGAGGCGGTGGAGCGTCGGAGCGCGGTTCAGGAGGACCGGATGCTCCTTGATGACGTCTTCCAACCCGTCCCAAACGGCGGGATGCATACGCTCGATCATGCGCTTTGCCGTCTTGATGTTCTGCGTGATCTTGCGCTCTACGAGCGTCTTCATCACGAACGGCTTGAACAGTTCGAGGGCCATCTCCTTCGGAAGGCCGCATTGGTGGAGTTTGAGGTGCGGGCCGACGACAATGACTGAACGACCGGAGTAGTCAACGCGCTTTCCAAGCAGGTTCTTTCGGAACCGACCCTGCTTGCCCTTGAGCATGTCGCTGAGCGCGTCCACGGCCTCTTGGAGGAGGCGCTTTTCGTGGTTGATGATCGACTCGGGCGCCTGGATCTCAATGATCTTCTTCAGGCGGTTGTTGCGGTTGATGATGCG
>CAZGXW010000105.1:0-3994 GCA_964529975.1 uncultured Fimbriimonadaceae bacterium
GTTCATGGCGCCGGGCAGCCTAGCACGAGCGGGCGCCCGGGAGGGGGTGGGGCGGAGCGCCGCGCGCCCCCGGGGCGGGCCGGGCCATGTCGCACCGGCCGCGGCGGACCGTTGCTAACGCGCGGGCTCGTATGGTGGCGCCTCCTCCCTTGCGACCACCGTGTCGTAGAGCCCGTAGTGCGTCAGCCCCGGGTGGCTCTCGATGCCGGTGTATCGGAGCGAGGCGTCTTCGTACCGGCGGAACGCGAACACAGCCTGATTCATCTGCTCTGTGTTGAACACCTTGAGGCGCACGAGCAGGTGGAAGTCCTTGACCGTCAGACCCGTGACGGCAAGGAACAACTCCGGTTCGAGCTTGGTGATCACATCCTGCAGCGTGTTCTCGCGGAAGTCGGTCAAGTACATGAACGCAGGGATGCGCGTCGCAAACTTGATGAGCTTTTCTTGGACGAGCTTGCGTTTGGACTTGTACTCCTTCTCCGCCTCGGTGAGCTGCTTCTTCTGCCGCTCCGTCAGTTCCCTGTCCTTGGCCCTGTTCTTCAGCTCCTTGACCGTCTCGCTCTTGTTGATGATGGTCTCGATGATGTTGTCGCCGAGCGAGCGCCAGCCCTCGATGCGTTCTACGGCGGCCATCGCCTCGGGGTTGTCCAGGATGCGGCGCAGGGTGTCGTTGTCCACGTTCACGAGCAGCGCGCTCTCCCACTTGCGGGCCAGCAGCGTGGCCGAAGTGCCCGCCATCGCGATGTCGAGAATGCCGCCCGCGTCGATCTGCGTCATGTTCGCGCCGTCATAGGCCAGCACGGGCAGGAACGACACCAGGTCCCTCACCGCGTTCTCAGGGTTCGGCTCGTTGGGCGACAGCCCGATCCCGTATTCGGAGATCTGCCGCAGCGCGCGCGTGGGTGCGAAGTCGAACACGAAGCAGATGGGCTTGAGGACTTCCTCCTCGTGCGGGTTGTCGCCATTGGGGTTCCTGATGGACCAGGGCGACTGCACGCGGAACGCAGCCTGAAAGTAGGTCTCCGGCGACTTGAGGTTGCGCAGCATCAGGATGGATGACCACTGCGGCACCGTGACGCCGGTGGTGAGCTTGCCGCACGAAAGCGTGATGGTCTTGGTCTTGAATCCGCTCCCAATGGCCTTGCGCACAGGTGGCAGCGCATCCAGTCCGATGCCTGCAGCGGCGCCCGCGGCGACCACGACCTGATAATCGTGCCAGACGGTGTTGTGCTTCTCGGCAAGCAGGTTGGCCATCGCGTGGCAGGCCGCGACATTGGGCAGGAACCAGAACGAGTGCTGAAGGTAGGGCAGCAGCCGCACATCCGAATACGGATAGGGCGGCCTTGTGCCCGTCTTCAGATACTCGACCGCCTTTGGGGAGTACCCGCCACGGATGATGTCCAGCCACTTCTGGACGTCGCTCTTGTGTTTGAACTGCGCCTTCGCGCCCGTGCCGACGGCCTCAAAGAACGCGTTGAGATCAAACTCGTCGAACTCCCCTGCGCTCGCGATCGCCAGCAACTCGTCCGGCATCCGGTAGGTGAGCAGGCGCAGCTGCGGCAAGGCGCCATAGGGGTTCCACTCCTTTGGGTTCGTCGCCGCGAACTCTTCCTTGGCGCGCTGCTCGTCGGTGTAGGTCCAGTTGAAGATTTGCTCCTCGATGAACTCGCCCGTAGCCAGCGCCCGGAACGGCGTGCCCGAGAGGTAGAGGTAGGCCTTGGTGGTGATCGGGAGAAACTCGGTCTCCTTCTCCGAAAGGACGGTGAGGTCTTCGTTCATTGCTTCCAGCCCGGTGGCGTATTCGAGCTTGGCCTCCCTTCTGGAGACAGCCTCCTCCTCCCCTTCGAATAGTTCTTTCGCAGTCTCGCGCCATGCGCCGAAGTGATACTCATCGAACACCACGAGGTCCCACTTGACCTTGTGGAGCCACTCGTTCTTGGGCTTGATGTTCCCGGCCGCATCGCGGCCGAGCAGGTCCTGGAAGGATCCGAAGTACACGACGGGCTTCCGTGCGCTGATCTTCCTCGGATCGCCGTCGGAATTGCGGGAGAGGTACTGCCAGCCGTCGAAGTCCACGTGGCTCTCGAGATCGGTCTGCCATGCATCCTCGACCGCGGGCTTGAAGGTCACAACGAGCACGCGCTTGGCGCCGAGCCTTTTGGCGAGCTGGTACGTGGTAAACGTCTTGCCGAACCGCATCTTCGCGTTCCACAGAAAGCGCGGCACGGCGTGCATGCCCTCCTTCCGGATGGAATGGAAGTACGCGTGCGTCTTGTTCACGGCCTCGGCCTGCTCACGGCGCATGGCGAACGTTTCGTGATGCGTGCCGGTGAACCGCTGGCCCGTTCGCAACTCAGCGAGCACGGTCTTCACGTCCTTGACCGTGCAGCGCACCCACTCCAGCTCGGTGTTCTGGAATCGCTTCCTGGCGAGTGCCGCGCGCACCTGGTGATCGGTGATGATCGTGCCGTCCTCGCGCTCGGCTGGTTCGTCCAGCTCGATCCTGTAGTTCTTGATCGCGGCGGTCTTCAGTTGCTCGCCAACACGCCGCATTACGTTCCGCGTGGTCTGGCCCACCTTGAGGAGACCCGCGTGCGCCTTGTCGGCGATGGAGTATGCGTAGATGCGCGGCCGGACCACCGGCTTTGGCGCAAGGATCTCCTCGATGGTCTTACTCATCGCTCTCGACCATCGCACGAATCATCTTCTCAATGAACGCAACTTCTTCCTTTGTAATCTTGTACTTCTTGTAGAGGGTTGCATCGGTCCATTCGCAGTCCCATTTCTGCTGAGGCACCCATGAATAGGTCGCCCGTGGGAGGTCTTGCGTAATCTTTCGCAACGAGATGAGGAAGCGCGCCAATCGAGTGCGAAGATACGAGTTGCAACTCACTGCCTCCGCTTTGGAAGAGAACGGACCAGCAACGACGTAAGTCTGGGTGCAGACGGAGCCAGGACCGGCAACAATGCCGGGGCCTAGGACATTCGCAGGAATGGCACCACGCTCGCCGTACGCTTTCGGCAGAAACAGCTTCCAAACGGGAATGAGGTGCCTGTTCTTGGTGACCCCCAAGTCTTTCATCCAGCCGATGACGCGCTTTTGATTTACGGAGACATACAATTTGAGAGCGCCCTTGAACGACTTCTCAACAAAGTCGCCGAAATTCGTGGCAAGGCCAAATGGCGTGTCGCCACTCAGGAGGTCACTCATGGAACGCTCGCCCAGGGCCTGGACCTTCTTCAGGATGCCCACCGCGCGCGTATCGCGCACAAAAATGTCAAACTCATCGAGCCTGCGAACAACCGCGGGCTGTTCTTCATCTCCTAGCACGAGCGTGTAGTCACAGTCGCCTTGGTGATCCCTGTCCCACAAGAAGTAACCGACGCCGCCTTCGAAATCGACACCAGGGAACGCCGTTGACATCTTCGTGTAGTCGACCAAGGTTCTCATGTGCTTGCCCGTTAGCATCGCCTTCCGGAACTCGTCCATACCCCGGCCACCAGCCAGCCACCTAGACGGAATCACGAACACCGCGTATCGCGGATCAAGGTTCAGAGCCTGTTCGACGAACAAATGGTAAATCGACGAGTCACTCGAACCACCTGCACCGCCCTTCATCTGATACGGCGGGTTCCCAATGATCACGTCGAACTGCATGTCGCCTCCAAACAACTCGGCCATCCGAGTCTTGATGTCGTCAGTGTGAATGAATGCATATGCGTGGGTCTCAAGCCCCTCGCCACGATCAAACGTCTTCCGGCCTACCCCGCAATAGGTGCACCTGCCATCCACCCATGTGTGCTCCGTGCGCTCGAACCAGATATTGCCGTCGTCGCTCTCGAAACTCATCGCGATCGAGTGCGTACCGTTGGCCTGCTTCGAGCAATACACGCTTCGCCGCGCCAGCAGGCTCGTGAGATGCGTGATGCCGATGCCGAACACTTGCTTGGTCAGGATGTGATTGACCCGCGCTTCAAGATCGGGCATTGCGTC
>CAZGXW010000106.1:0-3816 GCA_964529975.1 uncultured Fimbriimonadaceae bacterium
ACGCGATACGCTGGCTTGTACCTCGCCTCGTAGTGCGCCGAGTGGTGTATCGCGGGGAATCCCTTTGCACGAACGTCGCGGTCGAGCCGCGACCACTCTTGCGACGTCAAAGCAGCCCAAGGCTGGTTCCGCAAGCGCGCGCCGAGCGCACCCCACTCTCTCACGAACACCGACTTGTCGCTCTTGAACTTCTCTGCCGAGAGCACGAACGACCACAAGAGCATCTCCTTGTCGCCGCCGCGAGACTTGTAGGGGCGGAGGTTGATTCGCACAATCTTGCCGTCGGTAGTGAGCGGCACGACTTCAGGCTCGTGCGCCAGCGGTGCGCCTAGGGCTGCCCACTCTCGATCCAGCCAACGCCTCGGGCCGTCTTCGCTTGTCACTGCGTGCTCGCCTCCCAGCGCGGCGTGGTAGAGCCACTTGTACGCGTCCTCGATCCGCATCTCCGGGGTCGCCTTCCACTGACCGATAGCGTGGTCGAGGATCGACGCTTGGGAGCCCAAGACGAGCACGGCGAAGAACATGAATCCAGTTTAGAACACATGAGTGTTGACATATATCGAAAGATGATATATAATCGCTTTGGACAAGAGGCAAATCCTATGGCGTTCAAAACGGACTTCGAAACCCTGATCCTGGGGGCGGTTTCAACTGGGCCGCTCCACGGGTACGGCATTGTGAAGGCGATCCGCGAAGGCTCAAACGGGGAACTTCGCGCTGGGCAAGGGCAACTCTATCCCATCCTTCACCGGATGGAGCAGGAGGGTTTTTTGGAGGCGGAGTGGCAGCCGCAAGGCAGCAAGCCGCCGCGCAAGGTGTACCGCCTGACCGAGGACGGAGCGAAGGCGTTGGCCGCGCAGAAGCGGTCCTGGAACGCGTTCTCCCGCGCGGTCGACAACATCCTCAAGCCGTCGCGCAGGCAGGTGCAAGGCAATGCGTGACTACATTGCTTGGTACTTGGTGGAACTTCGCCACCGCCTGCGCGGCGTCGAACCGCAACAGCGCGTCGAGGACTTTCTCCTCGAGACTCGTGCTCACTTGCAGGAATCGATCGACGACATGACTTCGCGTGGAATCGCTGAGGGCGACGCGATCAAGACGGCTATTGCAGACTTCGGTCACCCTTCGCTTGTCTCGCAAGCGTTCCAAGGAAAGGGATCGATGAACCACGCACTTTACTGGGTGCTAGTTGGACTCGTGTTCCTCATCTCGCTCCCTATCATTGTGATGATGGTTTTCACGGCAACGGACAACGCGCTTGGCTATCCAAGGGTCACCACTTTTGACTTTGGCGTCACAACTTCTGTCGTGTTTGGCGGGGTTCTGGTGCTCGCGTTGGTCTCCAGGCGCTGGTGCTCGCTTCCGTTGGTCGGAGCAGCGGTGATTGCGACACTGGTCGCGGGACTCTACGTCAACGCTACGACGAATTCATACTCGCTGAAGTTTGATAGTGGAAGATTCGTGATTTTGAGTCCTGCGGCAGCCAAGGAGCAGGTCGAAGTGCGCGAGCAATGGCTCCGCGAGTACGACACTGCACGTCCCAAGTTCCAGTCTGCTTTGGCTGCGCTAAAGTCAGGCGAGAGTGGCCACCTCGTTGAGTACATCAAGTTCGAAAACAACTACTACGTGGTGCCAAACCAAGCGGAAGGTGTTCACTCAAGTGCGTATCGTCCTAGCAAGCCGAGGATTCCTGGTTCGCAATCGAACGACTACTCTCCGCACGTCCGATTGATTCCATTGGAGGAGTCGTTTTCTGGCATGCAATCCACGCTGATCACGAGTGACCTGTCAGAAGCCCTCGACGCTTGGAAAAAGCATGGCGAAGAGTATCTGGCGGAGGCCGATGAGGATCGCGCAGGCATGTTGCGCGAGATGGCCGCGTTCGCAACTCCAAAGCCTCCAGTTGCCGGCGAGTTAGCAAGACGCTTGTTCTGGGTGCCGCTGGCCGTTGTAGGTATCTATTCACTGGGCATCGTCGCACTCAATGGGCTGGTCATTCTCTTCGTCGATCTGTTCAGATCGAGTCGTCGAAAGAGTTGGCGAAAGCAGTTGACCTAGGCAAGCACCACCGGCCGGCGTTCGACTTCGTGTTCCACTATCTCGAACGCCGGTCGCACATCGGTCTCCGGACCGTGAATCTCGGCGAGCAGGTCGCCCTTAGAGACTCGGTCACCGACCTCGACGTGCAACACAACGCCCGCAGAAGGATCGATCTCGTCGTCCTTCCTCTTGCGCCCGCCGCCCATGTCGACTACCACCTGACCGATTGTCCGCGCGTCGACCCGAGACACCCACCCGTCTCTTACTGCCTGCACTTCGTGCAGAGTGGTCGAACGACACCAGTCCTCACTTTCGAACGCCGCACTGTCAGCCCCTTGCGCAAAGAACCACTCACGTGCTTTGGCTAGAGCGGAGCCGTTCTCTAAAGCGAGCTTCGCATCCTCTGCACCGCCTCTCCCGACTGCCGAAAGCGCCATCCCCGCGAAGTGCACACAAAGGTCGCGCAACCGACCCGCTTCCCCTCGAAGCACTCGAATCGCCTCCTTCACTTCCAGTGCGTTCCCCACAGCGCGTCCAAGCGGCTGCTCCATGTCCGTGATAGATAAGTGCAAGTTCAGGCCGCAAAGTTGTCCAATCTGCTTTAGCCATGATGCAAGCTCCGAAGCCTGCTCCAAGGTCTTCATGAACGCGCCTGAACCGCATTTCACATCGAGCACAACCGTTTCGCAGCCCCCGGCGAGTTTCTTCGAGAGGATCGAGGACACGATCAGCGGCACCGACCCGACAGTCCCCGTCACGTCGCGGAGCGCGTAGAGTTTCTTATCTGCGGGCGCGAGACGAGGCGTCTGCCCGGTGATCGCGAGGCCGATCCGCGAGGCCTGAGCCTTCATCTCTTCAGGCGTGAGATCCATGCGAAACCCCGGCACCGACAACAACTTGTCGACCGTCCCGCCCGTGATCCCGAGACCGCGTCCCGACATCTTCACTACAGTCAAACCGCAAGCGGCAAGCAATGGCAGAAGCACGATCGTCGTCTTGTCGCCGACCCCTCCGGTCGAGTGTTTGTCGACCCAAGGCTTGGGGAGTCCAGTGAGGTCGAGCCTCTCCCCGCTCTCCGCGATCGCCATTGTCAAATCTGCGGTCTCTTGAGCAGAAAGTGGATTGAGGTACGCGGCCATCAACCATGCAGAAAGTTGGTAGTCAGGGATCGATCCGTCCGCCGCGCCTAATGCGAGCGATTCCAATTGCTCCGGAGTGTTGGTCAGACCGTCCCTTCGAGCCGAGAGCGTTTCTCTAAAGTCCATTCACCACTCCGCCTACTGCATTCAAAAGGAGTATGGCCCTCGAAAGACGCCCTTCTCGGTCACGATCGCGCTCACAAGTTCTCCCGGCGTCACATCGAACGCAGGATTGAACACAGGACATCCCGCTGGCGCGACGCTTACGCCCTCGATCTCGGTCAACTCGGAAGCGTCGCGTTCCTCGATAGGAATCTCGCTTCCGTCTTTCAACGACACATCGAGCGTCGAAGATGGCGCGGCAACAACGAAGGGAATACCGTGGTGCTTGGCGCAAACGGCGAGCATGTACGTGCCGATCTTGTTCGCAGTGTCGCCATTTCTTGCGATCCGGTCCGCACCAGCGACGACGAAGTCCACACGACGCGAGCGCATGAGCGAGGCAGCCGCGCTATCTGCGATGGAATAGAACGGAATACGGTCCTGCATCAGTTCCCACGCCGTCAGCCGAAGTCCCTGTTGGCGCGGCCGTGTCTCGCACGAATACACGGTTGCGACCTTGCCCTGGGCGTGCGCC
>CAZGXW010000107.1:0-3562 GCA_964529975.1 uncultured Fimbriimonadaceae bacterium
AGCGCGGACTCGATCCTACTTCGTGGCATTGGCCTGAGGATACCGAGTCTGCGCTAAGCGCGTGACTCCAGGTTCTTGCGGATTGACTCCTGGATTAATCCGTGTTCGTGCGGGTCGAACAGAGGGGCGTTCGAAAGGTCGTAAGCGAAGTAGGGTTTGGTGCGGAAGTCCTCGGGTTCTGTCGCAAGGCGAGGAATGACGTGGGCGTGGAGCGCGGGCTCGAGGTTGCCGAAGATCGCGTAATTGATCCTTATGGCGCTGGTCGCTTCGAGAACCGCGTCGCCGAGACGGGCCATGTCTTCAAGGAACTGGGTGCGTTGCTGCCCGGAAAAGTCGTTGAGGTGGGCGACGACGGGGTCTGGCAACAAAAGACAATAGCCCACCAGCAACTGCTCGCGGCCCATGACCGCCCAACCGCTGGGCATGCGCGCGACGAGGCGAGGGTCGTCACCATTTCGGAGCGACTCGACGTCGCGGTGGATTGCGGTCATGGATGCGATGTTACTTTCTTACGCGCCACCTGGTTGGACGGTGTTCGCGACGCCCTTGACGCTCGGTACGGGGTCGGCGCGGAGGCCTTGGAAGTCTGCGCGGAACGCGGCCGGACAGCGACCGTTCAATCGCAGAAGGCTCTCGATGCGAACGCCGGGGCGAGGGTCGAGGAGCATGGGGCCGATCTTCTGCAGAGATTGCTCTGTCCCGATAGCGCCGAGGACTTCGATCGCGGTCCTTGTTCGGAACTCGTCCGGCGATCGCAGGTGGGCGTCCGCGAAGACTGTGGCTTGTTCTGGGAACTTCGCAAGGAGTTGGATCGCGGCCTTGCGCGTGAGGAGATCGCCGTTGAACGCCATCGCCTGGGCTGTGGCCAGGCTGGATGGGTCAGCGATCTGCAAGAGAGAGACCATCGCCGCTCGTGCGAGCAGTTTGTCCTCGTTGCGACAGAGCGCCATGAGGTCGGGGACCGCAGCGGTCGCTTTGAGCACTCCGGCAGCGGCGACCGCGGCGTTTCGAAGTGTCGGCTTCTTCAAAAGGCTCGGGATGAGGGCGCCGAAGTCCATGACGACCGCGTCGGAGGCGATGCGCAGGAGGTTGAGCATCTCGGTATCGCTTGCTGAAAACGCCTTTGCTCCTAGCGCAGACGACGCCTCTTGTCCGAGGGCGCGGACGACGTGGGCGAACGCACGGATCTGCAGGCGGTCGGCGGTCGCTAAACGATTGTCGAGCATCCACTTAAGGGCTGGCGTTCCGATCTTGACGAGGAGGTCGAGGGCGTCGGCGACCTCCTCTTGCGCGGTACCGACTCCCCATTGGGTCGCCATTCTGTAGATTCCCGTGATCTCTGCCTCACTCGGCATCGGTTCGCTGTTCGGGGTGACGGGCGGACGCTGGGTTATCGGCGGCGTGTCACCGACCGTCGTCGCGCGGTCGAGGGCGACGCCCCACGATTCGGTCGAGGTCGCCTGTCCGTCGGCAAGCCCATAGCGATAGTCGTCGGTGCCGTTGAGGTCGACGAACACGCCGAGCGAACCCGTGCCTCGCGCAGGGTTGCCTTTGCCTGGCGGGCCGTAGTAGCGGTCGATTCCGTCGCCGTCAATGAAAAGGCCCAGCCCGTTTGCGTTGCCGATGCCCGGCGTCGAATCGCGGCTGGTATAGACATCGTCGCCTTTGCGATCGAGCAAAACGGCGACGCCGTAGTCGTGGCCGATCGCGTGCGCTGCGCCGACCTTGACTGTGTAGGCATCGTCGCCGCTCAGGTCGAAGAGGTAGGCGGCGGTCGCGTGCATCGCGCTCGATTGGCAGTAGTGGTGACCCGTGTAGGTGTCGTTGCCGTCGGCGTCGAATAGGGTGCCGAGCGCGTACCAATAGGAGGCGGCTTGTTGATAGGTCTCGCCTTGATAGAGGTCGTCGCCCGAGTGGTCGGTGAGGAGCCCGATCCCTCCGCTGAGTCCGCCTGTGTCTTCGCGATAGCCCATGCTGAAGCCTTGCGCAAAGGAGTAGTGCGCGTTCGCGAACAGGGGCGAGTTGAGGATCAGTCCGCCGGCGCGGTAGCGGTCGTTGCCGCCCTTGTCGATAAGCCAACCAACGCCGTTCGTCCTTGAGGCGCCCTGGGCGAAGAGCAAGGCGTCGTAGTCGTCGCGCCCACTCTCGTCGATCATCAGACCGATACCGAACACACCGAAGCCTTGAGTAAGCGTTTCTGTCCTGTAGTGATCGTCGCCTCCCTTCTTGCTGAAGACGCCGACTCCGGCAAGGCCGGCACCGAGCGCGATGCTTCGCGCACGGACGACGTCGTTGCCGCCTTCGTCGTAGGCGAGGCCGACACCGAGCACGCCTGCGCCGAAGTTGAGGTCGGTGCCGTCGTAGGTGTCGTTGCCGCCGAGATCGATGAGGACGCTCGCGTAGCCGACGCCCGCTCCGTGCCGGCCTGTGTACATGTCGTCGCCGCCGAGGTCGATCGTGAGGAAGCAGTCTGTCTCAACATGGAGGTCGTTCTGCCGCCCGAAGATCGCAACCGGCATTCCACCGACGCGGTAGACCTGCGAGTCGACCTCGGAGGTCGAGAGTTTGAGCGCCTCGATGGCGCGTTCGGTCGCTTCCGCCAGCCTCGCTCCTGCCGTGCGGATGGCAGCGAGGTCGACCTTTGCGAGCAACTCTAGAACTCGCGATTGGTCGGCAGTCGCTCCGCGCACGAACGAGAACCGCACAGTCGGCTGCTCGACCGCCCACACAGGGAGCGACTCGATAAGCAACCGCTTCTCTTCCGGAGTCAGCCGCTCCGTCGCCTTGCGGATCGCGTTGTTTGCGGAATTGATCCAGTTGACAAGCCCCAGGATCGGCCCGCGCAGGTCAGCGGGGAGCGAATCGAGCCCTGTCAGGGGTGGATCGTGTTGGATCGCGCCCACTGGCTCTTCGAACACTCCCTGACATAGTGTTGCGAGAATCTGGGATGCAGACTGCGACCTGGTGTCCGCGTGCAATGCCATGAGTCGGTCTGCAGTCGTGAGTGGCTCGTCGATCGCATCGTCGATCAACTTGAAGCGCGACACGTCTTCAAAGGGGCGCCTTGCAAACTCGAGGTCCGATGGGCGCATGTTTCCCACGTACAGCGCGTCCGCGACTCCTTGCTTCTCTGCTTCCGTCAACTGCGCGACCGAAAGCGCCGCGCAAGACAGGGCGAGGACGGAGAGCAAGGAACGCATGCGGGCAGTTTACTGCCCTCCGGTATCCTGTGCCCCGTGCGCATCCTGGTGACGAACGACGACGGTATCCATGCCGAAGGACTGGAGCACCTCGTCCGGGTCGCCAAGAAGTTCGGCGAGGTCAAAGTCGTGGCCCCCGACGAACAGCGCAGCGCGTGCGGCCACGGCATGACGATGCGCGACCCGCTGCGCGTGCGCGACGCGGTCGTCGACGGCACCGAGGCGCACACCGTCAACGGCCTTCCCGTCGATTGCGTCAACGTCGGCCTCACCGTCTGTTGGCCGGAAGGGTGCGACCTCGTGCTGAGCGGCATCAACAACGGCCCCAACCTCGGTTTCGACGTCACGTACAGCGGCACCGC
>CAZGXW010000108.1:0-3546 GCA_964529975.1 uncultured Fimbriimonadaceae bacterium
AAAGCGAACGCCCAACGGTCTTCCACCCACGGCCGCTTGACGGCGTCCTGCCCGGTATCCGGCGTCACGTCCATCGTGCTCCTCTAGTTTGGAACAACCCAGGGCCGACGGAGGATTCCCAATCTGTGCATTCGGGTTAGGCTAATTTGCGCAGGCTTAAGCCTGCGGCTACAGGTCGTCGCCTTGGAGTCGAAGGGGTTAGAGGAGTTTGCGCACGCTGAAGCCCGCGCGATGAAGCGTCGATAATGCACCGGATCCGTAGCCGCAGGCTTTAGCCTGCGCAAGGAGTCCAATTGGCCCTCGTGACCAAGGAACCCGTCGCAGCCTTCAGTTCAGATAGCGCAACGCGTGGTTTGACTTGACCATCACGTCGGCGAGGTCAAGGCCGATCGCGCCCGTACCAAAGTATTGGCCTGGCTCGATCGCAAGTCCGGCGCGTATAGGATTCGCGGCGATGTAAACGGCTTGGCTTTGCAAGTCCTCCGATTGCGACACGATGTGGTCATAGTAGTCCTTCTGCCAAGTGAAGCCTTCCTTCTTTAGGGCAAATCCGGACAACTGCTTAAACAGGTCAAACGCGGTCTTTGCGTCCGCCTGATCGTTCTCTCCCTTGATCAACGCGTGCAAGTGGTTCGGCATGAAACAGTAGACCAATACGCTGCACGAGTGTTTTTCTGTCGCGCGGGCAAGGCACTCGACCCCCGTCCGGACATGGCGTTCGCTCATGAATGGCGCACCATTCGTGACCCTCGATGTGAAGGACACGACCACTCGACCCTTGTAGGACTCTCCCGGGAGCCGGTGTCTCTTCTCGCGAACCTGGCCCATTGCGACACTCTACCGGCCTAGCAAGAAGCCTTGCAATCGGAGTGAGAGCGCAGGCTAAAGCCTGCGGCTACGAACTCAGGGTTTTTCATTCCGCGCAGGCTGAAGCCTGCGGCTACGAAGCAGGGCTTTTCATTCTGCGCAGGTGACAGCCTTCGGTTGCGAGGCCGGGCTTGTCCATGCTCGCGCAGGCTGAAGCCTGCGGCTACATATCCCAGATTAGAAAACGTAGCCCAGGGCTTTACAAATCACCGATGGCGATGTAACATCCATGAATCGCGGGGAGGGCGGGGGTTGGAGAGTTTGCGTTGGGCCGTTCTACTGGGGGCGATCGCTTTGGCGGCCTTCGCCATGCCCCAAGGGCGCAACAGCCTCCCTTCGATCGGCACAGGAAAGGCGCACGGGCGCACGATCGACACCGCTTGGTTCTTCCCTCCCACCGCTGCCGGATCGCGCGCACCGAGAGCAAACGCGCGCGGCGAAAACGCCTTCCCCGGGCTCGGCACGATAGGCGCATCGCCCGCGAACGCGGACATCGCCGTCGGGCCTGACGAGGTTGTGCAGGTCGTCAACGGGCAGATCGCGTTCTTCGCCAAAGACGGCACCCAGACCTTTGGGCAGACCGCGTCGGCGTTCTTCGGCGGGCTCGCCGAGACCGCGAGCCCTTCGATGCCGCAAGCGGTCTTCGACCTCCACAGCAACCGTTTCTTCGTGCTGTTCTTGGAGAGCGACGCGGGCGCGCGCATCAGCAACTTCTTGCTCGCCGTGAGCGACGACGACACGGCGGAGGGCAACTGGTTCCAGTACAAGTTCAGCGCTGTCGGCAACCTGGGAGTAAACGAGCACTGGTCTCGGCAGCCGTCGCTTGCGATCGATGAGGACGGGCTCCTCGTCACGACGACAATCGTTCACTTCGACAACGGCTCGATCGGCGGGTCGCTGTTCACGATCGTGCCGAAGATCCCCGCACTGGTCGGCGGGACAATCGCGTTCAAGAAACTCGTCGACTTCTTCATCCCTGGCGCGGTCGCGGGCGAGACGCTAGGCACCGACCCGCCGTGCGTGTACGCCGTCACCAAGCGCGCGCAGAACGAGTTCCGTATCTATCGCACGCGGGACATGTGGACCGAGATCAACGCCGGCGTGAACTTCGTCGACCACGTCACGACGCAGGTCCCTGCGCCGCCAGCGACGGTCGCCAGCACGGACGGCGGCGCGATCGAGACAGGCGGCATCAATGTCATCGCCGTGGCGGGCTACGACGACCGCGTGTTCGCGGCCGTGAACATGAACAACGGGGCGCCGCTCAGCCGCATCCGGTGGTTCGTGTGGGACGTTTCGAGGTTGATGTTCGGCACAGTGGACAACGAAGGCGGAGGGACGCTCACTCCTGCGAGCGGTTCGTGGTTCATGCCCGGTGCGGGGGTGAACGCACACGGCGACTTCGGACTGTTGTTCACCTCGGCTGGGACGGCGGTCACGTCCGACATCGTGGTGTCCGGCCGCCGCGCGCTGGACCCGTTCGCCATGATCCTCGCTCCTTCGCCGATGGCTTCGGCCACAGGCACTCCCTACGTCGGCACGTCTTGGGGAGCGTGGAACGGCGTTGGAGCGGACGGCGGCGACGGCGAGACGCTGTGGGGCACGGCGATGGTCGTGCGGCCGGGCGGCGTCTGGGGCACGGAGGTCGTGCGTTGGTGGGTGACGCGCACGTACGAAGCCCTGCCCGTCTCGCACTCGTGGTTCCGTGGCACGGCGGTCTCGGGCAACCTGGGCTCGCTGTTCTTTGCCGACGGCTCGTACTTGGTGGGCCGTGCGGGCCCGGCGTCGGTCGGTGAGCCCCCGGCGCAGTTGGTGGCCGAGGGGCAGGCGCCCCCCGGGGACGTCTTCTCGATCGAGGTCGGCCTGGTGTGCCGCGTGGGGACGTCCGGGCTGGGCCAGCGGATCGAACTGTGGGACTGGCAGGCGGGGGCTTGGGTGAACGTGGGCGAGCAGGCCGCGACGACCTTCGACTCTTCGATGACCGGGGTGGCGACGGGGACGCTGTCGCGGTTCGTCTCCTCTGAGGGGCTGTTGCGGGCCAAGGCGTCTTGGTGGCAGTCCGGCCCGGTGCTGGTGTGGCCTTGGACTGTGTCGGTCGACCAGGTGCGTTGGCGCGTGCGGGCTCGCTAAGAGCGCTGAAGTTTCCACCACAAACGCAGCCGGTCGACCAACGTCCTTCTCTTTGAGTCTATGCTCATGCGGCAAAGCGATGGCGTGGCGAGCACTTCAACCCTGAAGTCTTGTACTTCTGAGTTATCGCGGAACTCCCTCGTTGTCAGCCGGGTTCGCGGGCCCATAGGCGGGTCCGCCAATCGCATGGTCAGCAGGCGATAGCTTTCGGCCAGGTCTTCACAGTCTTGGACGAACCGGTCCTGCCTTTCTCGATCGAGACCGGTCGCCGTCCACAAGCCTGGGCTCACTTCCCTCATCTCGTACCGTTGCGCGAGACTCTGAAACTCTCCGACAGGGCCAGACTGCCAGGGATACAATAGGCCCGCGAGTGCGAGCCCGACGAGCAGTACTCCCACTCCGATCCAAAGCCTCTTGCGCCCCTTCACGATCCAATGATATCAAAAAGCAGGACAGTCCCCGCCCCGAACCAAAGCCATGCCCGCTTCTTCACTACGGTCATCTATGGCGCTGGCCGTGGACGGTGTCGGTCGACCAGGTGCGCTGGCG
>CAZGXW010000109.1:0-3509 GCA_964529975.1 uncultured Fimbriimonadaceae bacterium
GTGAACTAGCCCGAACCAATCCGAACCAACCCGAACGTCCCTTCCAGTACACTGTCCACAGGCTTTCCCGCCTCTGGCCACAAAAAAGTAGACAAGGGACTTGACAAATAGTAGACGTTACGCTACTATGTCTGCACCACAGAGGTTTAGAACGAACATGGCGAGCAACGAATCCAAGACCGACCGCGCCCTAGAAATGGCCCTGGCCCGCATCGAAAAGTCCTTTGGCAAGGGGGCCGTGATGCAACTCGGACAGGGCGAGCGCCAGCCCATCCAGACGATCCCGACTGGCGCCCTCAGCCTCGACGTCGCCCTGGGCGGCGGAATCCCCAGGGGCAGGATCGCCGAGATCTACGGCTCGGAGAGCAGCGGCAAGACCACCATCGCCCTGCACATGGTCGCGCAAGCGCAGAAACTGGGCGGCATGGCCCTCTTCATCGACGCCGAGCACGCGCTCGACGTCGAGTACGCCAAGGCCCTCGGCGTCGACATCGACCGTCTGTACGTCGCCCAACCGACCACCGGAGAGGAGGCCCTCGAGATCATGGACTCCATGGTCCAGAGCGGAGCGATGGACATCGTCGTGCTGGACTCAGTCGCCGCGCTCGTGCCCAAGGCCGAGATCGAAGGAGACATGGGCGACGCTCACGTCGGCATTCAGGCCCGCATGATGTCGCAGGCCCTCCGCAAGTTGGGAGGCTCCATCAGCAAGACCCACACCTGCGCGATCTTCATCAACCAGATCCGCGAGAAGATCGGCGTGATGTTCGGCAACCCCGAGACCACCCCCGGCGGCCGTGCCCTCAAGTTTTGGGCTTCGGTCCGGTTGGAAGTCCGCCGCGGCGAACTCCTGAAGAACGGCACCGAGTCCTACGGAGCGCGCACCAAGGTCAAGGTCGTCAAGAACAAGGTCGCTCCGCCGTTCCGGCAGGCCGAGTTCGACATGATCTTCGGCAAAGGCATCAGCGCCACCGGCGACCTCCTCGACCTCGCCGTCGAGCACGACATCGTCAGCAAGGCCGGCACCTACTTCAACTACAAGGACACGCGCCTCGGCCAGGGCCGGGACAACGCCAAGAACTTCCTCGAGCAGAACCCCGAGGTCTTCGCGGAACTCGACCAGCAGGTCCGGGCCGTACTCCAGCCAGCCAAGGAAGAAGTCGACCCCGCCATTGTCGCGGCCATCGGCGAGTGACCAACCCCGCCCCAGACCAGACACAAGGAGCGATGCAGGCGGCCCTCCGCCTGCTTCGCTCCCGCGACCGCACGGAGTCCGAACTCCGGACTGCCTTGCTAGCAAAGGGCTTCGCCGAGGACCAAGTCGACCAAGCCCTGAAGACTCTCAAACTCGCGCGCTACGTGGATGACGCCCGGATCGCGGAGCGGGCCGTCGAACTCGCCTCCCAAGACCACACGTCAGCGGCGCTCATCGAAACCAAACTGCGGGCCAGAGGCGCAGGCGAGGAGGCGATCGACCACGCCCTCGCCAATGCCCCTGATCAAGCAGAACTGGCTGAGGCCGCGTTCTGGAGTGCCCGCAAGCCGGGCGACACCCCCGCTCGCGCAGCCGCCCGCCTGGCCCGCAAAGGCTTTGACGAGGACACCGTTCGAGCCGTCATCGAGCGCCACTTCCCCGAGTTCGACTAATCAGCACCTTTGAGGGGCACGCTCCGTCGTGCCCCACTCCTGCTCCCTCCTCCCGACTCCCTGCTCCTGCTCTCCCCGACCGGTATCCTCCCCCAGTTGCGCGAGTACCGCATTCTGTTCCTTGGAGACATCGTGGGCAAGCCGGGCCGCCAGGCCGTCGAGGCCCATCTTCCCGAACTGGTCAAGACCCACAGCCCGCTCTTCGTGATCGCGAACGGTGAGAACGCCGCAGCCGGCGTCGGGATCACCCCGAGCATCGCCCATGACCTCTTCAAAATCGGGATCGACGCCATCACCCTCGGAAACCATGCTTTCCATAAGCGCGAGATCTATCCTTATCTTGAGGCCGACCACCCCATCGTCCGGCCGGCCAACCTCCCTGCGGGAACCCCTGGCCGCGGCACAACGACCGTCTCGAAGGACGGGGTAGACCTACTGGTGGTCAACCTGTGCGGGCGAATCTTCCTGGACGGATACGACGACCCCTTCCGGGCCATCGAACCGATCCTCCAAGGCGCGGGCACGCCCCACGTTTTCATCGACTTCCACGGCGAGGCAACGAGCGAGAAGATCGCCTTCGCCTACCACGTCGAGGGCCGGGCCACGGCTGTCGTCGGCACACACACCCACGTGCCCACGGCGGACGAGCGGGTGCTCGAGGGCGGCACCGCCGCGATCACAGACGTCGGGATGTGCGGCCCTGAGGACAGCGTGATCGGCATGGACAAGGAGATCATCCTGCGCAGATTCCGCACTTCCCTGCCCGCCAAGTTTGAGGTCGCAGAGCGTCCTGGTGTAATCTCAGGGGTGCTGATAGGCGTCCAATTTGAAACCGGGCGCGCGACCAGCATCCAGCGCATCCGCGTTTGACCCTTGAGAGGACCAACGAAATGAAGACCCTGACCACACTGTCCCTGGCTGCCCTGGCCTCAATGGCCTTCAGCCAGGTGATCTACACGCCAACGGCCGCGCTCGGCGACCAGCGCATCACGCTCGCCCCGTGGGGCAGCGGGACGATCGCTGAGACCAACGAGATGGCCGTCGAAGGCACCTCGTCGATCCGCGTGTCCAGCCGCAACTTCTTCCAAGGCGGCATCATGCACTTCGGCAACCCGGTCGACCTGGCCTCGGCCTCGGCCAACACGGCCAACATGTTTGTGATCACCGTGCAGGCGCAGTCGGCCTCGACCACCCTCGGCGGTGGCGGTGGGGGCGGCGGCCTCGTCGGAGCAGGCGGTGGGGGCGGACTCGCGGCCGGCGGTGGCGGTCTTTCTGGCGGAGGCGGAGGCCTCTCCCAGGGCGGCGGCCAACAGGGTGGCGGGACGAGCCAGCAGCAGGCGATCATCGACGCGACTCTGACGAAGGTCCGGTGCGTCGTCACAACGACCGACGGCAAGAAGTCCGAGGTCTACATCGACCTGACTTCGGCGCTCGGGAACGCCCAGGGCTGGAAGTCCGTTGGCGTGCCCCTAGCCGGCATCACCGGGTTCGACCGCACCAACAAGGTGGTCAAGTCGATCGCCTTTAGCGGCGACACCATCGGCACCTTCTATGTCGGCCAGATTAAGATCGTGAACGACACGACCCCGCTCTACGTCGAACCCAACGTCCGCGAGGCCAACCTGGCCCTCGGCGATGAACTGACCCTCGTTGCTATGGGCAATGGAGGGTCCTCGCAGTTGCGCTACACCTGGGACTTCGACGACAAGAACGGCGTGGACGTCGACGCCGAAGGCCAGACGATCAAGCGCAAGTTCCGCAAGGACGGCACGTACACGATCACGGTCACGGTCCACGACCGCTTCGGGCTCAAGAAGCCGTACTCGACGACTCTCAAGGTCATCGTCAACCCATAGGTTGGA
>CAZGXW010000110.1:0-3496 GCA_964529975.1 uncultured Fimbriimonadaceae bacterium
GTGTCTCGATGTACGGCATGAACCGCTTCGGCATCCACTGCGTGATCGCAAGGTATCCAAGGATCAGCGTGGCAAGAAAAAACGCGATCACGGAGTGCGGGTGGTCGACCGACCACCGCACCATGTTGAAGCCGCCGCCCTCGGCTCGATCGCTCACGGTCGTTCCTCGTCCACGATCGGCACGAGGTCCATCTTGCAGATCGGGCAGGTCCCCATAGTCGGCTTATGGACTTCCGGGTGCATGGGACAAGTGAACTTGTCGTCTGGACCGTGAACGTGCCCTTCGTGGCCTTTCATCGTCGACTTTTGGCCGAGTTCCGTCATCTCTGGCGCGACAGTTCCGTCCCCATGGCCGTGCGACGCTTCGCCAGTGCCCTTGACGACTTCAGCCGGTCCGTTTTCGTCCCACTCGACGACTTTGACCGCCGCTCCAGGAAAGAGCTCGTCGTCGCCAAACGCTGTGACTTCCTCGCCTTCTTCAAGTCCATCGAGGATCGCGACGTAGCGCGAGTCACGGGCACCAACTTTGACCGCCCGCTTCTCGACCTTCACGTTGCCTGTAGCGTCCTTGGGAACGAGTTCCATCTTGCAGATCGGGCAGATACCAGGTCCCTTTTGCTGGATCTGAGGGTGCATCGTGCACGTGTAGATGGCGTCTTTGTCCGCGACCTTCTCACCCACCTTGAGCACCCAAACGTAGTGCGTCCCGTCGCCAGCGGTCTTCAAAGCCTCGCGGCGGACGCTCAGGGCATTGACCGGCGTTGAGGTCAGCACCTCGACCTCTGCGAAAGACCCGGCTTGGATGGTGCGACCTGGGTTTGCGATCCTCGCTTCGATGCGGAACGAGCGCGTACTGCCTTCGATGTACGGGAAGACGCTCGTGACCTTTGCATCGAGCGACGCTTCGTTGACTGTTGCCCGCACGGTCGAACCGACCGTAACCGAACTCGCGAGTCGCTGAGGCAGTTCGGCCTGAATCCGTAGCTCGCGGTCGGCCTTGAGTTTCAGCACGGTCTCGCCAGCCATGACGGGCGTGCCGGGACTGACCAAACGCTCCGTTACGACGCCTTCGTCCGTCGCCCTTAGCTCGGTGTACGACGAGAGCGTTCCAGTTGAGCGAGCGTTCGCACGTGCTGAGGCAGCCTGGCTTCGCATTGCTGCGGCCTCTTCAGTCGCGCCCAGTACGCCAGCACGCGCCTCTTCGAGCGAGGCAACTGCAGCACGGTACATCGACTCCGACTGCTTCACCATGTTCGCGGCAGAGTTTCTCTTTGCGATCACAGCAGCGAGTTCGCTCTGTGTACGCCGCTTCTTGGCTTCGGCCTGGTCGACCTTTGCTTGAGCTTCATCCAGGTTGCGCTTGGCCTGGTCAAGGGAGTCGCGCGAGACCGCACCGGCCTCGTGCAGCTTCTTCTCGCGGTCGTAGTCGATACGCGCATAAGTGAGCTGGGCAGCGGCCTCTTTGCGCATGGCCTCGCTCTCCTCGACCATCTCACGGCTGACCTCTACGTCAGCATCTGCTGCAGCAAGTTCGGACTTCGCTGACTCGATCGCGGCCTTTGCGGATTCGACCTCGAACTCTGCCCTCCTTTCCGCTGATTTCTCCTGGGAAAGCGACTGTGTCGCTCGGCGAGCACTGCTGTCCATCGCCTGCGCAGCCAACGACTCAGCAAGGGCTTGCGACGAGAGTTCGTCAGCCTGAAGCCGGGCGAGGAGTTGGCCACGTTTGACCCGATCGCCCGGATAGACGAGGACTTCCTGCAGCAGCCCGTCGACACGGGCGACGACGTCCTCGTCGCTCAGGGCGACGACAGTCGCTGGAAACGTCTCGGTACCTCCGAGGCGCCGCACCAGCGCATGGTCGGTGCCGACCGGGAAGACGCCGATCGGGGCCTTCATGGCAGTCATGTCCATGGCCTGCGCCTCGACCACGGTCATAGACCCGGGGCCACGTGTGGTGACGACGAACCAACGGACCGCGAGGAACACGGCCAAAAGGAACGCCACCGCAAAGATCGGCCCTCGCAGCGATTTCTTGTTTGCTTTCATGTTGTTGCCTCGCAGTCCATCGGTGCTTCTGGGTTACTTAGCGTACTTCTCCGGGTCGGCGGCGAACGCCTCCGGGCATCCGGCGCAGCAGAAATAGTAGCGCTTGCCCTCGTAGTCCTGGAAGCCTGCGGCTTTCTCCGGCGAAGGGATCACGTCGCCTTGGACGGGGCACACCAGCTCGCCTTGTTCGTTGGTGAAGGCGACTGTCTCGCCCATGTTCTCATGCTCTTCGGGCGACATGTCCGGCATTTGCTTGCCCGAGTTAGAGTTCGTGCCCTGTTCGGCCGGGGCATCGGTCTTGGTTGAGTTGCAACCGACGACGAATAACGTGCCGAGCATTAGCAGCGCGGCGGCGAAGACGATAGATGTTTTGAGTTTCATGGTCCTGTCTCTCGAGATTCCGTAGAAGCCGTGAGAGCACAGATTCGCAAGCAGGGCTTGCTCAGTGTCCTCCGGACTTCACATCTTGGCCGCAGCGCGACGGCGAGCGATGCAGTGAATGCGCGTTCTGAGCGCAACGACCGGAGAAAGACGCTAGAATGCCCCGGCGCGCTCAGGCGCGACAGGTAGGGGGAGCCCGAAGGGAGTGGGTCGAGACAGGCGACGAGCGCGGTGGGCTTGAGTCAGTCTCGTAAAAATCGGGAGCAGCATCGGGGATACCGAAATCGCGCACGTCCAGAACCGGCACGACTGCTGCAATCTCGAATGTCGGTACATGACAGGTGATCCCCTCGACGGGAGTCGCCTTGGACTTGTCTGAAGAACAAATGGAGCTGCATGCCCCGTCACAGTCGTGCTTCTGGCCCTTGTCAGCCTTTTCGCCGCCGTGGCAGCTCGGCTGGTCTGGCTGGCAGCTTGATGTAGCCTTCTGGGCACAAGCCTGCATGCAAGTGAACGCGGCCGCAATAGCGACCGTCCCCTGGAAGAGGAGGATCGCCACGCTGGCGAGGGCCATCACGAGCCTGAAGCGCCTATGCATTCCTTTCGACAACCATAACATACCACCAATCCTCCCGGTTCCCTTACCTGACCAATGGCGCGGCACGGCAAGTAGACTGCGAGAATGACCCTCTTGATCGCCCCGTGGCACTGGGAGCCAGAGGCGCTGTACCCGGGATCGGCGATCGCGGAGCAGTACCGACGCTGGGACGCGGCATACGTCCGTAACGACGTATACGTGCTGGGCGACGTGCTTTCGAACGGGTTCTCGATCACGACCGAGGGTGGAGAGACGACCGACAAGCAGACGTACCTCGTCACGTTCCGTGGGGCCACACCACCGAAGCAGTACAAGACGGAGATGCTGCGCGTGATGGACACGGCAAACCGGGCGAGCGTTTGGACAAAGGAGACGCAGGTCGCGCCGGACGGCGAGAAGAAACTGCACTGGTACCTGGACACGTGGGTGCGCGAACGGGGCACATGGCGGTTGCTCGGCAGTCGCACC
>CAZGXW010000111.1:0-3399 GCA_964529975.1 uncultured Fimbriimonadaceae bacterium
AGAACGCGCAGAACTTGCACCGCACCCAGCAGACGTTGGTGTAGTTGAGGATGCGCCCGACGACGTACGTCACCGTCTTGGGGTCGGTGCGCTGGTTCCGCCGGAACGTCGCCAGCGTCGCCAGGTCCCCGAGGTTGGGGTGCTCGAACAGCGCGACAGCGTCCTCGTGGGTGATGCGCTCGTTGGCGAACACCTTGTCCGCGATGTGGTCGATGCTCGGCCTAGTAGCGACGGCGGCCATCGGATGCAAGGGTACCGGGTTCAGAGTCCAGGGGCCAGGGTATCTCCAGCCTCAAACAATCCCTCCCCCTTGGGGGAGGTCAGGTGGGGGTGCCAAAACTAAAAGATCGGCCCCTACTCCTTACTCCCTACTCCTCCCCCCTGAACCCACCCCCCTCCCCAACGTCTATGCCACCATACAGGCTGGAACCGGGCGACCGACCAGCCCGTTATGGATTGCAGACTGCCATGAACCTCAAACCGCTTTCTTACTCCGCGCTGGCGCTCGTCGCCGCGTTCGCCATCGGATGCTCGCCATCGGCCACCCCGCAGGGAGGAGCCGGCGAGAACAAGACGACCACCGAGACCGAGGCCACCCAAAGCGGCAGCCAGGCCGCTGGATCGGGCGCGGCAAGCGCCGCCGAACTTCCGCCAGGGGTCGACCCGAACGGGCCGATGCTCACCAAGCCGAAGGAGGGCGACCAGGCCGCTCCCAAGACTGGCGCCGACGGCGGAAAGACCGAAGAGCAGCGCGCGCAGATGCCGGGCCGGCCTGGACCGGGCGGCGGTGGCGGCACACGCGGCATGGGTCTCGGATTCCTGCTCGCGATGGAGCCGGTGAAGAAAGAACTCGGCCTGACCAACGACCAGGTGACGAAGATCCAGGCGGCGATCCCGCAGAACATGCGCGAGATGTCGCCAGAGGACCGCACGAAGGCGATCGAGAAGATGCAGGCCGACATCAAGAAAGTCTTGAAGCCCGAGCAGTACAAGCGCATGCAGGAACTGCAGTACCAAGCGATGGGAACGCGCGGGCTGACGAACCCGCAGGTCGTTAAAGAACTCGGCCTGAGCGAAGACCAGGTCAAGAAGATCGAAGAGGCGCTGAACGTCCCGCGACCGCAGGCTACAGGCAACCAAGGCGAGCAGCCGAGCGAGGAAGAGATCGCGAAGATGCGCGAGGCCCGCGCCAAGGCGCGCGAAGCCGCGAACGCGAAGGCCCTCGCCGTCCTCACCCCCGAGCAGAAGAAGAAGTGGGACGCGATGCTCGGCAAGAAGTTCGAGTTCCCGCAGATGGGCGGCGGTGGCGGAATGCAGCGGCCTTCGCAGCCGGCCGGCGGCGGGCGCGGAGCCTAGGCAGTCGAGTCTGAGAGCCGTCCGGGCGAGAGTCCGGGCGGCTTTTTCTTTTGCCTTTGCCCCGGCCTCCAGGTTATGCTTGGGCCGATATGGGGATTCGCTTTTACAGTCTCGCGGTGGTCGCGGTGGCGGCCACGTTCCTTCTCGCTTGCAGCAAGCCCAAGCCATCGCCCAAGCCGGTCGAAAGCCCGGCGACGTTCGGCAACGAGCACAAGACGATCAACGAGTTCATCGTCGGCAAGTGGTGCCCGGCGACGGGGATCGACGAGGAGACGGCCAAGGAGTTCGGCGTCGACCCTGGCTCGGAGATCGACGTCAGCCAGTATTGGGAGTTCGCCGCCGACGGCACGTTCATCTATACGCACACGGGCAGCCCGGACAAGATCCACGGAAAGTGGGAAGTGTTCGACAAGGGCGTCGCGCTCACGTACCAAAAGTGGAACGACGAGGACCTCAGCGCCGCGCACGCGCGGTATCAGAAGGAGGCCGAGAGCGGCACCCCGCAGGCGATCGCGCAGGAGATGGGTTTCGACAACACCATCAAGATGACGCAGACGATGAACTACCTTGTGGTGTCCGAAGACATGAAGGGCCTGACGTTCACCGATCCGCAGGCGGGATCGAGCACCATCGACATGTTCTCGATGGTTTCGGACACTCCGCTCGCCAGGGTGCAGTGACGGTCCGGACGGCGAAGGCCGAGGACTACGCCGCGCTTGCGTCGATCCAAAGGCGGTCGGTGGAAACCCTCCTCCGACCGCTCTACGATGCCGTTGCGATCGACAATTGGCTGCGCGTGATCGACGAGGAGAAGTTCAAGCGCGTCGCCCGCACAGGCGAGACGATCTTGGTCGCGTGCTCGCAAAAGGGCATCCTCGGCTTCGCCTCCTACCACCCCGAGATGTCCCTGCTCGGCATGTGGTACGTGGACCCCGGGTTCGTCGGGCAGGGCGTCGGCAGGGTGCTGCTGATTGCTGCCGAGAACGGACTCCTCGAGGCGGGGTGCGTCGAAGCGACCACGGAAGCCTCCCTCTACGCCCGACCGCACTTCGAGTCTCGCGGCTGGAAGGTCGACGAGGAGTTCGACAAGCACGCGTTTGGGGGAGTCTTCCGGGTCGCCCGCATGTCCAAGGCGCTACAGCCTGGGTAAAACCTAACCCGAAAACGTGCTGAGGCACCGCCTTGCGACTAGGGCCGACTTTTTCTCGTTGCACGGCGACATTGCGCCGCGCTACGGGTGCGACCCGTTCGTCCATAGCAAACTCCCTGAGTTCTGGTCGGCGATCCTCGAACAACCCTCCGTCGTCCCCTTGATGGTCGAGGACCACTCTGGGCCGCGGCCCATGATCGCGGCCTCGCGGCTGATCATGGCGGTGAAAGACCGTTTCGCCGACGAAATGCTGTCCGGAAAGACCACGCCACCTGTCGCTAACGAGGTCGTGTCGCGCTGGCTCGACGGCGAGCAGGTGTGGCTCACGCCGGTCGAACTGAAACTCGCGAACAAGGGCAGCGGCTTGCGTTTGCTCACGGTCCACATCTGGGAGGCCGTCCCTAAAGAGATGCCGCGCCTCTACTGCGACGTCTGCGCGTGCCAGACCGACGGCATGGGCCAGTACCTCAAGGGCGCAAACGTCGTGGAACTGATCGAAGACGCCTGCGACGCGTACCACAGCGAGGTCAACGACTCGATCGGCTACCTCCCGCGCGCGAAGTTCGAGTGCGGATCGTGGGGCGGGAGCATGACCCGCCAAGATATCGAGAAGGACTGGACCAACTACCTCGCCGGAGTCTTTCAATACCGACCGCCGCGACTCGACCTCGCACAGACGCACAAGGAACTCCTCCGCCCGGCGATCGAGGGCCTCACCGACGAAGAACTCGCCGAGCGATTGATGATCAGCGTCTCGGCGGTCAAGAAGCGATGGGCGGCGGTCTACGACCACATCTCGACGAAAGGCATCTCCGCCGGACTGCCCCCCTGCGAAGGAAAGCGCGGACCGGAGAGGAGGCGCGTCCTCCTCGACTATCTGCGCTGGCACCCGG
>CAZGXW010000112.1:0-3186 GCA_964529975.1 uncultured Fimbriimonadaceae bacterium
GGCGAAGGTCGTGCGAACTTAGCGGTCATTCGGGGGCGGGTATCCGCCCGCTCCCGTCTATAATCCATGAGGTTTGGGCCACGAGCCCAACAACGAATCAATTGGCTCACGACTCTAACAGGGGCTTTCGTATCGCTGTGGTCGCGCTATTGGCGATCATTGCCATTGCCGTTGTTTGGGCCGCAATCAAGACTTCAGCGGCCATCGAGAACGCCGCGCCGGACGTGCCGCGAGGTTCCGATCGAGGGCGATAGCGGTGAGCGATGCCGCCGAGCAGAGCGAACTTGAGAGAGTATCCAGCAAGTTGGTCGGATACTTCAAACTTGCTGTACTCGCACAGTACCGAGCGGAACCTCACAAGTACGAACTTCGCGTGAGCGACTACGGCGGAGTCGTGAAACTGACTGACGCGTATTGGGAGTCTCTAAACGACAGCCAAAGCGAAGCAGAAAGCATAGACCTGCGATACGGGTTCCGACAGGACAGGAACGGTGAGTTGCACATCGCGGCATTTCTTCCTGACCTTGTGCGCAAATCGCCGGGGCACGTGGCTAGGTGGGCACCGTACGAGGTACCGGCAAGCGAGATGATGCCATTGCCAGACGCAAAGTACGAGCCGTGGGCAATGCGCATCCTCATGGGCTCTTGGGAGGTTGGCGCAAACGCCATGGAAAGGATCGACAGAACAGTTCGTGGAATCAACGCTCTGGCGATGGAAGCCTTTGCAGAGCCTTTGTTCAAGGACGAATCCAACCCGCACCTCCATGCACCGACAGCGGAGAACACGCACGCCTACGAAGATGCGCACCGTGAAGCCTATGCATATCTTGTTGATGGCCTGAACGCAAACGTGGTCTCTGCTCTCGTAAAAAGAACTGGCGCGGCAACCGGCAAAGAGGATCGGTACACGCTACAGCGCTTGAAGAAATGTTTTCCCTCAGCGACAACGCTATACGGCGCTCTTGACGTCGTTTCAGAGCAACGAAGAAAGGCCGCGCACGGTGTGCGGCAGCCAGCCACGTCAATGCTTGCGTTTGATCAGTTTCGTCAGGACATGGAAGCGGTCGCAACGGGCCTATCTGAACTGCAATCGGGACTCGAAACGCTGTTCTCGACGAGCGCAGAAGATGCCATGAAACGACAATCGGCTTTGAACTCAGTGCCGGAGGCCGAAGGCTCTGCCCAGATATCCGCGCTGACGTATGCCATGCCTCTGCTTCGACAATCGGTCGGTCGCACAGTCAAATCAGTTGAACTGTTTCAACGACGAAACGAACCGCGCGTACACCAGAGCGAGGTGATCAAGGTCACGTTTACTGACGGCGGAGTCCTGTACATCGAAGCGTGCACTAACATTCGGAACATCTCCGCTATGCATGGCGACTTTGATCCGCAGGAACTTGACGTGAGCCTTTGCCCGCATTTCGTCCCTCCCCCGCCGTCAACGTAGCCCGATCAGGAAATCTCTTAGTCCTCACGGCTCGACGTAGAACTTCCACGCGGTCTTGTAGTCCCGCGTCGGTGCTGATGTTACTCCCTCTCCCTTGCCACAAGGAGCGCAACGTGGGCCGGCAATCGGGTTCACTGTGAGGGTCGCTACTGGCGACGAAAGGCCCTTGCGATGAAGACCACGACCCTATTGCTAACCGCCCTCGCCCTCGCGCTCGTATTCGGCTGTAGCCCGAGCAAGACCGCCGAGACGCCTGCGAGCACGCCGACTACCAGTACGCCGACCACCAGCACCGAGCCCGCCGCGAGCGAGCCCGAGGTCGCGATGTCCAAGTGCGACGGGTGCGGCAAGAACGTCCCGTTTTCCACGATCGTCAGCCACGACGGTCAACAGCTCTGCCCCGACTGCGTCGCCGAGCACGACCACTAGTCCGCTTCGCAGTCGGCATTGGTTGTGGTGCGGCTCTCCCGAGCTACACGTGCAAGCCTTCAGACTTGCACCACATTCATGCACCCTGCGGCACGATCATCGCCGCGAGAAGGCAGACTGCCCCGGCCAAGAGATACGGCGCGTTGTGCGAGAGGTCGAACAGCGCACCGCCGATCACCGGGCCTACCATGAAGCCGATCGAGCGCGCGCCCTGCAGTAGCCCGAACAGCTCGCCCTGCCGCTCGGCTGGCGTCGCCTTGCTGCACATCCCGTTGACGGTCGGGTTGGCGATCGCGCCGCCGAACGCGTAGAGCGTGCCGAACAGCAACAGGAACACGAGCCACATCGGCTGGAAGAGGTGGTGCGTGAACGGCATGAGCGCGAGGCCGATCCCCTGCAGCACATAGCCCGCACGCAGGAGCAGCGGGTCGGACGCCCTCCTCGCGATCCACGCGAGCAAGAACCCTTGCACGACGAACGCGACCACCGACTCCCAACCGAACACGATGCCGAAGTGCGACTGGTCGAACTCCATCGTGCGCTTGATCAGCCGTCCGAACGTACCTTCGAGCATTGCGAGCGCGAACCACGCGACCGTCGCCAGCACAAACAGCGAACGCAGTCGCGGAAACGACTTGAGCAGGCCGAGGTTCGCCTTCTCCTCGCCGTTGTCGGGCCTTGGGGCGGTCTTCGGAACGAAGACCAAGACTGCCAGCGCACCAACGACGGACAACGCGCACGCCGCGAACCCCACGACCGCGCTCCCCCACTGCACGGCGAGCAAACCGCCTATGACAGGCCCACCGACAAGTCCGAGCGTGATCGCCGCGCCGATCCGCCCCATAGCGAGCGAGCGGTGCGACTCGTCGGTGACGTCCGCGAGCATCGCCTGGGCAACAGCGACGTTCGCACCTCCGAACCCCGCGATGACACGACTGAATACAAGCACCAGCGGTACAGCCGCCAACCCGTATACGAACATCGCCAGGGCCGAGAGCAGCGTACAAACGACGAACACGGGCTTGCGACCTATCCGGTCGCTCACTCGCCCCCACAGCGGCGAGACCGGCACCTGCACGACGAAAGTCACGCCCATCGCGAGGCCGATCATCCACCCCGGCATCCCCAACCGCTCGGCCAGGAATTGGATGTCGGCGATGAGCATCCCGAACCCGAACAGGTCGAAGAAGAGCGCGGTGTAGACGACGGTCGCCCAGCGGGGCATGAGCGATTATGGGTGCTTTTCGCGCAAGGTGCGACTGCCGAGCAACCGCCATGTGCCCCGTTCGCGCACCCACGTGTCCAGG
>CAZGXW010000113.1:0-3174 GCA_964529975.1 uncultured Fimbriimonadaceae bacterium
TCAGCAACATGGGCATGCTCAACGTCGACAACTTCGCCGCGATCATCAACCAGCCAAACGCTGCGATCGTCGCGATCTCGACTGCAAAGCGACGAGTCGTGCCAGTAAGCGACGAAGAAGTCGAGATCCGTACATTGATGAACGTCACCGGCTCGTTTGACCACCGTGTGGTTGACGGCGCGATCGGCGCCAAGTTCATGAACGTCGTGCGCGACTACCTCGAGAACCCGACGCGATTGCTGAACTAGAGAACCGTTTTCAGGACCCGGCCCACGGTCTCACCAGCCTTTGTCAGCGCGGCTGGGTCGAGCATGCTGTAGGACAGCGCGATGCCGTCGTCGCCGGTTCCGCTTGCTGAGACGTACCTTCCCGGCATCAACGCGACCTTGCTCTGCAGCGCTCGACGGAACAGCTGCTCCGGGTCGACCGGCCGTGGGAGTCTAACGTAAAGGCAGAACCCGCCCTGCGGCACCTCGAACGTACAGCCGTCCGGCAAAGACCCTCCGAGGGCAGAGACCAGCGCGTCCCGGCGCGATTGGTATGTCCGCACGATCCGCGCCAGGATTGGATCGAACGCCCGACGCATGAACTCTGCGCTCACGAGGCGTGTCGGACGCGACATCAGCAGTCCCGAACGTGCGACCTCTTGCTCCAGCCAGAGAGGACGCGGTCCGTTAGACGCGACAAAGGCCATGTCCAACCCCGGAGCAAGCGCCATTTGGAGACTGCACGCGACGAATGCCGTGCCCTTCGGCAGAAAGGTGCCCATGGGTGTCTGCTCAACCTGTTCGAATGAGAGGATCGAGTTACCGGCTCTCTCGATAAACGTGACTCCGTACTTTGCCAGGATACGGGCGACTTCGCGCCTGTTGCTGTCCGGCCAGCCAAGTCCATCTATCAGGCCGAAGTTGGGAAGGCCGACGAGCACGTTCGCGTTGTCATCGCGACACGCGCGCTCGAGAGCCTCCGTGTCAATTCCGTGCTTTCCTGAAGGCACGCCGATGCTCTTGACGCCCTGCGACTCGTACCACTGTTTGATTCCAAGGGCGTGCGGCTCTTGGACGGCGACTGGACGGCCCTTGGTAAACAGCCCGTTAGCGAGCACAACCATCGCTGGATTGCGCCCACTGAGTGGAACGAACGACTCTGGGCTGCACTCGACGCCGTGCGGTTTGAGCCGCGACTGAAAGACTTTTGCTAGCGGTTCGTCGCCCATCTCGCTCGGATAGTAGTGCGACCAATTGTCCTCCCCCCGAAGCACGTTGTGGCAAGACAAGAACTCGTCCACGTCGAAAAGCCTAGGATCGGGGACTGGCGAAGCCAGCGACCGCACGTTTGTGCGTTCGCAAATCTGCTCGAAGTCGCTAAATGGGCCCGTCTCAAGGAAACCGGCCAGTCGCCTCAACCCGGTCTCCTCGTCCTTGATCGTCGTCACCGTCGTCCCGTGTCGGCGCCTCGAGACAATGAGCCCGATCTCCTGCAGTTCCTGGTACGCCTTGTGGACGGTGAGGCGCGAAACATCGAGGTCGGCGGCAAGCGCGCGAACCGTTGGCAACGATGCACCTACGGGAAGTTGCGCGCTCGCGACCATGGAACGAACCTGCTCGACGATCTGGCGATAGACCGGGATCGCCGAGCACTTGTCGACAGTCAGCAACATCTTCGGAATGTCTACGGCAAGGCGTACTGCCGTTGTTTCAACGACTCGACTTCCGGCGTCTTCGGTTCATCAGTGCCCCCAAGCCTGCACATAGTGCGAGCAGGGTTCCGGGCTCGGGGACGGGGCCGTAGGTGAAGTTGTTCGGGCGAGTCAGGCCACCGCCGCTCGCAAACGTGCCAAGGAACGCTCCTGTGTTGATGTCGTATTTGTTGATGACGTTCCCGGTGTAACTGCCGACCAGCAGTTGTCCATCGAGCGACACAAGTTGCCCTTGCGTTGTTCCGAGACCAGTAATGAAGTCGCCCTCGAACGCCCCAGTGATTCCGTCGTAACGCTTGACCGAGCCCGTCGCGAAGCTGTTGACGAACAAGTCGCCCCCTGGTCCAATACGGAGATCGAGCGGCCCGCTCAGACCGCCTCCCACGCTAAACGTTCCGATGAACGCTCCCGTCGTAGCGTTGTACTTGCGGATCGAGTTGAGCCCCCAACTTACGGCGTAAAACCCGCTGTTACTGTCCCACTCATGGCCGTCGGTTCCACCGGGGACGCCGCCCACCGTGTACTGTCCCTGGAACGCGCCAGTCGTGGCATCGAACTTCAGGACACCGTTGCCGTTTCCAAAATCGGCGACGTAAAGCGTGTTCCCTCGGAACGTCATGTCCGCGGCAAAGCCGAACGTGTAACCGGTCGTGAACACTCCCATGAACGCGCCGGTCGAGCCGTTGTATCGCAGGACGTTGCCTGAGTCGCGACTTGAGACGTACAAGTTGCCGTCTGGTCCAAAAGCGATGCCTTGTGGTCCTCCCAGACCGCCGCTTCCGGCGGTGACGAAGTCGCCAAGGTACGCGCCCGAGACACCGTGATACCGCTTGACCGAGTGGGTGGCCTCGCTGCTGACATAGAGGTCTTGGGCGCCCGCCAGGGAAGCGAACGCAAGGAGTGAGAGCAGCGCGATCCGTCGAGAAACAATCATGAATAACCCTCGACCCTTGCTAGTGCAGGGTCGTGTGTCCGACGTCGGGGAGCCTAGAGGACAATTCGATGAAAGCGACAGCGACAAACGATGCCGGCAATACTGCCGGGGCCTACCCCGCCAGCGGTCTTTCGGCGATCGAAAAGAGGTGCGGCCCACTGCTGGACGCCCGTGAGGCGAGTACGTGCACCGAACCCATAGAGAACTCGCCGAGGAGTCCGACGCTTGCCATCTTCAATGACCGGCCCATTTCTGTCCTGGCTCTGTCGTCGAACTTGCGCAGCATTCCAATCTCGATCACGGGCTCGAACTCTTTCTCGTCAATGGCGGTCCGGAGTTGGGCGACCGCAATCGCCAAGTCCTTACGCAGCGATTTGAGTTTGTCGACCTCGCCTCCCACTCCGATCCACGCCGTCTTCGGCATCGTTACGTTCGGCGAGCCTCCGACTCCCTCGAGAGTGAGCGTAATCGGCGCGTGTTTGGGCGCGACTTGGTCGAGCATTCCTTCTACTCGGAGCACAGTCGTGTGCGCGACCTCGCC
>CAZGXW010000114.1:0-2986 GCA_964529975.1 uncultured Fimbriimonadaceae bacterium
GACGACCCCTACGACAAGCTCCGCCGCGCCCTCCGCGCCGATATCAGCGACGAAGCGTGGGCAACCGTGAACTCGAACGTCTCGCGGCCATTCCCGCGGCCGTCAACGGGCAAACTCGCGGTCAAGGTGATCAACCACTACGGTGACGAGGTGCTCAAGGTGGTGCCGACATGACCGCCGATGATCTGCGTGCATTTCTCAAGCAGCGTGGCGTTCCGTTCAAGGAACGTACCGTGCAGCACGGTGTTCAGATCCGATGTACATCCGGCGAGATCTTCAACGTGTTTGACTCGGGGCGCATCAGCTACCAAGGAAAGGCAACCACGGTTCTGGCGCGCGACGTTCAGTCGTGGGAGCGCCCGGACGAAACAGAAATGTCTGTCTCCACGGACGACATCGGTCGGGCCTCAGGCCTCGACAACCGCATCTTTATCGTCTATGGCCACGATCAGACCGCTCGTGATGGTCTCGAACTACTCCTGCGCAGAATGGGGATGGACCCGATCGTTTTGGGCAACTTGCCGGCGGGCGGGGACACAATCATCGAGAAGCTTGAGCACTTTCTTGGCCGAGACGGACAGATCGGGTTCGCTTGTGTACTCCTTACGCCTGACGACGAGGGCAATGCGGTCGCGAAGCCTGAGGACAAGCAGTACCGCGCGAGGCAAAACGTGGTTCTTGAACTCGGCATGGTCCTCGCCAGATTGGGCCGCACCAGGGTTGCGATTCTTCACAAGCAGTCCGTTGAGCTCCCGAGCGATATCAGCGGATTGCTCTACATCGCGTTCAAGGAAAGAGTCGAGGAGGCCAACACGTCGCTGTTCCAGGAACTTGAGGCGGCCGGCTACCGCCCGAATTCGGCTGGGCTAAGGTAGTGCGACGGGAGGAGCCTGACGGGCTTGGGGTGGCCGCCCGATCATCGGACTTACAGGAAATCTCAACATTTCGGTTGATCGGGCCCAGTTTCGGGTTCCTCTGAGTTAACGGCCAATGCCCAGCGACGACGACGAGAAGACAAGACTGCGTCGCACCGTATCGGGAATGATGCGACGCCTTCCGCCTGTTCGGCGTGCAAAACCAATCAACGACGAGGCGTCGTACTACGAGGCACGCGCTGAGCTTGAGCGGGTCTTCGGTCCACCCGAAGGTTCACCAGTCATCCAGACGCTTCGTACGGATGCGACATATCTTCTAGGAAGTACGGCACCCAACCTTCAGACTCGCTTTGAGCAACTTCCCTCTGGGGTCGTCGTGCCCGAAGGCCTCGCCCGGCCGCCCCAGGCTGGGGACTTTCTGGGCTCATACATCACGGCGTCGGAGATCTTCGGAGCGGACGATCGATTACGCGCGGGCCTTCTCGGCATCTCAGTTCGGGATATTCAGAGCACGGTACTGGCTCTTGCGCAGCTACTTCGCCGCTTGGACGAACGACCAAAAGACCAGGCGCGCGACCGTGAATTCGCAGCGCTGCTCCGTTCACCGTACCGAGGCATTGCTGAGGATTTGATTGCGAGCGGCCGAGCCCTGATCTCGAGCCAGGCAGTCTGGGTCCTCATGAAGCTCGCCATAACGCAGGCGAGTCCGCGGCCGCGCAAAGTGGAGGGCGGCAATGACTGGATCCTTCTTGCCCTGCTTGCCGTGCAGGATCTGCTTGACAACGACCGCGGTGACCGCCCTCCCGACATTCCTGGCATCGTCGGCGATGCTCGAGCTGTAGTTGCTCTGATCCGCTCGCAACTGATTGGCGCTCAAGGTGACCCGTACACAATCTTGGCCCACGCTCAATTGCGATGGCGAGACTTGCCCCGGCGAAATCGCGAACGACCGGAATTCGTCGACCTCGAGGCCGTCTTCCGTGATGCTACTCACGTGCCACTCGACGACCTGGTGAGCGTAGGCCTCGCAATATGGGCTGCGGGGGAGTCGAGGTGCACGCACCTCGTCCAAACGAAAATCCTTGAGAATCTGAAGATGCCAAGAGCGCGAGTCCTGCGGGCGTTTCGCTTGATCGCCGCAGGACCGGCCGAGCTCGCGCGCGAAGTCGCCAGTGAGGGCACAGGTGCTCACCTCGAGTGGTCTATTGATGCATTCAGGCGGTTCCCGATTCTCAGGCTCTATGGCGGAACGCTCCTCGTCCTGTCTCCACGATTGTTGCTCGAGCGGATCTTCGAAGTAGTCAGGTTCGATATTGAGACTACGTTGAAAGCACGCGGACGGGCGAGTGACGCAAGTCGGGCGATGGCATTTTGGCGACTGATGTGCGAGGAGGATGCGCTCGAGGCGCTGCGAGCCATGGCGCCGCCAGTCCTTGGAAACCAGCGTCTCTACACGCAAGCCGACATCGCATCGGCTTACGCCACGAATCGGCGCGCACATCCCAAGGTCGCGGACTTCGCCCTCGAGTACGAAGACGCTTGGGTAGTCGGGGACGTAACAGTATCAACGCTTAGCCGCGACATATTCGGAATGGACCCAATCGGATCCATCACGCGGGGAATCGACAAGTTGGTGGCGAAGGCTCGTCAAATCGACTCTTCGATCAAGATGCTGCGACACGATGAGCAGGCCCTCACGCATGCCCCTCGATCAAGGGCAAAGCGATTTCATCCCATGCTAGTAATGGCGGAGGGATTTCCGGTCAACCCTGCGACCCTTGCCATCCTGCGACATCAACTTGCGTTGGAAGGGATCTTGCAGGGCGCTGACGTCGCCCCGCTAACGCTCGTCGACAACGACGAGTTGTCAATGCTTGAGGCCCAGGTCGACACAGGAAAGACCCTCGTTGAGCTGCTCAACTCCTACCAGACCGGCTATCTTCGAAACATGGGTGTCCGGGACCATCTCCTGGTCGAGTTGCGAGTCGACGGACGGAAACGACCAGCTCGCCTAGACAATCCATTTCACGAGGCATGGACCCCAATCTTCGCAGCCATAGGCGAGGCCAACACGGATCACGAGCGGATATAGACATAACTCACCTTATCGG
>CAZGXW010000115.1:0-2933 GCA_964529975.1 uncultured Fimbriimonadaceae bacterium
ACGCCCACGCACGATTCTTCGCGCTACGCATCCCGGCGTCGCTGATCGGTCACGGTGCTGCAGACGCTGACGCCAGCGCCAGGCATCGCCGTCGTAACGGGATTCCCGGATCCGGCGACGTTGATCAGAATCGCAGGGCTGTACGACGTCCTCCTAGTTAAGCCGTTCGCCGAGGTCGATTGCACGAGCCTGCTAGATAAGCTCGCCGTCCTGACGGCATCCGCCGAGCATGCCTACTGTGTCCAGCACGGCCTTTCCCCGAGTCATGCCCGGATCCTGGCGCTCCGGGCCAGCGGGTTCCGACGCAAGCAAGTAGCAGCTGAACTCGGAGTGAAGGACGGCACGATCGCGCGTCACGAGGACGAGATCCGCGCGCGCACCGGATGCGACTCGATCGCCGAGGTGATCGCAGCGATGACGGGCCGACGCCGACGCCCCACACCCAACGGGTGAGCCAACTCACCCATTGGGTGAGTTCGAGCCATCGGAACGCCGTGATAGGAGGTCTCTCGTCATCAAGAAGGAGCGATCAATGTCCGGAGTAGTCATCAATGTGGCCCCGTTTCGCACGTACGATTTCAGCGATCTGCCGGAAAGCGGGGAGATAAACATCCAGATCGCCGAGCGCATCGATGTCACCCCGTGGCGAGAAGGAACACTTGTTGTTCGACCCGCGGAACTGACGCTCGACACTGGTGACGTGATCACCGTCCGCGCGGTCCGTGATCCGTGGACGCCCGAGGATCTCGCGGGCGGCGATAGTCCGATGGGGTTCGGTGCGAGCAACATCATGGCGGCGATAGCCCTAAACGACGCGCCAAGCCAGGCAGATGTGTTTCAAGCGCAGGCACTCTCGGCGAACTTTGGTCAACTCCTTCTGGTTCTGATCTCGGTCACGCGCGGTGAGACCGCGACCGGAACGTGCAGCACGCGCCTCAACATAGATCTGGTCATGAAGGATTGAGGTGAGTGCGCAGAGCTACAATCAACCCGATCGTCGCCCCAGGCGACAACTGGCGCGCTTTGCGGTGAGCCACAGTGTGGTGGATTCCAGTCTTCTGCGGCGGGCCCCCGCGGGGAGGAGCGACAAAGTGGTAGGCATGGTCATCGAAGTTACACCAAAGGAGTTCTACACTTTCGAGGATCTCCCAGCTCAGAAGAGTAGCTTCTGCATGGGTCCGGAAAAGGATCGACATCTACCCATGGATGGAGTGCACGCTGCTCGCGAACGCGTACAGTCTCGCGCTCTCGCAGACGCCGCGATCGATGTCGTCGTCGTGGCCCATGGTCACGCGGACGTAGGTTCCGAAAGGACTCGCGTGGCGGAGGCCGGACGAACTGACCGGAGCAGCAGAAAGTGATCACGCGGCGACCTCCCTTTCCTAGAGTTCGGATGAGTGCTGGCGGCCCGACGCTCGGCCAGTGGGCGATCCATTCTCGCCTCGTCGACCAGGCTGTTTCGGGTGCCGCGACTGTCAGGAATCCGTTTAGACCCTCACGAGACGACCCGTGTGGCGGCCCCAGCTGTGCCAAATCGTGTGGGGGCGATACGTGTGAAGGGAGTTGTGGGGCCGACAGCTGCCAGGGAACCTGCGGTGGAAGTTGCGATGGCACTTGCATGAACAGCTGCGTTGGCTCATGTGGCGTGAGTTGTAGCGGAGGGACATGCGGCGACGTGAGCTGTGGCGACACCTGCGGTTCTAGCTGTGACGACGGCACGTGCGGGCGAAGCTGCGGGGACACTCGAGATCGTGCTGGATTCGCGGCCGCGAGTCATCCAGCCATAGTTGCCTCGGCACGCCGCCGGTTCCGTGCCTTCTCAAGGTGACGAAAGATTGCGCGACGTAACTCACGCTTGCGCGACCACCACTGGATACGGCGACATTCTCTACTCGGAGAACCTGTCGTTTACCCTCCGGGGCCCATGGTTACACGTCGGATCGCCGTCGATCAGAATTGGGGGCTGGAAGATCCACGTGTCCGCAACGCCGGGCTCGGCACGCCGCGCTCTATCACGCGTTGCAGGTGTGCTCGGCAAGTTGGGTGTACCCTTCAAAGTAGCGGAATCCGAAAGCGCCCTACGAGCGCTGAATGATGGCGAGTTCGGCGCCACGCAGGTCGGCAAGTTCATCACCGTATATCCGAGTGTTGACACCGAATGCGCGGACCTCTTGGCGCGCCTACGCACAGCGACCGAAGGCCTGGATGGTCCGAGAATCGTAAGCGATCTCCATGTTGGAGGCTGTGTGTACATTCGATACGGGTCCTTCGCTCCTGTCGTTCACGCAGATCGTTTTGGGCGCCCCCGCTTGATGGTGCCATCACCGGGTGGCGCTCTAGTAGAGGACAAGTATTCGGTACCGTTCGATGCGGGCGGCCGTCGCCTCCCCCCCGGAGTGGTTGGGGTCGCCGGTCCGACGGTCGACGCGTCAGCTCTTTTCGGCCCCGGCTACCTGCTCGTCGGACAGCTCGCCTCGGCCGCGAAAGGCGCCGTCTATCTGGCGGCGGAAGCCACTAGCGCCGCGATCGGAGGCTTGGTTGTGCTCAAAGAAGCGCGTGCCCATACACGCGAATCGTTGCCTGGCATCGACGCGCGGCAGCGCCTTCGCCGCGAAGAGGCGACCCTGATGATGCTCGCCCCGCTGCGATACGTGCCTCGCGTGTACCCCTACTTCGAGGTCGCAGGTAACGGTTACCTTCCGATCTCCCACATCGCCGGTGATTGCCCCCGGGCAAGCACACCGTGGGCCCGAGCGCGGCACGGTGATCGCCTTCACTTGCTAGCCATTTTTCAGAACCTGACACGTCGGCTGCAGGAGCTGCACGAGCGCCGAGTCGTTCACCGCGACGTCAAGCCGTCAAACGCAATCTGCGCGAACCCCTCTGTGCCAACGTACGTGAGACAGCAGAAAACTTCCGTATTTCTGTGCAGG
>CAZGXW010000116.1:0-2875 GCA_964529975.1 uncultured Fimbriimonadaceae bacterium
GCCTCGCTCCGACCTGGAGGCCGATGGAGAGGATCACCCTGTCGCGCAGTCCCTGAAGTGTCGTGACGTAGGGCGCGTCGAGCAACGCCCGGGCTTGCTTCTGGGAGAAGGACCGGGTCTCGCCGCGGGCGCGATTCACGCGTGGACGCTTGACCTCGCGGCAGGGGTTCGTGTCGGCCAGCCGACGGGTGACCAGGTGGCTGAACAGGCTCGAAAGCGCCGAGAGCCGGCGGCGGATGGTCCGCGGGCGGGCGCCTTCGGCCTCCATCGCCCGTTGCCAGTGGATCACCGCGGCGCGGTCCACCAGGCGGAGCTCGTCCCGGCCCCGGACCCCGAGCACCTCGATGAAGTGCCGGATGTCCGCCTTGTAGGCCCGACGGGTCTGCTCCGACCGCTGCCCCTGGAGCCAGACCTCCTCTTCCGGGACCTCGCGGAGGAGCTCGACGGTGGGACGCAGGTCGCCCGACTTGGTCTCGAGGACCAAGGCGTTCATCGGCTGATCGAGCTCGTCGGACACGGTCAGCACCCCTGCCTGGTGCTCGTGATAATCCAGTTTATCGCGCACATCTTGGCACGAGCCGATGCCCGTTGGCAAGCAAGGAGGTCACCCCCTCCTGCCACCCGCCTACCAGCACCACCTGGGGAGTCTCGAACTTCCGCGACGATCTCGGGGTCGTCGGGAGGCTTGCTCGGAACCCACCGGCGTCAGGCTCTCGGCGACCACGGGCATCCAACCGCCTGAGGTGCGCTTCCCGCAGCGGCCCTTGCTTCGCGAAGAAGGGTCAGGACGTCGGCGATAGGCTGGGCTGAATCATGGTGGAGGCAGGCGATGTCAGAGAGGCCGCGGCTGCGGCGGCCGAATCGGCTCGGGTCGACTTCAAGTCTCGCTTCGATCCCACGTCAGGGGGCGAATGGTGCGAGGTCGTGAAGGACATCGTGGCGATGGCGAACACCGATGGAGGGTGCCTTGTGTTCGGAGTGAACGATGATGGTTCTCCGTCGGGTTGGGATCCGCAACCCTTGTTGACCTTGGACGTGGCGAAGGTGACCGACAAGATCGCTCATTACTCCGGGGTCCAGTTTGCGTCCATTGCGATCAGAGCCGCGGAACGTGCGGGTGCCTCCATTGCGGTATTGGCCGTGGAGGAGGCGCCAGTTCCGATCGTATTCACGAATCCTGGAACGTTCGCTGCTGGAGACAAACAGAAGACCGCCTTCGGGCGCGGCACGTTGTACGTTCGCCCCGGCGCGAAGAGCGAACCGGCGACGACTGAGGATCTGCGGGCCAAGATCGATCGACGACGTCAGGAAGAGAGGGAAAGCTTGCTGACAAACGTTCGGAAAGTGTTCGAGGCACCACTTGGCCAACAGGTCGTAGTCGTTCCGCTAGATGGCACCGCGAAGTCAAGCAGTACCCCAGTAGCAGTCAGGCTCACGAGTGACCCGGCGGCCCCTGCGTATCGACCCACCAGTCCCGACGAAACGCATCCGCATCGGCAGAGGGAAGTCGTCGAGGGGGTGAACGCGAAACTAGAGGGTCGGGCGAAGATCAACGGGCACGACGTGCAATGCATCCGGAAGGCGCACAACATCGATGCGTCAAGGGCAGACTTCTCGCAAAAACGCAGGTTCGGATCGACGCAGTACTCACATCAATTCGTCGAGTGGATCGTGTCGCAGTTTGAGGCCGATCCAGCCTTCTTCGATAGGGCGCGCTTGGCATGCAAGCCCAAAGCGCAGGAGGCGGTGTGACGCACGTATCGTCAACGGGAACCGAACGACCCGTCGGGTGATGCGCGCTCTCTACTGCGGAGACGAGTTCATCCTTCGATTCACTCTGGTCGAGCGGAGGATTTCGAAGTGCTGCTCCCGCGTCTCTCGAGGAAGCAGCCAGGTCGCGGTACTCGCTGGCCTGCGGCAAGGCCGATGACATTGAGCTGGCCACAACTTCGGAGGGCGGCGATCAGGTCCTTCAGGTCGCTCTCCCAGACCAGCGGGACCTCGAGGACGGCCGCAACCGCATCCTCGTACCTCACGCGCCGACCGGGAGTCAGTAGTCGGTCGAGTCGAACACGAGCGGCCTCGATGCGCGCGCCACGCTCTTCTTCGAACGAGCGCGGGCCACCCCGATCATCGGCCACCGAGAACAACTCTTGCTGTCCAGTGCGCTCGATCCGCGCTTGCTGCTGCGCGGAGAGCCGTATGTGCTCTTGTTCCTCGACGGCCTTCTTCTCGACCCCACGGAACTCAAGCAGGCCCTTGGGATGGCGCGTTCCGTAGATGAGGTAGAAGTACGACCGATCAGCCAGTGGCTTCAGGATTCGAGTCGACGTCACGGAGCTGAACGCTCCAGCGGTTCGAAATCTCTCCTTGTAGAAATCGACGATCGCCTCTTCGCGGTGAGGGCCAGCTTGAATCACGGCCTCCCAACCGGGTCCACCGAAGAGTTCCGTGAATGACCCGGCGATCTCAGGTCTTGGATCATCGAGAAATCGGTTGATGTGGTCGAACATGAAGTTCACCAGCACCTCGCCGGGTTGATGCTGAAGGATCGGCGTGATCCTCTTGAGGCCGAACCCCGACCAGCCGGTCGGATCGATGAACACGAGAGAGAACGACTTGCCGATGCGTGTGAGGATCTCTGGAATCGCACCCTCGAACTCACCTCGAATTGGATGCACCTCGAGGTCACGCACGTCAGCGATGGCGCGCTGCAAGGCACCGAAGGCGTCATGGTCCCTCTCCACGAAGACGCATCGGATGCGCGGGTGCTTGCCGATCTTCGCGAGCCAATCACGCACACGCCGGAGTTGCTCGATGGCGATGATGAACGACGTGTCTTCGAACCTCTCATGCTCCGACATCCACGGACCAG
>CAZGXW010000117.1:0-2845 GCA_964529975.1 uncultured Fimbriimonadaceae bacterium
TCTCGTCGTTGTGCGGATCGGTGAAGCGCAGGAAGTACCACGACGAGCACGCGAATCCGCCCATCGTGTCGGTTTCTCTTTGTCCGAGGCGGCCTTCGCTGTCGGTGACGTTGACGAAGTCGGGAATGTGCGCGAGCGGGGAAGAGCCGTCCTCGCCGGGCTCGTAACTCGCGACGTCGGGGAGTTCGACGGGGAGGTCGCTCTCGGGCACCAGCTGCATCGTTCCGTCCTTGCTGTGGACGACAGGGATCGGACATCCCCAATAGCGCTGGCGGGAGATGAGCCAATCGCGGAGTTTGTAGTTCGTCTTCTTCTCGCCGCGACCGTTGGCGACAAGTTTTTCCGCCATCGCGTCTTGCGCCTGCCGGACGGACATGTTGTCGTACTCGCCGCTGTTGATAAGTACGCCATCCTTGGTCGAGTAGGGAAGCGCGGGAAGTTCCTGCTCGCCCGACGGTCTGACGACCGGAACGACGTCGAGGCCGAACTTCGTCGCGAACTCGAAGTCGCGCTCGTCGTGGGCGGGGACGGCCATGATCGCGCCGGTGCCGTAGCCCATCATCACGTAGTCGGCGATCCAGACGGGGACGCGCTTACCGTTGAACGGATTGATAGCCGCGACGCCCGTGAACACTCCGGTCTTCTCGCGGCCGGTCGCGCCGCGCTCCTCGTCTGTCATGGACTTGGCGCGATCGATGTACTCGCGCATGGCAAGCGCGTGGTCGTGGCCCACGACGTCGAACAGTTTGGCGACGAGCGGATGTTCTGGCGCGAGCACGCAGAACGTCATGCCGAAGACGGTGTCGATGCGCGTGGTGAACACGCGGAAAGACAACTTGCGCTCTTTCTCAAGGATCTGGAACGACTCGATGTCGTCGGCCTTGATGTTCATCACCGCGCGCTCGAACTTCGCCGTGCCCTTGGCCAGTCCTTCCTGCGCTTTGTCGAGTTTGCGCGTGATGTCGTCTATCTTGTATTGCTTGTCCCAGTCTCCGGCTGCGCCCTCGGCGGCGACTTCGGCCTTGAGGGCCTCAAGCTCGCTCAACGGTTGCTGAACTGTGGTTGAACCATGGCTACTGGACGGCGATTGTTCAGCCACCGTTGACCCATCGCTCGGCCCCGCAATGACCATCTCGAACTCCACGCCTTCAGACCGTCCGATCCAGTTGCGCTGTTGCGCCTTGATCCCTTCGGGCCAGTCCAGCTCCTCCAAATCATCGACCAGCCGGTCCGCATACGCCGTGATGCGAAAGAACCACTGCGGCACGTTCTTTTTCTCGACGGGGTTGTTACACCGCCAACAGAGGCCACCGACCACTTCCTCGTCCGCGAGCACGGTCTTGTCGAACGGGCACCAGTTGACGAACGCGTCGCGCCGGTACGCCAGCCCCTTCTTGTAGAGCAGTTCGAAGATCCACTGCGTCCATTTGTAGTACGACGGCTCACACGACTTGAACGACCTGCTCCAATCGTAAGACACGCCGATCAGATCCATCTGCCGCTTGTAGTTGGCGGCGTACTGGTCGATCATCGGCGCGGGGTGCGTCTTGCGCTTGATCGCCTCGACCTCGGCGGGGAGACCGAACGCGTCGAAGCCCATCGGGTGCAGCACGTTGTAGCCCTGCATCACCTTCATGCGGCACAGCACGTCGGTGGGGACGTAGTTGCGGCAGTGCCCGACGCTCAGCCCCGCGCCGCTGGGATAGGGGAAGAAGTCGAGCCCGTAGAACTTGGGCCGCCCTTCCTCCTCGCGGGTCTTGAACAGGTCGGCCTCGGCCCACTTCTGTCGCCATCCCGCCTCAAACTCGCCTGGCTCGTACCTCTCGCGCATCTGGGGGCTAGTTTATCTGGGGCGGGTCAAAGGGTTGGGCAGGCTGCCTGGTCTGGTGGGTGGCTCCAGTCTTCAGATCGTTGCAACAGGGAACCACAGCGAAGTGTGGAGCCACCCGCCCGCCCGCCGCAGGAACAGCCAGGTGCCGACGGCACTCATTGCACTTCTGTTGCTTCGCAACTACAATGGCACTCGGGCCACCCGCCGGGGCGCCGGCGGTCGTGTTACACTTAGCCAGACCACTGGCCCGGTGATTAATGCCTCTCCTCCACGTATACAATAGTGATTGTGATCACACTGTTACTACTGGCGTTGACCCAGCAGCAGATGCAGTCCACGCACTACCGAATCGGGATTGATGACTGGGCGATCACAGTCGTCGGCAATCGGCAAAACGACAATGGTATTGACTTCGTGTTCACTCGCAACGGTGAGCACGTCATGACGTTCCTTGCGACGGATCTCGGCACGCCATATGCCGTCGCAACTCGATGCTGGTACCCAACGCCCTGGCCTGTGTTCGTAGTCTCTGCTCACAGCCAAGCCGGCCATGGCCTGACGACGCACTTCTACGCGGCCCGGAAAGGTGTACTCGAAAAAATACTCGTGCTCGAGGGCGAAAAGGGCGGCCCCGTCTTCCGCGACCTCGACGGGGACGGAACCATGGAGTGGCTCTTCGACGATTTCGAGTGGTATAGCGACGACATGGGACCGAACAACTATCTCGTCTATCGAGTCAACGAGCGTGGAACGCTAGACCTTTGGAAGACCCTCCCGAACCCGCGACACAAGACTCTACCTATGCCTTGGTACCGCCGAGAGTGGAACTTCGAACAACTTTAGTAGGTGGCAAGAGCGACGACGCACCTAAGGGTAGACGGGCCGGGCGCAAGCGCGGCGGCTTGGGCGGCGGGCCGGGTTGGTCTGGTTCGTCAGGACAGCGTCTCGCCAAGCCCGCAGGGGAAGGGTCAGAGTCGCGTACGTCGGTTCCTCTCGCGCATACGCTACAGGCAT
>CAZGXW010000118.1:0-2709 GCA_964529975.1 uncultured Fimbriimonadaceae bacterium
TCAACGCAGCGAGCTTCAGCCTCGTCGTGCTCAGGACGGACGCGAACCTCACGGTGACCGTCCAAGGCAGCGACGATCTCGAGAACTGGACGAACCTGGCCACCCTCGGGACGACGTTCACTCTCGGATTCGCCTTCCCGACGGCCGTCACCTCCATCACCGCACCCTACCTGCGCCTGTCCTTCATCCTCGACGGCGACGAAGGCCTCGCCATCGTCGCGGTACACTTCAACTTGGCCATATTGTAGTCCTCCAAGACCCTGGAGCCTGGGCTATGCCTTGTCATTCCTGCTCTACTGCAAGACCCTCGGTACTACACTCCCGAATCGTCCGCCCTGACCGGCGGTTGCCGGGTTGCGGCTGCTCAGACCACCGGTCTCCGAACGTTGAACGCCCAAGCGCGTTCTCGCCCGAGGCAACAAGCGTACAGACACGTCCCGCAGGCGGGATCCCGGTCGGAACGAGCCTTGCAAACCTTGGAATCGGTGCTGCCTTGCTTGTACCCCTACGAGCGCGCGCCGGCGTCCTCGGTCCACGTCTTCTGAACGAAGGAGGGCTCTCCGGGCCAAGCATCCGCCAGCAAGACGAGACTCCGACGTACGGTTTCGCACCTCCCCAGGATGGCGGCTCTCTTCGCCGAGCCAACGCAACGGTCGTGGCCGGAGGCTGGGGGCCGCGGCAAGAACGCGCCTTGGCCATGCAAATCCACCCACACGACTTCTTGATGCCCCCGTCCGCTAGTTTCACAAGCGCCCAATCCGGCGTCTACTGCAATGCCGGGGAGTGCGAGTATCTCTACAGGAGCCCCACACTTTCCTGCAGAAAGTCGAAGGTGTTTCCCGTTTTCCCGACAGCTGGCCAAACCGAGGAACTGCGCAAGGCCTGCTACGACGAACTAGATGCCAAGTGCGCCGCGACGCTTCTTGACTGCCCGCAGCGAAAGCCCATTGTCGACCCCGGTTGCGGGCAGCTGTCGCGCAGCCAGCCAGTATTGCTCCACGTCGTCGAAGTGGAGTTTCAATACAGCAACGTTCCAACAACCGCGGAAGACCTTATGAACAGAACGTTCGCGGTGCAAGCCACCGTCGTGATGACAGGTTATTGCTTTCGGAATTGCTGCTATCCCATCATTCGACGGCCTCGTTGACATGCGCAGTCTCTCGGGTCTCGGACTGCTTCTCTTGGGAGCCCTCATGGGGGCCGGCATAGTGCTCACGTTCCATCGAGAGACTTGCTCGTACAGTCCTGTGCGCGAGGACCTCGATGACATCCTAGTTGGCATTCGACAGCGGAGTGATCGAGCGGCAAGAGTAGGCCACGCAAGGTCGGTATTGGTCCGGCACGCATGGGAGCTCTCTCAACCAGAGAACAACCATTGGAAGGGGAGGCTTCAGTCCATCGCTGAAGATCACGAGCGAGCCGCTGAATCGTTCAGAGCTCATGGACGAGCTTTCCCGACGACGCCACAAGGTATGGCGTCTCTCGTTTATGAGGCACTCGAGCGACACACTCTCACGAACGATTGGAGCCGATTGGAGTCCGACCTTCGCGGGCTGAGCGTTCCCGATCAATTGCAGGCTCACGTCCGTTCGATGTTGGCAATTGCCGGCCAGTCGCGGGTTCGTCGCACTCTGTTAGACCAACAGATCCCGGTCCTGAATCCGGTTCTCGTGTTGAACGGCCAGCAGGATGCAACGTTGACGGTCTTTCGGGGAAAGACGGTCGTGGTGGCGTATCTGCTTGCCTCCGCCAGCGCGTGTGTCAAACTTGGAAAGGTCGCGGAACGGACAGCGAGGATTGCCGACGCGAGAGTCGTGGTCGTGAGTGAGATCTCTGGCGCCGTGGCCGATGTCCTGACTGGCGAGGACTCTGGTGCGCCGATGGCCCGCCCTGCAACTTGGGATGAGGAGGTACGTGCCCTCCTCGTGCTGCTCGACATGTGCGACTTGCGTGGACCGATTTTGCTATGCGATGGCAATGAGCTACGGGAAAGACTCGGACTAGAGGCTCCCCAGTTCTTGGTACTGGATTCCAAGGGAACGGTACTGGGCATTTTCGACGAGCGTGCCACGGACCAGGAGATCAACATGGTCGTGCAGCGCGCGAACCGCCGGTGACCCGTTCATCGCCACGCGCCCGCGAAGATGCGGCCACGACGCGATGAGCGCACCGCTCGGATTCCTGTACCACGCCCGCGTGTGCCAGCGCGTGTGGAGAGACTTCTACCGTCGCTGGCGTCTCGAGCCGGATTGGTCCTGGCCGACGGCCGAGCCGTTCCTGATCCAACATCGTCGTCATGTCGATGCCGCGCGTCGCCACGAGCTGACTCCTGATCCGTAGATCCGTAAGCGTCACGCGAACCCCACCGCTCTCCGGACTTGACCCCACGGTGCTCAGCGGGCCATCCGCTCAGGCCTCAGGCCGACGTCTTCCCTGCGAGACGTGACTGCTGCGTTTACCCACCCCGGATGGTCCCGTGAGCAGGTGGGTCGCAGGCCGCGGAGGGCTACGAACAGGTGGATCAGGCTCATGAAGAGGTCGTCGACGCGGGCGCCGTTCTCGGTCTTGTAGAAGTGGGCGTTCTTGCGGTTGAGGCTCGCCTTCTCGATGGCGCGCTCGCAGATGTTGTCTCGAGCGGCGACCCTTCTCTCGGCACGTCGCGCCTTGACCACCCTCGCCATCAAGATCCGACTCCTCGATGTGCCCCCT
>CAZGXW010000119.1:0-2606 GCA_964529975.1 uncultured Fimbriimonadaceae bacterium
CCCTGGTATGCACAGTGGCGACGCCACTTGTACGAGCGGCCCGATACCTGGTGGCTCCCTTGTGGGGAGCCATGTTCGGACCCGCCGGACGTCTAGCGGCTAAGCAATTAGCACAAAACACTCGACGGTCGGCGTTGACCGTGACGACCTCGGGTCTAGGGTTTGCGGTCGTCTTGTTGCTTGGCATCTTGGAGTGGAGCTTCGAAAGCACCCTCCTATCGATCCAAGAACGCCAATCACGCGCCGACCTAGTGATCAGTTCATCCTCCGTCGCTACCGGTGAGTGGGGCGCCGCATTGAACGAGGAGGTAGTATCTCTCCTGAAGGAGATTCCGGGCGTAGCCGCGGTGTGGGGGCAGCAGAGTACGGAAATCACCGCTGGGTCGAGCGAGTTCTTCATCGATAGTTTTGACGAAACGTGTTTCCGAGATGACCGCCTTTGGACATGGGCCCTCTGGCCTGACGCGAGCCCAAACGCCCTAGATCAAGTGTCGTCAGGTCAGGCGGTTCTAGTCACGCAAGCACTCTCCTATCGTCTGGGACTGCGACCGGGATCCACAATCACCTTGGCGTCGCCGACCGGCAACGTCTCCCGGGTCGTGGCGGCCGTGTCTGAAGTTCCCATACAACCGTCGGTGATCCTCGCGCGCACACTCTACCGCGAGCTCTGGAACGACAAGACGATGACCCTGATCTATGTGAGCGCCGACGAAGCCCAGGGGGTTGCCCGGGTCGAAGAAAACATAGCCGAGCGCATCGGCTTCCAGCATCGGTTGATGATTCGCACCCGGCGTGAGCAGATCGACTATTTCGTTGGCCAGGTGCGCCAAGCCTTTGGCGTTCAGCACGTTCTCACCATTGTTGCGTTCCTTCTCGTCTCCGTGGCACTCGGCGACGCAATTGCCAGCAGCGTAATCGATCGAACCCGCCTCTTCGGCGCCATGCGCGCGGTGGGCATCTCGCAAGATATGCTGTTTCGGGTGGTGTTGCTCGAAAGCGCGGTCCTGAGCGTCTTGGGTTTTGTCGTCGCTCTTGTGGGGGGCCTTGGGCTAGGTCTCTTCTGGGTCGAGGTGCAGTTCCCCGCTTTGGTGGGTTGGGCATTTGAGTTCCATTTTCCGTATCGCGTGGCGCTGGAGATCTTCGTTGTCGGCTGCGGGCTGTCGGCATTCGCGTCGTGGTTGCCGGCGCGGCGCGCCGCGGGTCTTTCGATCGCGGCGGCACTGCGAAGCGAGTGAGGGCATAATGCACAGCACGGCCGTAACGCCTCAACGTAGGACAGCGTGTTGAAAATGGTCGACGCGATCCACAGCGGGTGATCGACCTCGGTGTGTTTTGGTTCAGCGGGAACGTGACTCGCGGTTGAATTCCTAATGCACTCGTCGGGGCAATGAAGAACGAGCGCAGCGATGGTGGCGGATAGCCTCCGCTCACGACGGCATCAAGAACTTTTTTCCCCTTGCGACGGCCGCGGCGGCCGTCGCAATTCCTCGCGCAACAAAAAAGTTCTTGACCCCGTCTCCGCTGCGGCGGGGAGGTGGTTATGCGGGAAAGGGGGCCTTTCCCGCTTCGTTGTGCGAAGCGGGCAGGACCCGACAGCTGACCAAGAGAAGTGGCTGGCGCCGGTTTCATGCCGCCTGCTTTTGCTGACGCTGTTGACGGCGACGTTCACGCGCGGCTTCGAGCTTGGTGTCGCGTGCCGTCCAGATCTGTTGCTCGCGCCCGGCGAGTTTGTCGGCGGGCGTGACGTAGCCCAGGCTGCTGTGCAGGCGCACGTTGTTGTAGTGCGTGACGAACTCCGCCACGACGCGGCGCGCCTCTTCGAGCGAGCTGGGCTGTTTGGGCCGGATCGCGGTTGCCTTGACGGTCTTGTGCCATGCCTCGATCTTGCCGTTGGACTGCGGATAGTACGGCGAGGTGCGCACGTGCGTCATCCCGGCAATACGGATGAACTCCTTGAAGTCGCGGGCGATGAACTGCGGGCCGTTGTCTGAGATGATGCGCGGTCTCGCCTCGGGGTACTTCTCGCGTGCCCGCTGCAAAATCGTCTCGATGTCTGCCTCGGTCATCGTCTCGCGGATCTCCCAGTGCACAATCGAGCGACTGTACCCGTCGAGAACCGCACACAGGTAATAAAAGGTACCGGAGATATTCAGATAGGAAACGTCGATGTGCCAGTGATCATGCGCGCGCAAGGGTTGGATGAAGCCGGTGCCCTTTTTGGACGGCTTGCGGTTCCAGCGGTCGAGCACTCCAGCCCGGTGCAAGACGCGGTAGGTGGTCGAGGGGCTGACGGCGACCACATCGGCATCGAGCATCATGAAGGTAAGGCGCCGATAGCCTTCGAGTGTGTTGCGGCTGTGGAAGTCGAGGATCTTGGCTACCTCCCACGGCTCGATCCAATGATCACGCGGCACTTTGCCGTTGTGCTCGTTGGCTTTGCCGTAGCGCTGCTTCCAGTCGTAAAACCTGCCGCGGGCCACTCCGGTCCAACTCACCCACTGCTGCACGCTCAACTCCGTCTTATCGGCCCATAGGTTGACGAAGTCGACGACCTGGTCTCGGACATCATGGGGAACCCAGCGACCATTCAGAGCTCCCCAAGTTCT
>CAZGXW010000120.1:0-2559 GCA_964529975.1 uncultured Fimbriimonadaceae bacterium
GCGTGCGCAGGGTGTTCATCGTCCGCTGCGTGTCGGCGGCGATGTCTTTGAGTGCGTGGCCGGTTGTCAACTGCTGGGCAAGTCGTGCCTCGGTACGCGTCAAGCCATAGAGGGCCATGAGCTGATCAGTGGGAATCGCTGGAACTCGCTCTGGATCGGAGACGAACACCACCGCGGCCGGTTGGCGATCGTCAAGCCGGCGAGGACCGGCTCTGAGAGGACTGACAAGCACCATATACGGGCGCAACCCAGATGGTCTCGACACCAACATGGCACCACCGCACGACAAGCCGTCGCCGTTGCAGGTTCGCGCGGTTTGATGGATGAGTTGGTGGAGTCGCTGCGCCTCTACCCGAAGTGCCGCCACCAGATGACCGCATTGCATCGACAGTCCGTCCGCCTGCCGGCACAACGCTTCGCCGGTCCGGTTGGCACAAAGGAGATGCCCGCGCGCGTTGAACGTGAAGATGCCCCGCGGGAGATGGTCTGTCGCTTCCGCCAGCGCCGCCCGTTCGAAAGTCGCTTCTTCGAGGCGGTGATGGATTTGGAGTGCGCGTCTGAGGTGGGGAAACAGTCGTTGAAGGGTGCGGGCGTCTTTGTCGTTGTACGCGCGGTGACTCGACCGCGGCCGATGAACGCCGATCAGCAGCATGCGCGTGCCTTCCACGAGAGGCATGCCACCCAGTCCGTAAAACAGTCCGAGGGGTTTCATCCAGTCGTTGTAGATTTCGCTGTGCGCGAGCGCATGGTCGGAAATGTGTTCATGACTGATGAGGGCACGCCCCACGTCGAACGTCCCAGGCTTCGGTGTCCAGATGTCCTTCTGCCAATAGTGGGCTTCGTAATCCGTGAAGGCCTTTTGCGGGATGTCGACGGCGGCAATCGGCGTCGTCGCACCGCTGGCGAGATCGATCTCCGCAAGATTACCGGTGTTGCTGCGAGTGAGTCGGACGAGGTCTTGGAGAACAGAGGGCCACTTCGACGCGTCGAGCGCGGCGTCGTAGATGTTGCCAATGAGGCCGAGAACCTGACGCTCTTGCGCCATGATCCACCCTCAAGTAGACGACGGCTGGAATCGGCCACAAGTATACGATTGGGGTGCAAATCAAAGCTAGGAGAAAAGAAGGCAGTCAGAGATATCCGCCGAGGTCACAGTCTTCAAACATCCGTTGCGGGCATTGTGGCCTGTTCTCTTGCTATGGTAAAGGAAACCGCGCAGCATCCTTGACAAGAAACTATCATGCTCCTTGCGTTCCTCCAGAACCGTCGGTTGCCTCGTATCGCCGTCTACCCACTCTTCCTGTCCGCAATGCTGTTCTTCTCGAACATCTTTGCCCAGCCGCAAGGGTCTGATGTCTTCAGCTCTTCGGGCGAGTACGACCAATTCGCCGTCGGTGGCGCGCACCGCTGGTACGATAACCATTCGACTGAGTTCAAGCAGAAATCCAGCCATTGCCTCTCGATCCTTGAGGAGGCCAAGGCCATACAAGACACCGCGCTGGCTCTCGATGAAGCAGCCAGACAACCGGGCTTAGATAGTCGTCAGGCCACGGCGCTCCGTAAGCAGGCGAACGAACAGTTCGCCCGCCGAGGCGTAAAGATTCGCGCCTTCATCGACTGCTTCAATCAGGCGAACCGGCGACAGGATCCTGCCTCGGATGTGTTTGCTTCTAACGGCGAAGGATCACCACCGCCTCAGTCTCCTCCCAATCCAGAGAACGAGGGTGAGAAGGGTATCAAGCGAGTCCCCGACCGGCCGCCGACGCGCAATGCCGCACCACAACCCACCACACTCGACAAGGTCATCGACGACTGCTTCAAAAAAGCTGTTCCGAACTACACGAGCCCAGATTGGACTCGCTTCTCGCCTCCCTCGCTTCGCCCCAAACGAGTCGGACAATTCCACCAGTCGTTCGGATTCTCAGGCGTGGCAGCGGACCAGGCCCTCGATGGCGACGAAGCGGTCTATGGGACATGGCAAGACCGCCAGTTGATGCGGGATTATCTCGTGGGCTGGCTCACCCATTGCTTGACGGATCGGAAGATGTTGCCGATGCAGGATCCTCGCCTCCTCTACCGGGACTTCATGATCGCGCAGGAGCGTCCAGACAATGTGAAACCGAACCGTATCGCCGAACGGTCTGAGGAATTCGGCTTCGGCTACCGCAGCTACCCGCTCCCGCCGTTTTGGGATCACGACGTCGACGGACCGCCGTCGCCGGAACGCTGAGTCGAGCTCAAATCAGTAATGCACTTAGGGACTACAATGCTCCAGTTCACCGCTGCGACAACGGATGGCCGACTCGGGGCGGCTGCCTTCCCAGCCCCTCCGCCATTCATACACATCGCCCCTCGGGTTGATGGCGCTGAGCAAACGATCACTGAACACCGTACTTCCGCTTATCCTCCTGGTTTTCTTGATGCTCCCTGTAACGGTCCATGGCTCCTTTGTCGCCCTGATTGCAGGCTGCCGCGGCAGGACCTGAATAGCTGCTGCAAGGGTTTCCGCCGCCGCCACCACTGCCAGCGTTGAAGGCGGCAGCGGCTCGACGCTCGATG
>CAZGXW010000121.1:0-2394 GCA_964529975.1 uncultured Fimbriimonadaceae bacterium
GCGAGTACGGGGGCGGCCTTCATGAAGTTGGGCCGGGCGCCAACGACGTGGAGGACGGGGGCTGACCCGGGCGCCCGCGCAGGCGACTTGGGCTCAAGGCGCATTCTGAGTGCTCCAAATGGCGTCGATCCACGTCCGCACTTCAGGTGAGGCAGTCAGGACTCGACCGAGTCGCCACGACCCGTCCATGCTCAGGTGCGACGCGTTGTAGTAGACGGGAGAGTCGGCAAGATACGGGCGACACGTCGAAGGGTCGCAAACGAGATCCCGCGCCGTCAGGAAGCGAACATCAGAGTTTCCATCGGCAAGATTCGCGAGGAATGCATCGATCTCATAGTCGCCCCGGTTGGGCAGGGTGACCCTTTCCTCGCAGTCCACATGGACCCGAATGGCACGCGCTTCGCAGGCACGGTTGTAAGCCGGAAAGATTGGGACCTGCCCGAGGATGACGACCCGGATTCCCAGCTGGGTCATGGACGAGACGGTCGTCGCGATCGCCTCTCTGAACGCGGGGTTCTTGTCATGGACTGACCACTGCCCGCCGAGGACGATTGTTCGGTAGGTTCGCGCCTTGATCGCCGCTTCGACAAGGGCGCGAAAGGGTGTGCACCCCTCCTTGTACTTTCCCGAACCCCACACGCCGGCGAAGACCGGGGGGCACGTCGAGAAGCTCGCGTTTCGAAAAGAGAGGGCATTCGCTTGCGCCACGGCCCCCAGAATGCCGATGTAATGGGCTGCATTCGAATCCCCCCACAAGAGCACGCCATCGTCGACCGGCGTGGACCCGTCTCCCCCGATGACACACGTGTCGCGGCTGAGGATCTGCGCGTCGAATGACCCGAGTTGGCAGTTGTACGGGAAGGCGTAGGCAGGGCGGGTCGCCTCGTCCAACGCCGCCAGGCGCGCCTGAAAGTCCGAGGAGCGCTCAATCAGGTTTCGAAGCCCATTGGTGCTGACGACAACAAGGCTCACGCTAAGGAGCACGCCCACGGGGATCACGTACAGGCCGAACACCTGCTTGCGTGTGGACGGTCGCCAATTCCTGGCCGGCACCTCGACAAAGAGGTAGCTCGCGACGGACAGACAGGTGATGAGGGCGCCGGCGGCCAGGGTTTGAGCGAGATCGAGGTTCGTCCAAAAATACCGGAAGAATGCCAGCACCGGCCAGTGCCACAAGTACAGTGAGTATGAAATCAGCCCGATCGCCACCATCGGTCGCGAACCGAGCAGTCGAGTGACGACCCGCGCATCGTGCGCGCCTGCCCAGATGATCATTCCAGCACCGAACGTCGGTGCAAGCGAGTTGACGCCCGGGAATGGCGAAGAGTCGTCGAGGCGCGTGACCGCAAGACCGACAAGAGCGAGGCCAAGAACGCCCACGAGCTCCCAGGACGACCGTCCTCCAAAAGTCAGTAAGTGGGGGACTCGCATCGACCAAGGTCCCCTTGCGCCGGCGCGGAACGCAAGGAGGGCACCTACCATCAGCTCACCAGCGCGGGTCGGGAGCAGGAAATAGGCGAACTTGGGGTGTTGGGCGAGGGTCAACTCGGCGAGGACAGTCGACGCAATCAGGATAACCGTGCCCAAGGCCACAATCCGACCTTCGGATCCGATGATCTTGCGGCTGAGGAGGATGATGGTGAGCGGCCATAGGAAGTAGAACTGCTCCTCAACTCCGAGGGACCAGGTGTGAAGCAGCGGCGAGTCGTCGCTCGTCGCTGCGAAGTAACCGACGTCGAGCGTCTTCCAGAAGAACACATTCGATACCGACAGCGACGCGGCGCCCGTCGTCGCTCCGAGCGTGCGCAGATCGGAGGGAAGCAGCACCAGCGCCCCGATGACCATCGTCACCGCGGACATCACCAGGAACGCGGGCGCGATCCGTCGAATCCGGCGCAAGTAGAACGCTCGGAGGGAGAAACGGCCTTCGTGGACCTCGCCCACAATGTTCCTCGTGATCAGGAAGCCCGAGATCACGAAGAAGACGTCGACGCCAACGTAACCGCCCGGAACTAACGGCAAGTTGAGGTGATAGAGCACCACGCTCAAGACCGCGATGGCGCGAAGGCCGTCGATGTCGGGGCGGTAGCCCGCTCCCCGCATGGGTTGGAACCACGCGAGCCGTTCGCCGCCGCCATTGGACGGGATGTGCGTCGAGGCACGCGAATCGAGTCCGAGGGCGGGCACGTCTGAGCCGACGTCTGTCGTCGACATCGATCTGCTCGGTAGCGAATGCCCGGCCAAGGATCTCCTTTGAAGATGGTGGACTGTATCCGCCCGGTTACCGATGTTGGTCCAAGAGTACGATTGCACCTCAGCCGACGCTGACGCCCAGCATCCCCAGCGCGCTCACCCCCAGCAGCACCAGATCCAGCGCCACCACCAGCCCGACCG
>CAZGXW010000122.1:0-2302 GCA_964529975.1 uncultured Fimbriimonadaceae bacterium
GTCTCGCTCCTTTCACGCAGGCTAAAGCCTGCGGCTACAAGGGTGGGGGTGTCCGTCTAGACGCTAAGAGGTCAAGAGATGAACATTCGAGCGATGGTGGCTGAGTTTGTGGGGACGTTCGCGCTGGTGTGGGTCGGGTTGTTGGTGATTTCTAACGACGCGGGGTTGTTGTCGGTGGCGTTTGGGCACGGTTTGGCGATCGCGCTGCTTGCCACAGCGACGGCGGCGGTGAGCGGCGGGCACCTCAATCCTGCGGTGACGCTCGGGTTTTTGATGGCGCGGAAGATCAAGGTCGGGGACGCGGTGGGCTACATCGCGGCGCAGATCTTGGCCGGGCTTTGCGCGTCGTGGGTGGTGATGTCGACGATGGGCTCGGAAGCGCTTCTCGTGGTGAAGGGCGGGACGCCGGCAGTCGTTGAGACAATCCCTTCGCCGATGGCGGCTGTGGTGCTCGAGGCGATTGCGACGTTCTTCTTGATGTTCGTGATCTTGGGGACGGCTGTGGATCGTCGTGCGCCGAAGATGGGCGGGTTGTACATCGGGCTCGCGGTGACGATGGGGATCCTCGCGATCGGTCCGGCTACTGGCGCGGCGCTGAACCCTGCGCGTTGGTTCGGCCCTGCGCTCGTGGGTGGCGGTATCGAGTCGGGGGCGGGACAATACATGGTGTACTTCCTCGGTCCGATCCTTGGTGCGCTCGCGGCAACGATCGTTTACCAACTGTTCCTGATGGAGAAGGAGCAGGTGGCGGAGACGGTGTAGGGGAGTTCGTAGGCGGCCCGGCGTTCTATCGAACGCCGGGCCTCGTTGCGCAGGCTAAAGCCTGCGGCTACATTCGTTTGAAAGTCTTAGAAGGCGCGGACGGAGCCGCGCCCTCCAAGTTTCAATTGGTTGACGGTTTGGCTTTGGAGGCCTTGACTGGTTGCTCCGTGGGCGCCTCGGTTCGTTTGAAGATGATGTTGCCTTCTTCGTCGACGTCGGCGAGCACGAGGTCTCCTTCGTGGAAGCGGCTGAGCAACAGTTCCTCGCTGAGCGGGTCTTCGATGAACCGTTGGACGGCACGTCGGAGAGGACGCGCGCCGAGGTTCGGGTCGTAGCCCTTGTCGACAAGCATGTCCTTGACCTTCTCGCTGAGGCTGATGGTGATTCCCATCTCCTTGGCCTGCTCGTTGACTCGGACCATATAGAGGTCGGCGATCTGCAGGATCTCGTCGCGCGTGAGGTGCTGGAACACGATGATCTCGTCGATGCGGTTGAGGAACTCGGGCCGGAAGGTCTTCTTCATCTCTTCCAGCATTCGGTTCTTCATGTGCTCGTAGACCTTGGGGTCGCTCGGGTCTTCCTTCGTGCTGCGGAATCCGAGGCCTTGCTCGAGCGATATGGGCCGGACGCCGACGTTGGACGTCATGATGACGATGGTGTTGCGGAAGTCGACCGTGCGGCCTTGGCTGTCCGTGAGTTGGCCGTCCTCCATGACCTGCAGGAGCAGGTTGAAGACCTCGGGGTGCGCCTTTTCGATCTCGTCGAGCAGAACGACCGCATACGGGTTGCGGCGGACCTGTTCGGTGAGTTGGCCGCCCTCGTCGTATCCGACGTATCCCGGAGGTGCGCCGACGAGCCTGCTGACGGCGAAGCGCTCCATATATTCGGACATGTCGATGCGGATCATCGCGGACTCCTTGTCATAGAGGTACTTGGCAAGGGTCTTGGCGAGTTCGGTCTTACCGACGCCCGTTGGGCCGAGGAAGACGAAGGACGCGATCGGTCGCTTGGGGTCCTTCAGGCCGCTGCGCGAGCGTCGGATGGCGCGCGCGACGGCGGAGACGGGCTCCTTCTGTCCGATGATCGTCTTGTGGAGGTCGTCCTCCATGCGCAAGAGTTTCTGGCTTTCCGCCTCGACGAGGCGGGTGACCGGGATTCCGGTCCACGACTGGACGATCGACGCGATCTCTTCTTCGCCGACGATGGCCTCTGGCTTCTGCTCGGCGGCCCAGGCCTCCTCTCGCTCGGTAATCGACTCTTCGAGTTCGTCGATCTCCTTCTCGAGTTTCTTGGCCTCTTTGCTGTCCGGCGCGTGTCGGTTGACGTGGTCGAACTCGCTGCGGAGTTTGTTCAGTCGCGTCTTGTCTTGTCGCACTTCGAGCGGCGGGAGGCTTTGCTGAAGTCGGACGCGGCTGGCGGCCTCGTCGACGAGGTCGATGGCCTTGTCGGGGAGGGTGCGGTCGCTGATGTATCGCTGTGAAAGTTGGACGGCGGCGGTGAGGGCGTCGTCGGTGATCTCGACGTTGTGGTGCGCCTCGTA
>CAZGXW010000123.1:0-2234 GCA_964529975.1 uncultured Fimbriimonadaceae bacterium
GTGTACGAACTCGCCAAGGACACCAAGGACAAGCGGCTGACCGACGAGTTCTTCCTCGGTGTGATCGAGAGGATCGGCAAGACGATCGCGAAAGAGGAGAACTGGGTGCGCGTCTCGATGGGCGGAGCGCTCATGTCGATCGGCAAGCGCAACAAGAAACTCAACGCTGCCGCGGCCAAGGTGGCAAAGGAGATCGGCCCGATCCACTTCAGCGACGGCGACAAGAAGTGCGAGCCGATGGACGTGCTGAAACACCTCACGAGCGACTATCTGCAGAAAAAACTCGGCACTTGAGGCAAGTCCCTATGCCAACTAATTGTCGTTGTCCGGACTGCGAGTGATAGTGAGTTTTCCGTTGAGATTGTCGACTACCAGAAGGCTACCCAGTTGCACATTGAGTTTCTCCGCAAGCCACGGCTGAATCTCGATGACCAGATGCTCGTGCACGACCTCCCCGATTCCCTTGGAGTATCGCTTTAGCGTGCGACCGCCTGCGTCAAGAGGAATTGCAAGCACCATCTTGCCATCCCATTCTTGAAGGGGCCCTTGGATACAGACCTTCTTGCGGAACACGCCCAACCCTACCATTTGAGTGCAAGTGCTTGCGATATCATTTGCACATGGACGCGAAGATCGAAGCGCTGATCGAGGCGTGGGACGAAGGCGCGTGGGAGTTCACGCTCGTGTTCGAAGGTCTCAGCGACGAAGACCTGTGGCGTCGTGCGCACCCTTCGTTGCTGAGCGTCGGGGAACTGGCCGGGCACGTCGCGTATTGGGACGCGGTGCTCGTCCCGGGCGGTATCGAAAGCCCGCTGAACGACAAGGCGTTCGGCTACTATCCCGACCAGGTCGCCGCACCCGTTGCAAAAGATCTCTCGGTCGCGCAAGTGCTCGAAGAACTGAAGAGGGTCCACGACGCGTCGAAGGCGGAGGTCATGAAGGTCAAGGACTTCGACGAGAAGGTGCCTTGGCGCGAGGACTGGACCTGGGGAGCGTGTCTCCGATACCGCGTGTTCCACATCGCGTACCATTGCGGCCAGGCGTATTCGGTCCGGCACCTCATGGACCACACGACGACGGACAATTAGTGCAGGAGCGGGTGGAGAAGAATGTCGGGACAACGCCAATTCGTACATTCAGAAGTGCGCGACCGGAACAGCAAGGAAGTGGTCGGCACAATGCTATGCGACCTGTCGCCAATCGCTAAGCCGACGGACTATCCTTGGCTTGTGTACGTCACATTCCGTTTCAAAGGGCGCCCATTGCCATCACAGGCAGAGTTCGATGCTTTTGAGACCATAGAGCGAACAATCGAAGAACTCGAACGCGGAGCAGTGCTCGCATGGGTCGGAACAATGACCCACGGCGGGGTGAGGGACTACATTTGCTACTGTCGCGACAATCGTAATTGCAAGAGAGACCTCTCCGCGAAGCTTGGTCGCTCAAAGCACGACATCAAGTTCGTCAACGACCCGACATGGTCACAGTACCGCGATCTGGTTGCGATGATACGGTCACAGGGCTAGCGACGGGTTGAGTAAAGCACCATGTGGAAATCCTTGGACGTCCCTAGACCATGGATCGCTTCCACATCGCGACCAAGTGGGTGATGCTCGTCTCGGGAGTTCTGACGTGCACGATGCTCTACGCGGCGATTACGCCTGCAGCCTCGCTGAAACAGACCTTTGGAGAATCCATCGAAGGGCCATTGGCCGAGATGCTCACTCGCAACTGGGGCGTTTGCGTTTTCCTCATCGGTGTGATGTTGATATGGGGCGCGTTCTCGATGCCGGTGCGCAAGATGACACTCGTTGTCGCGGGTGCCAGCAAGGTGGCGTTCGTCGCGCTAGTGCTCTCTCTCGGCGGCAAATACCTTTCCGCGGCCATGGTTCCGGTCGTGCTGGACTCCGCGATGGTCGGATACTATGCCGTGTATCTCATAGCGACGCGCGGAAAGTAGTCTATGAATTGCCATTGAAGGCGGTCGCGCCGAACGCCTTCGCCGGGCTATTGGGTTTGAGGCGCAAATCGCCGTTCGGTGCGTCGATAAACTGAGGATCAGTCCCGTAAGTGCCGTTCGATTCCTTCGTCGGCAGTTGTGGCGTCGAGGCAGCGGGGCGATCGGTGCAGTACCACCAGTTGCGTTCGAAGCGAAACGTTTGCGGCGCGGTGTTCGGGCCAATGTTCACTCCGCCGCTCGCCCAGTTGCTCGAGCGGAACACGACGATGTTGTC
>CAZGXW010000124.1:0-2112 GCA_964529975.1 uncultured Fimbriimonadaceae bacterium
GTGGGAGCTGGCTCGGCGCGGGTGCGCACGCGGCGAGGACGAGGGTGGCAATGCCGGTCGCAGCGGCGAGCCTTCGGCGCACCAGACCCGTGCCCTAACGCGGCTCGTTCAGGAACGCCAAGGCGCGAACTGGATCGGTGCCGAGATCCCGCTTGCCTCCGCACCCGGGCTTGACACATCGATACCACCAGCCCCGGGCGGAACGATCGAAGACCATGCGCTCGCCGCAGTCTTTGCACGGGACAGGTCGGCGGACCCGCTCCGCCCGAACGTGCAGCCCAACCCCGTCAACGAGCTCGATGCCCATCGACGCGGCTTCTGCTCGAGCCTGGGTCCCAAAGTCAGACAGCGTCACGAAAACCCCGGCAGTCGCTGGAAGCTTCTCGCGAACGAGTGTCCCCGCGAACTCACGGATGGCGCCAACGCCTACTTCCCACGACTGCCACCGTTTGACCTGCACGATGCGGCGCACGCCGTCGCGCTCGATGTCGAGGTCGACGTTCCCGTCCGGCGCCCCTTGCCTGCCGCGCTCGGTAACCGTCCAGCCTTCGCGTCGTAGGACTTCGCCGACGAAGAACTCGAACTCACGTGCGTCGAGCAGGCGAAGGTCAGTCGTCCACTCCAAGAGGTTGCGGCGATCGCGAGACTCGAGCTGCACGATGAACCAGAACAACAGGAGATTGACGGCAAGAACAGTTCCCATGAAGTTGAAGGCCATGACGTACCAGGTCGACCACCCAAGGCCGAGAGGGAGCGCGAGGCCAACCCCAAAGTACAGGGTCGCCGCGAGCGCCGCGACTCCCCTAGCCGGGATGTGCGTGACGACCCAACGGAGGATCCGCTCAGTGCGTTCATCGGAGTTCATGTGGCGGATGGTACGCGCACGGTAGCCGGGGCTCGCCCTGACGCCAGTCGGCTGGGGTGCGACGTGCGTCCTAGGCGAGTGCGCCTGCACCGATGGTATTGTCTTGACTGTCGAATTGCCGTTCGATAGCGGGGTGTTTCTTGAGTGCGGTCGTCCTTGAGTCGTTCGCAGGCAGCGAATATGAGGACACGCCTTCCGGCTACGAGTTTCCCGAACGGTACCTTTCGGTCTTTGAGAACGCCGACTACCCGGTCGTCGCCGTTCTCTACGAGCCTCGCGGTGACAACAACCAGGGTCGTATTGCGTATGTCGCAATGGCACTGATCTCGCGGCCTCCGACCGCAACGCAGCGTCGTTCGACGAACGGCCAGCGGCTTTGGCGCGTTGAATACCAGGGTCCAGCTGTTGAGTTCGACCGCCCGGTCCCAAGAGAGCCCATGGGGGAACCAGCCGAGACATGGTTGCGGGCTCGCCCGCGCGGTCGGGAGCGAAATGTGGCGACCTTCGGCCGGGCCGTGAGACCGCTGGCCGATGAGGACCTAGCGCGCATTCTGGAACTTGGCAATGCAAGAGTGCTCGCGGACTTCTACCCATCGGCCGACGAGCACGCGACTGCTGACGTTCTCGTGGCCGAGCGACCGCGACGCCTGGTCGATGCGATTCAACGAGACTCACATTTTCGCGCAACCGTCCTGGCCGCCTACGAGTATCGGTGCGCCATCAGCGGTCTTGGCATCGGATCAGTCGCGCCAACGAAGTCGCGGGGTCTCATAGACGCTGCTCACATTCGTCCGGTCGCCAGCATGGGGCCTGATGCGGTGGAAAACGGAATTCCAATGACACCGACGGTCCATCGCTATTTCGACGCTGGGCTCTTTACGCTTGTGTACGAAGGCGATCAAGTACGGATCAAGACTTCTTCTCTACTCACCGACTCATTGATCTTGGTGAAGGATCGCGCCACTAGCCTCCCCCTTCGTGAAGGATTGCCAATCTACTTGCCGCGCGATGGGCGGAACTGGCCAAATCCGGATCACCTGCGTTTTCACCAGCACAGCGTCTTTAGGTCATCGTGATTCCGACGATTTGATCGGTATCGGCGGAGAGACTCGCGTGAGACTACTTGTGCCATGGGCGGGCAGCCATCCGCTCGTGACATCGCACGAGGTGGCGACTCAACAATGGGCCGGTCCTACCGCGGCCAGTAGGCGATCGCGCTCGACTGGCCGAACACCCGCCGGCCGTCG
>CAZGXW010000125.1:0-1646 GCA_964529975.1 uncultured Fimbriimonadaceae bacterium
ATATTCTTTATGCGCTCGTCGCGCCATGAATCGATCGTGGCACCTGCTTCTTGCGGTCGTTCCCTTCGTCTCCTGGGCTTGTATCGCCCCATCGCGAAGCGTCGCCCCGATCCCGCCAGAGCGTCAAGTGGACGGCGTCCCGGCGCTGCAGACGCGGCTCCAGTTGAAAGAGAGCTACATCTATCTCGTCGGGCTGACCACCTACGTGCTCCCCTACGGGCCATACTACCCGGAAGGGCAGGATGAGAGGGGCATCTACTACCGAGCGCCGATTCCCATCATCAAACGCGGGCTCTTCAATCGTGAGACACTCCTCGACGGGGGGGTCTATGTGCCCACCGACGTGACGTGGTCCGTTGGCCTCGTTTGGTTGTACGTGCGCAACGACGATGGCTCGATCTGGACCGAGGCCTTCAACCTCAGGTACGGAGACCACTTCGTGCGGGAGACCTTTGGCGGCCCTCCCCCGTCAACGTCCTTGCACGCTACCGTGTCCTTCTCCGCCGATGGCAAGCCGCAGGGGCCGTTTGAGCTCCGCGACTCGGCAGGCACGGTGGCCGTCAAGGGAGAATTCAAGGACGGTCACAGGACTGGGTTGTGGGCCTTTTGGGATTCCGGAGGCGCGAAGGTCCTCGAAGTTACCTATCGGCTCGGTCTCAGAGACGGACCGTACCGCATGTGGTACGGCTCGTCCTTTCCCGAATCAGCAGGCAAGGACAAGCTGGCGGGTACCTTCGCTGCCAACCAATGGCATGGTGAGAAGACAAGCTGGTGGGCGGATAGGACGACGAGGTGCACGACCCTCTTTGATCACGGCGCGATCCGCATCGTGCGGTGTTGGGGCGAGAGCGGCGATGAGGTGTCCCAGCAGGAGGCGCTGAGCATGGCCAGCGATGAGTCGAAAGCCGACGACAAGCTATTCAAAGCCCTCGATGAGAAAGTCGACCGAAGCCTGCGCAGCTGCTCATTGCGTCATTGCGGATAAAAGATGTTACGAAGCTCGTCGCGAAGAGCCCTACCGATTCCCGTGAGCATCTCGCGCACCATGGCCGGTCCCGAGCTGCCAAAGGTATCACGGAACCCGATGGCTCCCGATCCGCGCTGCCGATCTGAAAACTCGGCCACGACCTGGCCTGAGGTGGGGTTCACGAGGCGTGCATCGACCTGGACCCACGCGTGCCCCGCTCCGAGCTCGCCAGCAAGCACGCGGGCAATGGCATCTCCCGTGGACATTTCGACAATCGCGACTTCAAGGCGACCGATTGCACCCGAGCCCGAGAGCTTAAGAACGCGCGGATCGGACGGCGCCTGCGTCAGTGCCTGGAAGAGGGTAGCGGCGCCTTCCTGCCGCGTGATTCCGTCCTGGTCGGCAACCCGCGAGGTATCGATCTCCGCGAGCACGATCGCTGAGAAGTTCGCCTCCCGAAGTGCCGCTAAATCGACTCGTGACTTGTCAACATAGTGCCCCTTGCCCAGGGCCTCGGTGTCGCGAAATAGGCCCCCGGCCTTGGGCGTTGAGCACGCCGAAACAGTCGCGAGCAAGAAGATCGCCATCGCGCAACGCAGGCTACACGAACTCATCTTTGCCTCCGGTACTGCCTCCGTCGTGACGCGAACCCGGTCAGTCCAGCTACACTTTAGACTAG